>CAZZBI010000545.1:0-1529 GCA_964652385.1 uncultured Pirellulaceae bacterium | reverse complement strand
CGTCGATGTCTTCTTCGCCGCCGCCCGCTTCGTCGGTCCCGATCGCGTGCGACTGGACGACGGAACCGAACTGAGCTTTCGCAAGGCGATCATCGCGACCGGCGCTTCGCCGTTCGTTCCGTCGATTCCGGGGCTCGACACGGCCCGGCCGCTGACCAGCGAGAACCTGTTCGATCTGAACGACCTCCCCTCGCGACTGCTGGTGATCGGCGGCGGTCCGATCGGCTGCGAGATGGCTCAGACCTTCGCGCTCTTCGGATCGCAGGTGACGCTGGTCGAAGGGGGAAGTCGGATCCTGTCGCGAGACGATGCCGACGCCGCCGCGATCGTGACCGAGGCCCTCGAGCGCGACGGGGTGATGTTGCAGCTCGAGTCGCGAGTCGTCGCGATCGAACGTCGCGGCGACGAGCTGACGGCGATCGTCGAGAAGCGCACGGAGCGCCTCGAGATTCCGTTCGATCGGATCCTCGTCGCGACCGGCCGGCGTCCGAACGTCGTCGGCTTGGGACTCGACGAGGCCGGTGTGGCCTTCGACCCGCAGCGAGGGGTGCTGGTCGACGATCGTCTGAGAAGCACGAATCGCCGCATCTTCGCGGCCGGAGACGTCGCGTCGCCGCTGCAGTTCACGCATGCCGCCGACTTCCTGGCCAGATCCGCGATCCGCAACGCGCTCTTCTTCGGACGCGCGTCTGCCTCGCGACTGATCGTGCCTCGATGCACCTACACCTCTCCCGAAGTCGCCTCGGTCGGCTCGAGCGCCGCCCAGGCGGAAGCGGCAGGGCTCGACGTGCGGACCTTCGAGATCCCGTTCGCGTCGATCGACCGCGCGATCCTCGACGGCGAGACCGACGGGTTCGTGCGGGTCCTCTGTCGTTCCGGAAGTGATCGGATACTCGGAGCGACGGTCGTCGGCGAGAACGCCGGCGACCTGATCGCGCCGCTGGTGATGGCGTTGCAGCAGCGTATCGGACTCGGTCGGATCGCGGGGACGATCCACTGCTATCCGACGCGGGCCGAAGCGATCCGACGCCTCGGTGATGCCTACTCGCGAACGCGATTGACGCCCTTCGTGAAGCGGCTGTTTCGCTTCTGGCTCGGAGGCAACGACTGACATCGGACCGGGGCGAGACGGAACGATCCGAAAACGACCGATTCGGAACATGGAACCTGCGGGGGGACACCTCCCCCGACCGTCGCTCTGCCGCGGTGCTTCGAGGTCGATTCGTCGGCGGTCATCGCGTAATCTGATGGGACCGATGCCGGGCCGATCGACCTTTCCCGGCCTCCCCCTCCCTCTCCCTCCCGCCGATCGCTCCGATGACTCATTCCCGCTCGACGCACCCTCGGCGCCGATCGCTGCCGACGCTCGGCACGGCGCTGCTGACGCTCAACACGGTGCTTCCGACGCTCAACGCGGTGCTGCTGCTGGTCGCGACGTCGCCGTTCGTCCGTCCGCTGACGGCTCAGGAAGTCGACTCGACCGCAGCGAGCAGCACCGAGTCCGTTGCCGGCGCCGAGCGGTTATGGAA
>CAZZBI010000544.1:0-1541 GCA_964652385.1 uncultured Pirellulaceae bacterium | reverse complement strand
CGGTCCTGGTCGATGCCGATGCTCCGGTCGAACGGCGACGTCAGGCGCTCGAGATCCTGGTCCGCGGTCAGGATCGCGAAGGGACCGCGGCGCTGCACGAGGCGCTCGCGATCTCGTCGCTTCGCAACGAAGTGATCCGCGCCCTGGGAGCGCTCGGCGACTCGTCGACCCCCGAGCGCCTGGTGGGGCTCTACGACGAGCTGTCGACGGAAGAGCGGCAGGATGCGGTCAACACGCTGGTCGGTCGACCGGCCGGAGCGCGCGTGCTGCTCGACGCGATCGCGGCGGAGTCGATTCCGCGAACCGACCTGCATGCTTATCAGGTCCGGCAACTGGTCGGATTCGGCGACGAGTCGCTGACCGATCGCGTGCGCGAGGTCTGGGGCGAAGTGCGGAACAGTCCGGCCGACCGCGTCGAGCGGATCGAGAAACTCCGACAGCTGGCGAGCGGTCCGCTGATGGAGACCGCCAGCTCGGGACGAGGCCGGATGCTTTTCGACAAGACGTGCGGCGCCTGTCACCAACTGTTCGGTACCGGCGGGGACGTCGGGCCGGACATCACCGGTTCGAATCGAGCCAACCTCGACTATGTGCTCGAGAACATGGTCGATCCGAGCGCGGTGATGGGGAACGACTACCGGATGACGCTGATCGAGACGGATGACGGGCGTCTGGTGTCGGGGCTGGTCAAGCTCGAGACCGACAGCGCGGTGACGGTCCGGACGCTGAACGACACCGTCGTGATCGCCAAGGAGGAGATCGTCGCTCGGGAACTCTCCGAGCTGTCGATGATGCCCGAAGGATTGCTCGATCCGCTGAGCGAGCAGGAGATCTGCGACCTGATCAAGTACTTGGCGAGTCCGCGTCAGGTGAGCGCTCGCGGCTCGGCATCACCGATCGATGCGGCCAGCGGCAAGGTGCCGGGAGCGATCGAAGGCGAGTCGATCGAGATCGTCGGCAAGTCCGCCGGCTCGGCGACCGGGCAGCCGATGGACGGATTCCCGGCCGATCGCTGGAGCGGCAACGATCAGCTCTGGTGGACCGGCGCCGAAAAGGGAGATCTGCTCGAGGTGGCGCTGCCGCTGGAGCAGAGCGGCGATTGGGATCTCGAAATCGTCCTGACGATGGCTCGCGATTACGCCGTCGTGCAACTGGAACTGGACGGCAAGCCGCTGGGGGATCCGGTCGACCTGTTCAACGATCCCGAGGTGGTGACGACCGGCGTCCTGCGGTTTCCGGCCGGTACTCTTGAAGCAGGGAAGCGGAAGCTCGGTCTGAGGATCGTCGGCGCCAATGCCTCGGCCGTTCCGGCGTACATGGTCGGCCTCGACTGGGCGCGGTGGGTGCCGGCGGCGGAAACGACGACATCGGAAACGCCCTGAGCGAACGGTGACGCAACGGGAACGAAACGGCGACGGCCGAGGGACCTGCGCAGGTTCCTCGGCCATCGCGTCGTTTTCGGCTCGTCGGACATCGATCCGACCGGAGCACGAGATCAGTAGTTGACCTGCAGCTGGAACCGCAGGAGCTGCCCCTCGAAC
>CAZZBI010000543.1:0-1565 GCA_964652385.1 uncultured Pirellulaceae bacterium | reverse complement strand
CGACGATCGACCGGTGCGATGCTCGTCGGACTCGCGCTGCTGAGCGTCGACCTCGGATCCGGTTCCCGCTGCTGCGTGACGGCGTGCCTGCCCCCTCGGCGGCAGGAATCCCGGTCGACGGCCGAACTTTCGTTGTCGCGACGTGCGCTGGAGCTGTTGCAAGTCGTCGAACGCGAGCATCCCGACGACGTCGACCTCCGACGGGTGCTTTTCGAAGGACTCGCGGCAGCACGCCGCCAAGCAGCCGTCGTCGCAGCGGCTCGCACGACGAACGCCGCGGAAGACGCGGAAGACGCGGTCTCGGGGAACGCAGAACCGCACGTTCCGAACGAGCAGGCCCACGATTCCACGGAACTGCCGACGCTCGAGATTCTGCTCGCGGAACTCGATCGTCTGGAGTCGGCCGCACGTCGTGGCGGGGATTCCGAAACCGTTACCCGACCCGACGCGGTGCTGATGGCGATCGCGGAGGGAGTTCCGGGGGGAGCCCGGTATGTCGATGCCGCGGCGCGCAAGGTCGACGAACAGTTGCGGCAGAATCGCTACGTCGGCATCGGCATCCGTCTTCGCAGCGACGAAGGAGATGCGTACATCGAGTCGACGTTCTACGGCGGCCCGGCGGCTGAAGCGGGCCTGCAGGCGGGTGATCGATTCGTGACGATCGACGGCGTATCGACCGTCGGACTTCCGTTGGGGGACGTCGTCGAGCGGCTGCGCGGACCGCTCGGTTCGACGCTCGAGACGACCGTCTGGCGCGACGGCCGAGCGCTGACCGTCCGCATGACGCGGACCGAAGTCCCGATCGCGACGATCGAATCGCTGGAGCGGATCGGCAAGGATCGCTGGAACGTCGCGCTTCCCGAAGAGCCGCGAGTCGCGTGGCTGAAGTTCGTGCGCGTCGCGGGGAGCAGTGTCGCCGAGCTGCGCTCGCTCCTGCGTCAGGCCGACGAACAGGGTTGTCGCGCGGCGCTGATCGACCTGCGCGAGTGCGACGAGTGCGATCCGCATCAGGTCGAACTGCTTGCCGATCTGCTGACCGACGGCGGCTCGATCGGCGAACGCGAGATCGGATCGCGTCGCGAGACGATTCGTTCGCAGCCGGGGGGAGTCTGGCTCGATCGGCCGTTGGTGTTGCTGGTCGACGCGCAGACCGCTCCGGAACTCGCGTGGGGAGTCGCGGCGATCGCTCGTCGAGACGATGTTCGAGTGATCGGCAGTGGTGCGGCGTACCGCGCGATGGTGCGCGAGGATCGCGAACTGGCCGACGGCGGCCTGCTGGCCGGTCTGCCGATCGGGCGTCTCAGGCCGGTGGCCGAGGGGATACGAAGGGACGAACGGCCGGCGAATGAGGCCGGGGCGTTTCGGCTGGACGAGATCCGATCGATTCCGGCCTCGGCGACCGGCAGCGAACGGTCGCCGACCGACGATCCGGCGCGAGACGCAGGAATCGAGATCGCGCAGGAGCTGCTCGCAGGCGATCGTCCGAAGTGAGACTGAATCGTGCGCCCCCCCCTCGGTCGCATCGCCATTCGCCCAGTCGACCGTGAGGACCCCTGCGCTTGGCG
>CAZZBI010000542.1:0-1585 GCA_964652385.1 uncultured Pirellulaceae bacterium | reverse complement strand
GGTCGGGATCGAAGACCCGATCGGGGCGGGACTTCAGACGAGCCAGGATCTGGTTCTTCGAGACGCGGCGATTGCCGACGATCTTGACGTCGAGAATCAGCTGCCCCTGAGCCGGAGCGAAATCCCCTTCGATGTCCGGCAGATCGAACGGCGTCTGAGCCGACAGCGGCGCGAGGCTCGTCTGGCCGAGCGCCAGGAGCAGCAGAGCGATCGTCAGCCGCACGGAGAAGCGACGGCCGATCGCGGCACGACGGCCGACGGACTCGGGACGACGGAACGGGGCCGATGCGGACCTCATGGCGACTCCTCCCTGAGCTCGAAGCGTCGAGAGGAGAAGCGGCTCCGCCGCTGCCGTGGTCCCTCGACGTTGCGGATCGATCGCCGCGAATGGCTCGCGAGGCGATCGACCGGTCGGGGTAAGTAGCCGAACCGACAGGAGTCGGCAAGGGGAGTTTGTCGACTCGCGAGAAAGCACCGAGACGGAGTCGCTTGCTAGCGAGCGCAAGCGAGGGGCGTCGCTAGGCATCGCCGAGACGCGCCCCTGACGTCGACGTTGTCCGACGGAATGATCGGATCACGATCGCCGATCGGTTAGCTGGTTCGCGTCGATCGCTGCGCTCGCGGTAGGATCGGCGAGCGATGCTGCCGCTCGGCGTGACCGCCGGCCGACGATGCCTGCTAGCGAACGTGCCCCTCGATCGGCGCCGGAGAAGCGGCGGCTCGATGTCCTGTCGGCTCCCGGGCGCCTCGATTCCGAGCAACTCGTCGCAACCTGCCCGAGGATCGGGCCGATAAGTTGGAGCGAGGTTGACGATTCTGACGATTCGTTCCTCCGGTCGACTCGGTCGGCGCCCGATCGAACCCGCGGCTCGTTCGCTTCGCGTTTTCGCATCGGCGGCGTCTGCAGTCGTTCGGTTCCGCGAGTCGCTTCAGGTTGATCTTGTCCCGTTCGTGACGACTCGGCAGAATGTCCCCGCGAATCGCCCCTCCCCCGCTCCGCTCGTGGAGCGTCGGAGGAGTCGCTTCGCCGCGTTCGACGGATCGAACGTCGCGCACCTGTCGGTCCGCAGTGCGGTCCGGCGAGCGTCGAATCCCGACGATCCGAGCCCCTTCGCGGAACGGTCCGCGACGCCGGTCGACGCGGTTCGCCGTCCGATACCGACTCACCCGAGCAATGGAGTGCCGGCCGTGTCGATGATGCTCCGCCTTTCTCTGGCTCTGATCGCCCCGTTCGCCTTCGCGATGCCGTCGCTCGCCGCTCCTCCGGTCGACGCGCCGCAGCGCGTCGCCTTGGTCGACGTCGCTCGGATCTTCAAGAACCACCGTCGCTTCAACGCCGAGCTCGAGCTGTTGAAGAAGGACGCGGAATCGTTCCAGGCGATGATGCGTTCGGAGCAGGAGAAGCTTCAGACCCGCGTCGAAGCGGCTCGCACTCAGGATCCCAACAGCGCCGCGTTCCGCGAGGCGGAGAGTCAGCTGACGGCGGCGATGGCCGAGCTGCAGGTCAGCCAGCGCCAGAAGGGGCGCGAGCTGGTCGACAAGGAAGCGAAGCTCTACTTCGAGACGTACATCGAGGTGACCAACG
>CAZZBI010000541.1:0-1586 GCA_964652385.1 uncultured Pirellulaceae bacterium | reverse complement strand
CAGCGAGGGCCGATGTCGCGATCGCATCTCCACCTCAGGGCCTCGCATTCGGACAGTTCTGTCCGAAGAGGGGACTGACGCTCCCCGCGGCGGCATGCCGGATGAGCGTCGCATCGGATCCGTTGCAGGTCCCGTCTCCCGTGACGTCGCAGTTGTCCGGGACGAGGAAGAGCGGGGCGGACAGGCCGAGCGCGTGGCGCTTGATGAACGCGGCGTCGGTGTCGTTGACCTGTCCCTCGCCCGTGACGTCGCCGCATTGGCAGGCGTTGCCGATCCCGTCCGGCGTCGACGTGAATCCGAGACCGCCGTTGTCCGCCTGATCCGCATTCGCCTTGAAGGGGCAGTTGTCGAACTCGTTGGCGACGCCGTCGCGATCCGTGTCCTCGCTCGAGAGATCGATCACCGTCGAGATCCAGCCGATCCGGTCGGAGATGCGCGAGGCCACGATCACGCTGGGAACGTTCACCGGGTTCTCGGGGATGAAGACCTGGTTGCCGACGGCACCGATCCAGAGTCCACCGAGGTCGACGAGCGCGGCCTCGAAGACACCGGCGCTGGGCACGCCTCCGACGTCGAGCGCATAGGGCCCGGTCGCGCCGAAGGAGACGCCCACGAGTCGCAGGAGGCCCTGGCCATCGGGGGCGAACCAGGGACCGCCCGAGTCGCCGTTCGTCAGCCCGGCTTCCTGGCCGAGGCCATTGATCTCGAAGCGGGCGTAGAGCTGGTTCGGGCCGATCGTTCCGCTGACGACGTTGCGCCCCCAGCTGATCTGGCCGTCGGGACCCGCTGCGGTCCAGCCCTTGAGCTCGGGGCCCACGAAGACCTGAGCCTGCGCGGCCCCGCCGCGACCGAAGATCGTCGCGGTCCGGTGCGTCTCGTAGCTCGAGCCGTTCAAGGAAACCCAGGCCTGGAAGGTGCCGGCGATCTCGACGATCCGGAGATCCGAGCCGGCGTCGTCGACCCAGCTCGTGATCGAATAGGTCCCGACGTTGGGCCCCTGGCTGAAGCTGATCGTATCGCTGGCGGCGATGCCGATGTGCTGCGCGGTGATGAAATGGGTGGCGTCGATCGGCGTGCCGAGGAAGCCGCGGAAGCGGCCGACGAGCTCGAAGACCTCGAGCTCGCTCGCGGAGAGGCCGGTGGTCGAGGTGAGGCGGGTCGCGAAGGCGCTGCCGTCGCTCGCGAGGATGCCCTCGGACGGCCGCGGCAGGACGAGGGCGAGAGCGAGGACGAACGCGAGCGCGAGCACGGCGCGGACCGCGCGGCGGGGGAAACCGCCCGTCGACGTCCGCGCCGAGCGATCTCGCCGCGCCGCGGCGATGCGGTCTTCCGCCGTTTCGCTCTCTTGCCTCTGCTGCATCCTCATCTCGTCCGCATGTCCCGCGGCCATCCCCGAACGAAGAACGCAGGGGAGGGCCTCGCTTGCGCACGCCCCCGCCCTGCGTCGATTCGAATCCGCGATCGTCGTCTTCGCCGCCCCGGTTCGCGCCCCGGTGCGGCGATGCCGTCGCTGGCGCCTTCAGTGGGCGCGTCGACGCTGAGCGGCGAGACCGGCGAGGCCGCCCAAGAGCAGCACCGCCGTGGTC
>CAZZBI010000540.1:0-1636 GCA_964652385.1 uncultured Pirellulaceae bacterium | reverse complement strand
CCCCGACACCGGTCGGTACCAGAGTTCGGCCGAGCGTTTCGAGCCCAACGGCAGCTCGATCCGGTCGGCTCCTTCCGCCGCGAGCGGATCGCGATTCGGCTGCAGGACCAGGCGATCGAGCAGCGTCGCGCGGATCACTCGCCGCTCCCGTCACCGAGCGGTTCGGCGGAGTCGTCGGGGAGCGGAGCGGCGCCAGGAGGAGGGGTCCCCTTGCCGGCGCGAACATGCGCCGCTCGACGGCGAGCGTAGTCGTCACGGTCGATCGCTTCGATCGCCGGTGCCTCGTCGGCTGCCGAAGCTTCCGAGGAAGACGCCCCGGCAGCATATCGATACGACGAATCGCGCGATTCGCCGCGGCGCTCGAGGTCCCGCTCGAACAGTCGATGCAGAAAGGGACGGCACCAGCCGCAGCCGGTCCCTGCCCCGAAGCACTCGGACAACTGGCTGGCACGCCTCAGCCGATGCGTCCGCAGGTAGTTCTCGAGCTTCCGCCGCGTGACGTGAAAGCAGAGACAGAGTTCGTCATCCGGTTGCATCATCGCACCTCGGGGGGCGAACTCGCGTCCTGGCGAACGAACGGACCGTTCGCTGTCGGTTCATTCGGTCGGCGGGGTGCCGACGTGCGGCGTGACGTTCTCGCGAATCCAGATGTTGCGGAAGCGAGTCGGATTGCCGTGGTCCTGGATGTGGATCGGCGCGGTCGCCGCATGCGGCTTGTAGCTCGGCGGCGCATCCCACGCGGTATCCCCCTGCAGCTCGAAGTGATGCTGCACCAGGATGCCGTTGTGCAGGACCGTCACGTAAGCCGGCTTGACCAGCGTGCCGTCCTCGGCGAACTGCGGCGCGTCGAAGATGATGTCGTAGCTCTGCCATTCCCCCGGCTTGCGACAGGCGTTGACGATCGGCGGCTGCTGCTTGTAGACCGCCGCGCACTGCCCGTCGAAGTAGGTCGTGTTGTCGTAGCTGTCGAGGATCTGCACCTCGTAACGCCCCATCAGATAGATGCCGCTGTTCCCTCGCCCCTGCCCTTCCCCCGAGACCTCGGCGGGAGTCGCGAACTCGACGTGCAGCTGACAGGAACCGAACGACTGCTTCGTCGTCACGCCCCCTCCTCGCACCGTCGCGACTCCCTCCTCGACGATCCAGTTGCCGCCGTCGAAGGCCGACATGTCGGTCCCGTCGAACAGGACGATCGCATCGGACGGAGGGCGGACGCCGTCTCCGGGATCGATCACCGGCGGCTCGGGCCAGACGATGCCGCTCTTGTACTCGTCGGCGCCGAAGGAGAGTCCCTTCGAGACGACGGCTCCGCCGATCGCCGTCGACGTCGCGATCGTGATCGCCAACACCCCTCCCCAACCACGCAGGCAGCAGCAGCTCATCGTTCGAGTCTCTCCGTTGCGGACGATCGTCGGTCGCGATGCCGAGCCCCTCGGCCCGGCTTCGATCGGTAGGCGCCGATCAGTATGCGCCGTGTCGGCGATCGAGGCTACGCGGTGCTCAGGGGGCGATAGCGAACTGACCTCGGGCACGGATTGCCGGGGCCATTTCCGGAGGGGACCCCTGCCGCGGCTCGGGACACAGGGACCCATTGCTGACGCGGCGGGCTGGAGGGCGCGGAGAGGAGAGCCCCTTG
>CAZZBI010000539.1:0-1645 GCA_964652385.1 uncultured Pirellulaceae bacterium | reverse complement strand
TGTAGCTAGCTCGACCTGCCTGTACGAGGGGAGTTCGGAAAAAACTCACAGCCTCCTCGTGCTGGTCACGAGCGAGATGGGACGCAAGCCCCGGATCGGCGATCCGAGATCGGGCGGCGAGTACGGTGCGGGCCGAGACCACTGGACGTATTGCCTGACCGACGTGCTGGCCGGAGGAGGCATTCGCGGCGGGCAGGTCTACGGATCGAGCGATCGGTATGCCGAGCATCCGCGCGACAAGCCGATCACCCCGGCCCACGTCACCAAGACGGTCTATCACGCAATGGGGATCAACGACCTGACCGCGGTCGATCTGTCGGGGCGACCTTATTCGCTGCTGGACGAGGGCGAGGTGCTGCACGATCTGTTCTGAGGCGATGAGTGGACCGGTCTGAGCCGACGAGCGGGCTCCACCGACGCGAATTGACGACGCGACACGATAGTTCGGGTCGTTCGAATCGCCCCTCCGTTTCGCTTTCCGTTCGGATGCGCGGATGCAAGGCTCGACGTCGCGTTCGGCGCGTGAATCGGCGCCGGGTCGAACGGTCCTCGACTGGTCGGACCTTACGGCAGCGCTATGATGCGAGTGGGGAGCCGAACCGTTCCGCCGGTTCCCCCCGGTCTCCCTAACCGTGCGAGCTCTCCATGTCCGCCCTCTCAGAACCGTCCTTCGAGATCGAGGCGTTCTATGACGGCGATTGCCCGCTCTGCGTTCGGGAGCTCGCGCTGCTCCGTCGCTGGGACCGCCGCAGCCGGATTCGCTTCACGAACCTGGCCGATCCGGCGTTCGAACCGGCCTCGGTCGGCCGGACGTTCGACGAGATGATGGACCGGATGCACGGTCGGCTGCCGAGCGGCGAATTGGTGGAAGGGGTCGAGGTCTTCCGCCGCCTGTACGCGGCGGTCGGCTTCCGTCGGCTGGTCGCGGTCAGCCGCTGGCCGCTGATCTCGCCGCTGCTCGACCTCCTGTACCGCTTCTTCGCGAGGCATCGCCTGCGTCTGACCGGACGCTGTCGGGAGGGGGTCTGCCGAGTCGGATCATGAGCGATCCGGTACTTCGAAGTGGTGAGACCGCGACGACCATCCGGGGCGATCAGCTCGTCGATTCATCCTCCACTTGCTCGTAGGCCTGCAGGACTCGCTGGAATTGCTTTTCGGTGAAACGCTCGCCGAAGAAGAGGCGAGCCGCTGCACGTGGGTCCCATGCGAAATCCGGGTCGCTGATCAGACGCCGAAGAGTGTTGCGTAGAATCAACTCGATCAGCTGATCTGCCGAGCCGATTCGAGTGTCGAGTCGGACTCCCGACTCGCCGAGCAACTCGAACGCATGGTTCTTGAACACGATCTGCCGGAAGCGGTTCACGTCAGAGTCGCTGATCGAAGCATCTGCCTTCTGCCGTAGTTCCGCGATCATCTGCTCGAAGGTCGCGAACGTCCCTTCGCGATTTGCGGCGACAAGCGATTCGGCAAGCAACGCCAACTTGTCGAACGACAACAGCTTGTACTGCTGACGTTTCAGCGTCCTGGCATAGGCTTCACCGATGTCGCCGTCCGCACCCGTCGTTCGAGTCGTCGGCGCTTCCGGGGTCGCGACCTGGCGCCGACGCTTGTCGACAGGAATCACTCGCCCCTGATCGATCTGCAC
>CAZZBI010000538.1:0-1661 GCA_964652385.1 uncultured Pirellulaceae bacterium | reverse complement strand
CGATTCGGCTGAAGGTTCGGCGTTGGGTTTCATCGAGACGCAGGGTTTCACGGCTGGCTTTCAGGCGATCGATACCGCCTGCAAGGCGGCCAACGTCGAGGTGCTCGGCAAGGAGAAGCTCGGCGGCGGCTACGTGACGATCGTCATTCGCGGCGATGTCGCGGCGGTGGCTGCGGCGGTCGAGAGCGGCAAGCGTCAGGTGGAAGGGCTCGGCAAGCTGATTGCTGCCCACGTCATTCCTCGCCCGAGTGCCTCGGTCCTCGCCCTGCTCCCTCCGGCCATCGGCAAGTGATCGCGGCTCGTTGATCTCACGAGTTCCCAGGGGGCCGGTCTTCGGTTCCCGGTCGTCGTCACCGAGTCAGGGCGGCGTCGCCTCGGTGTTCTCGTCCCCTGTCCGTAATGCCGCTCCGACCGCCGATTCGGCGGAGCGGTTCCGCGGCGTGACGAGACCGGATCGGGCTTGCCGGATCGATGCGTTCGACCGGGGTGCTCAGGAAGCGGATCATGGAGGAGCCCGAGACGATCGTGATCGGCGCCGGCGCTGCGGGCCTGATCGCGGCGGAACGGAGCGCGTCGATCGGGCGGCGAACGTTGCTGCTCGAAAAGGCGCCCAAGGCGGGGGTCAAGATCCTGATGTCCGGCGGGACGCGTTGCAACGTCACGCACGCGACCGATGCCGCCGGGATCGTCGCCGCCTACGGACCGGCCGGCCGCTTTCTCCATTCGCCGCTCTCGTATCTCGGGCCGGACGACGTCGTCGCGCTCTTCGCGGCGGAAGGGGTTCCGACCAAGGTCGAGTCGACCGGTAAGGTCTTTCCTCGCAGTGATCGGGCCGTCGACGTTCGGGATGCGCTCGTCGAGCGTCTGCATCGCTCCGGCGCAGCGCTGCAGCTGAAGACGGCGGTCCGGAGTCTCGTGCGGGACGGTGATCGGTTCGAGGTCCGAGCCGACGTCGGTCGCTGGACCGCTTCGCAGGTGATCGTCACCGTCGGCGGCCGATCGTATCCGGGCTGCGGAACGACCGGAGACGGCTACCCGTGGCTCGCCGAGCTCGGGCACGAGATCGTTCCGCCGGTTCCGTCGCTCGTCCCTCTGACCCTCGACGCCCCTTGGCTGCGCGAACTGCAGGGGCTGACGTTCGATCCGGTCGAGGTGTCGGTGTGGGACGTCGATGATCCGACCGAACGGCGTCCGAAACGCCCGCTCGCCCGTTGCCGCTCGTCACTGCTGATCACCCATGTCGGACTCTCGGGGCCGGCGGCGATGAACGTCTCGCGCGAAGTGGCTCGTCGAGCGTCTCGCCGCACGCTCCTGACCTGCGATTGGTTTCCCGATCGATCGGTCGACGAACTGATCAACGACCTGCTCGAGCGTCGCGCCGACGAACCTCGCAAGTCGCTCGGTGCCGCCTTGGCTCGCACGCTCTTCGCTCGGTTTGCCGAGGCGCTGGTGAGGCACCTGGGGTGCGACCCCGAACGCCGCCTGGCCGAGGTGCCGCTGGAGTGGTTCCGCCGCATCGCCGCGGCGCTCAAGGGACTTCCGTTGGTCGTCACCGGGACGCTCGGGTTCGCCAAGGCCGAGGTGACCGCCGGCGGCGTACGGCTGAACGAGGTCGATTCGCGCACGATGGCCAGCCGCAAGGTCCCCGGTCTGTATCTGGC
>CAZZBI010000537.1:0-1685 GCA_964652385.1 uncultured Pirellulaceae bacterium | reverse complement strand
AAACCGATCTTGCCGCGCTAGCCCAGATGCCCCAAAGTGCGCGCTGGCCCTGGGAGGGGAGGGGAGAGCAAGACCGAGAAACAGGGACCGGCCGAATCGCACCCCCTTCGCGGAGCGCCGATTCTCGAAACGTCCGACGGGATCGGCAAGGCGTCGCCGCCGAATCGGAGCGAATCGGCTCGAAACCCTTCGAAACCCGCCTGATCGACGCCTTGCGGGAATTCTCCACGCCCCCGGATAATCCTCCGCTCGCGACGTCGCCGTTTCGTTCTTCTGATCCGGTGCGGCGTCGCTCCCCCCCAAGGCGACTGTCATGGCTCGTACCCGTTCGTCCGACGACGAGGATCTCGACCGCGTTCTGGCGCTGATGGCGATACCGGGCGGGAGCGGCGACGAGGAAGCGGTCGCGCAGCATCTGCGCACGGCGCTGCTCGAGGCGGGAGCCGATCCGGGGGCGATCGTCAGCGACACCGTCGGTCGCCGGACACCGATCCGGTCGAAGACCGGCAACCTCAGCTTCACGCTCCCGGGGACGCGCAAGGAGCCGCGGCGGCTGCTGATGGCTCACATGGACACCGTGCCGATCTGCATCGGCACGCGACCGGTGGTGAAGGGAGACAAGGTCGTTTCGGGGAATGTCGCGACCGGTCTCGGAGCGGACGATCGAGCGGGGTGCGCGGTGGTGCTCGGCGCGGCGCTGGCGGTCCTGCGCGAGAAGCTGCCGCACCCGCCGCTGACCTTCCTGTGGACCGTCCAGGAAGAGACCGGCCTGCACGGCGCTCGACTGCTCGACAAGAGCAAGCTCGGCAAGCCGCAACTGGCGTTCAACTGGGACGGAGGGGATGCGGGAAAGCTGACGATCGGCGCGACCGGCGGCTATCGGATGACCGTCGCCGTCACCGGCAAGGCGTCGCATGCCGGAGGGGCTCCGGAGCAAGGGGTCAGTGCGATCGCGATCGCCGGGATCGCCATCGCCGAGCTGCAGAAGAAGGGGTGGCACGGAGCGATCGCCAAGGGGAAGTTCCGCGGCACCTCGAACGTCGGCGTGATTCGCGGCGGAGCGGCGACGAACGTCGTCTGTGACGCGGTCGAGCTGCGCGTCGAGGCGCGCAGTCACGATCCGCAGTTCCGCAAGCGGATCGTCGACGAGATCGAAGGAGCATTCCGTCGCGCCGCGGCCGAGGTGCGGAACGTGTCGGGCGAGGAGGGGTCGGTCACGTTCGACGGACGACTGGATTACGAGTCGTTCCGCTTGGCGGACGACGAGCCGACGGTGCTCGCGGCCGAGGGGGCGGTCAGCGCCTGTGGCGGTCGCCCCGAGCGAGCGATCTCCAACGGCGGCCTCGACGCGAACTGGCTTTCGGCCCGAGGCATTCCGACGGTGACTCTGGGCTGCGGCCAACGCAACCCGCACATGAAGAACGAAGAGCTCGATATCGAGCAGTACCGCCTGGCCTGCCGCATCGCCCGGCACCTGGCGACATCGTAGCGCGAACGGTCGGCCTAGTGCGAACGCCCCCGGTCGCACATCTCCGAGAGCCCTGACTTCTTGTGGGCCCGGCCACTCCGTGACCGAGGCAAGGTTTCGTTCCCCTGCCGGTCAAGACTCGAAGCGTGATCGGCGTCGAAGTCCACCCGACCTCGGGCTCGGAGAGCCCGGGGCCACGTTGCCCCGGCTCGTCCCG
>CAZZBI010000536.1:0-1689 GCA_964652385.1 uncultured Pirellulaceae bacterium | reverse complement strand
GAGTGTCAAGACCGTGAGGGCACGGCGGACCCCTGCGCTTGGCGCTTCGGGCTGGTGAGGACACGGCGGCGAGCTGCGGAGCGGTTCGGCGTAGATCCGGCTCGTCCCGAGCCGCGGGGCTTGCAATGACGAAACGGTTCACGCCTCGGAGCGTTTTCAGCTCGCGGTACCGCACTGCCGCGCGTCGGGGACGACGCGGGCCTACGCTGGGACGACGCGACGGACGAGGAACTCGCCCCGCGTCGTTGCGAGTGTCAAGACCGTGAGGGCACGGCGGACCCCTGCGCTTGGCGCTTCGGGCTGGAAAGGACACGGCGGGGAGCTGCGGAGCGATTCGGCGTAGCCTCGGACCGTACCGAGCCGCGGGGCGAGCGATGACGAATCGGTTCACGCGTCGAAGCGTCTTCAGCATCGGATATCGCACTGCCGCGCGTCGGGGACGACGCGGGCCTACGCTGGGACGACGCGGGCGGGGATTTCGATTCAGCTCAGACGCTCCAGACGCCCTTTGCGTTTCACCAGGTTCTTGTAGTCCCACTGGATCGCGCGCGACTTGACGAGCCAGGTCGCCAGACGCTCCGCGTCGATCTCGTCCGCCGTGGTATAGCGTCGCTCCGCCGCCTGAAACTTCCCCTCTTCCTTCAACTCCGGTTCGTCGAACGAACGACCGCTCCAGAAGAGCAATCGCAGGCAACCTTTCAGTTTCGAATAGCCGACGATCGGGTTGCCGTCGAGAAACCAGACCGGAGCGCCGTGCCAAACGCGACTCTCCGCTTCCGGCAGGCCGCGGTCGATCTCGCGCGCCAGTCGCTCCGCGATCTCGCGGTCCGCTCCTTCCAATCGCTCGTGATAGGCCCGGATCTCGGGATTCATCACTCGGCGCCCTCCGATGGTCGTTCGTTCGACCGACGAACGCCGCTCGTCCCTGCGTCGCTCGTCGCCGCAATCACCACCTCGGTCGCCGGCGATTCCTTGGCCGGTTCCGCCTTGTCGCGGAAGATGAACCAGACTGCCGCCACCATGCACAGACCGGCCCACAGATAATTCCAGGTCGGCTTCTCGCGCAGGTAGAAGACCGCGATCGGCACGAAGACGCTCAGCCCGATCACCTCCTGGATCAGACGCAACTGAGACATCGTGAAGATCTGATGCCCGGTTCGATTCGCCGGCACCTGGATCAGATACTCGAACAACGCGATCCCCCAACTGACCAGCGCCGCGACGTACCACGGCCGATCGTTCATGTTCTTCAGGTGGGCATACCAAGCCAACGTCATGAAGACGTTGCTGCCGATCAACCCCACCACCAACAACACCGCATGCGTCATTCGGACATTCCTCCCACCGTCGATCGCGACAAGCCCGTTCGTCGCGGCTCGACGGCCGGCCATCGTACCGAGAGCGACCGAGCGGTCGGGAGGGGTGAGACGCGGGGACCATCGCGTTCGGAACCGTCAACGACTCGACCAGCCCGGAGCGAATCGCCGGGATCGGACCCGTCGAGGACGGTGCGACCGAGGGCGGTCGCACTACGACGATCCGGTGCGATCGAGGGCGGTCGCACGACGACGATCCGGTGCGACCGAGGGCGGTCGCACTACGACGATCCGGTGCGACGCGATTCACGTGGGCCTGGCCACTTGTATGTTCCTTTCGGATGCAAGCGGCTTGAATGAAGAAGCCCCTTGT
>CAZZBI010000535.1:0-1713 GCA_964652385.1 uncultured Pirellulaceae bacterium | reverse complement strand
CGCGTGGCGCTACGGGCGGGGTGGTAGGGAGGCCCCCTGCGCTTGGCGCTACGGGCTGGGAGGCACCGAGAACCCCTGCGCTTGGCGCTACGGGCTGGGTGGCACCGAGGACCCCTGCGCTTTGCGCTACGGGCTGGGAGGCACGGAGGACCCCTGCGCTTGACGCTACGGGCTGGGAGGCACCAAGGACCCCTGCGCTTGGCGCTACGGGCTGGGAGGCACGGAGCCGGTCGGCTTTACGGCCGACCAGGTCCAGTGTCGGTCGCTGGTGGCGGTGACCGAGGCGCGATCGAAGCCGAGTGTCGCCACGAGGTCACGGATCTCGTCGAGCGTCAGAGCCGCGTGGAGCGACTCGGTCAGCAATCGCTTCTGCCGTTCGTCGGCGGTCGCGGCGTGCAACGCCACCAGAGCGTCGACCTGCTCGCCGCTTTCGGGGCGCATCAGATCGCGCACGAACAGTCGGCCTCCCGACTTGGTCACGCGAACCATCTCGCTCAGGCAGATCGACGGCTCCGGGATGTGATGGACGATCGAGTTGCTCATCACCAGATCGAAGGTGCCGTCCGGTTGCGGCAGGCGCTTGGCGTCGCACTGCGCCAGGTGGATCCGCTGACGCTGACCGGCCGCTTCGATCCGGTACTTCGCCAGTTCGAGCATCGCGACCGCCATGTCGGCGGCCAGCACGCGACAACCGCCGACTCGCGAACAGAGTTCGATCGGAATCAGCGCCGTGCCGGTACCGAGATCCAGCACGTCTCCGGCGACCGGCCCGGCGGCGAGCAGGTCGTCGACGAAGCGGCGATTCACCTCCGCATGGTCCATCCGGTCGTACGACTCGGCCTCGTCCCACGAGTCCATCACTTCCGGTTCGAGCGTGCGCGGGATCGGCATGGCGAGCGGCCTCGGCAACTGGGCGAGTGGTGAGAGAGTTCGGCGCGCCGGGTCAACGCGAGTCGCTGTCGAGCGGCTCGACGTCGGTCGCTTCGGCGGCCTCATCGGCAGTACGCGCCTTATCGGCGGACCTGGCCGGAGCGAAGCGATCGAAGGCGAGCGCCACCAGCCCCATCATCAGATAGCCGGCGGCGAACTCGTGCACGATCCGGAACGACTCGCCCGTCAGACGCCACGGCACGAACATCTGGCCGTCGGGGAACGGCGAGTGCATCAGACCGAACAGCGTTGCGGTCCCGCAGAGCGCGAAGATCGAGGCGGCGGTGCGCCAGCGTCGATCGATCATCATCGCCAGTCCGCTCGACCAGAGCAGACTCGTCAGGATGAACCCGTTGGCCAGCATCGTGACGATCGTCAGTTCGTGGCGGATCGGCGGCGCCAGCGACTCGGACGAGATCCCGGCGGTGAAGACCGCCGGATCGCCGAGCAGCTTGCCGACGAACAGCGTCGCCAGCGAAGCGAGGGCCGGCACACAGGCGAGAGCGACCGCCGGATAGTGCCGCTGCGGCGTCGCGTGAAAGCTCTGCGACGTGATCTCGATCCCGATGAAGATCAGGATCGGCAGCACGACCGGCTTGGGGACGATGACGTACAGCCAACCGAAGGCGCCCGACAGCCCGAGGGCTCCGACGAACAGCGCGGTAGCGAGCGTGTACGCCGCTCGTCCGCCCATCGCCTTGTAGGCCGGATGGCCGATGTACGGCGTCGTCTGGATGACGCCGCCGCAGAGGGACGCCAGCAAGGTCGCGACCGCTTCGACTC
>CAZZBI010000534.1:0-1730 GCA_964652385.1 uncultured Pirellulaceae bacterium | reverse complement strand
ATCCAGGTGAAGGTCGAGCGGTGATTCGTCTCGCGCACCGAGTTCAGGAAGCGCGCCGCCCCGGGACCGACCGCGTGCCACGGGCGATCGGTCCAGTACGTCTCGTTGTGTCGGCAGCGGTGCCCCGGGCGCGCGAAGTTCGACACCTCGTAATGCTCGAACCCCGCAGCGCACAGTCGCTCGATGCCTCGTTCGTAGCCGTGCGCCTGAATCTCGTCCTCCGCCTCGACCAATCCGCCGCGCAGCGTGCGACCGTAGAACGCCGTCCCTTTCTCGATCGTCAGGCCGTAGGTCGAGACGTGGTCGATCGGCAGCTCGAGCGCCGCGTCGAGATCCCGTTCCCACTCGTCCGTCGTCTCGCCCGGCGTACCGAAGATCAGGTCGATCGACAGGCTCGCGATCAACGGCCGCGCCCGATCGATCACCTGTCGCACGAGCATCGCGTCGTGATCCCGTTCCAGGAGCGCAAGCTTGCGCGGCGAGAACGACTGGACGCCGAGACTCAATCGAGTCGCGCCGGCGTCGACGAGCGCTTCGAGGCGCCCGGGGAGCAGCAGGTCGCGCGGGTTCGCCTCGTAGCTCACCTCCGCTCCGCCGCGCCGCGGAAAGGTCCGCTCGACGAGTCCGGCGAGTCGGCCGATCGCCGCGACGTTCAGGTGGCTCGGAGTCCCGCCGCCGAAGAAGAGCGTCTCGACCGGCGTGCGCGGAATCGGCTCGAGCTCCCGCTCGATCGCGTCGAGATAATCCGCGATCCGGTCGTCTCGTCCCGCCAACAGCGTGAAGTTGCAGTAGCCGCAGCGATGGCGGCAGAAGGGGACATGGACATAGGCCGATTCGGGCGGACCCTCGTTCGCGTACGGTTCGGCACGGAAGTCGTCGGAGCGGTCATCGGAGCGGTTCATCGAGGGTCCGTCCGCTCGCGACTCAGATCCACAGCACCAGGCGTCCACCGAGCAGATCGGGGAACGCCTTCTCGACGATCTTGGTCACCTGAGCCCGACCGTAGCGAGTGCTGAGATGCCCCAGCAGGATCTTCTCGTTGCGGAACTTCGACGCCCGCTCGACGTAGTCGTCCAGATGCATGTGGCCATGCTTGTGGATCTTGTCGCGGCGATGCCCCTTGGCGACGAACGTCAGCTCCGAGATCAGATGTCGCACCTGGTAGAAGACCGGGTTGTCGTCGAAGCCCTTGGGGGACGTGTCTCCGGTGAACCCGAGCAGCGGGACGCGCCGCTCTTCGGTCACTTCGACTCCCGACAGACGCAGGTCGCGGATCCGATCGCCCGAGAGGTCGGCGTATTCCTGCTTGAGCTTGCGGCGGCGCTGCCAGACGACGTAGCCGAAGCTCGTGACGGTATGCGCCGTCGGATGCGCGGTCACCACCATCTCGCGCGACAGTTCGAACTCGGAACCGACGGTGACCGGGACGAGGTGACAGGGGAGCCGGCCTCGGTCGAGTCGACTGAAGTTCCGCAGGATCGCCTCGACCGGAGCGATCGCCGCTTCGGGCAGGTGGATCGTCGGCGGATCCATCTTCATCATCCGCCGCCGCGCGACGTAGACCGGCAGCGCGGCGACATGATCCAGATGGGTGTGCGTCAGGAACCAGGTCCCGGTTCCCATGAAGTCCCAGGGGTGAGCCCCGAGATCGAAGCCGATCTTCCACTCCGGGATCCGCCAGTAGGTCTGCACCGCCGCTCGCGAATAACCTTCGATCGTGATCTCGCCGA
>CAZZBI010000533.1:826-1749 GCA_964652385.1 uncultured Pirellulaceae bacterium | reverse complement strand
CCGTTCGGCTCGATACGAGCGAACCCCGTCAACGAATCGAGCGGCCGCCGACGCTTCGGGCGTCGAGTTCCGAGGAGAGTTTCCGAGAAGCGACGGGCGGTCGCCTCGAGCGGCGAGAGCCACCGGTGCGATCGATCGCTCGAGCAGATCGAACGACGCCTTTCGATCGGCCCTCGCGGCCAGCGCTTCGATCAGCAACGAATCGACTCGATCGCGTGACGGCAACTCGGTCGACGAAGCCAACAGGGCCCTCAGCCGAGTCTCGGCGATCAGCGCACGAGCCGTGGCGATCTCTTCCGGAGCACGGCCTCCGACCGATCGATCGACCAACGCCTGTGCTTCATCCCAGCCCTCGCTCGCCAGACGTAGCGCCAACTGCACGGCGAACTCGGTCTCGTCGCTCGGCGGCTCCATCGATTCGATCGCACGTTCGAGCTCACGTTCGCTCGACGCCGACTCGCCGCTCCACTTGGCCAGCAGCACCCGACGCAGCAGGCTGCGAGACGAATCGGTCCGAGCTTCGGCCGACGCTCCGAAGCCGGATGGGCGTTCCGTGAAGAGCGGACGTCGCTCCAGCAGGGCGCTTGCTTCGCGCGGATCCTCGGCTGCCGTCAGCGCAATCACGAGCGATTCCAGATGCGGATCGGCAGGATGGTGCTCGAATGCCGCTGCCGCGTGATGACGCCAGGCCGCGATCCTCTCCGACGGCTCGACCGGCAACGATGCCCCCAAGTCCGGCCGTCGCAACAGCGTTTCGGCGAGCCATCGATGCGCCGGCACATGGCCGACGCGATCGAGCGGAGCCAGTCGAAGCATGCCGGCCATCGCCGCCTCGGTCCCTTCGCGACGCTCGATCAGCAGCGATTCGAGAAAACGAGGGGCGGGATCGTCCGGTGCGGCACGGATCAGTCGCCGATTGGCGA
>CAZZBI010000533.1:0-816 GCA_964652385.1 uncultured Pirellulaceae bacterium | reverse complement strand
ATTGGCGATCTCGGCCGCGTTCCAGTCCTGACGCTCGACCGCTTCGGAGAGCGTGCGTCGATAGAAGTCTCGCGTCCGTCGCGGAGCGTCGACCCGCCAAGCCACGGCAGCCGTCGTGACCGAAAGCAAGAGGGCGATGACGAGCAGGACGACGCGACGTCGTCGGCGGCGGTCCGGATCAGGCCAATGGCGTTCCGTTCGCCAGCGCCGATCGAACCAGGCGAAGATCAGTCGATCGAGCTGCCGACGGAACTCCCAGATGCCGTCGATCGGCAGTCGGGCGAGACGGCGCAGCAGCGAAACGAACGAGGGGCGGCGGTCCATGGAGAGGAATTCCGGGAACGAAATGACGGAGCGGCCCGCGTCACGTCTCGTCGATTCCCCTCTCCGAAATCGCGAGACACCCCCGAATATCGCGATCCGACTCGCGACCGATCGACCTTATCGCGTTCCACGAGGCGATTCAATCGGGTCGCACCGCATTGCCGTAGTGCGACCGACCCCGGTCGCACCGGACCGACGACGCCACTGGGTAGCCCCGGCTCGTCCCGAGCCGCGGGCGTGCGATGACGACACCGAACGAGCTGCGAAGCGTCGCATCGATCCGACGTCGCTCTGCCGCGCGTCGGGGACGACGCGGGCCTACGGCAGGACCGAGCCGCTGACGAGGGCTCGTCACTTCGGTCCGATGCCCCAAGCGAAACCGACCTCAGGCTCGAAGGCCCTCGAAGCCATCGGTTGCGACCGACCCCGGTCGCACCGCATTGCCGTAGTGCGACCGACCCCGGTCGCACTGCATTGCCGTAGTGCGACCGC
>CAZZBI010000532.1:0-1768 GCA_964652385.1 uncultured Pirellulaceae bacterium | reverse complement strand
GCTGGGAGAGCACAGGGACCCCTTGCTGACGCTGCGGGCTGGGAGAGCACAGGGACCCCTTGCTGACGCTGCGGGCTGGGAGAGCACAGGGATCCGTTGCTGACGTGGCGGGCTGAGGGCACGGGGTCCCCTTGCTGACGCTGCGGGCTGGGAGGACGCGGAGCCCTCGGACGTTGCCCGAGAGCGCCTTCGGTCCGCTCCCGAGCCGAACGTCGTCGTGTCGTCGATGTCGGTTCGCCGGACCGACGTCGACCGAGGGAAGCCGCTCGTTCCCTCGACGATGCGAAGTCGAGAGTGAAACGACCAGCGGCGCTTACGGATGCCTTCGACCGTCTATTGGTTGTTCGGCGGTATGGGCCAAGACCAGCCGGACGAGAAGCCTCCGTCGACGACCAGCGAGACGCCGGTGACGAACGCCGCGGCGGGGGAGGCGAGGAACAAGGCCGCTCCGATCAGGTCATCGGGCGTCCCGAGTCGCCCGAGCGGCGTGTTGTCACGATTCCAAGCAGCCATGCCCGGGTCCGACCAGAGCTTCTTCGTCAGATCGGTCAGGATGAAGCCGGGGGCGAGACCGTTGACGCGTACCCCGTGCGAGCCCCACTCGAGCGCGAGCGCCCGGACCATCTGCTGCAGCCCTGCCTTGCTCATCGCGTAAGGCGCGACGTTCGCCAGCGGGCGGTCGACGTTCAGACTCGTCACGTGAATCTGATTGCCGCGGCCGCGCTCGAGCATCGGTCTGCCGACGACTCGGGCGACATGCCACGCCCCCTTCAGATTGATGTCGATCACCGCGTCGAACTCGTCGCGAGAGAGCTCGGTCGCCGGCTTGCGGCGGTTGATTCCGGCGACCATCAGGAGCGTGTCGAACGGACCACCCTGTTCCTGAAGTTCGCCGATCCGTCGTTCGACCTGCTCCGGATCGGCGACGTCGCAGACCAGCGTCTCGACCGGCTGTTCGGCGGAACGCGAAAGCTCGGCAGCGGTCGCCGCGAGCGTCTCGGCGACTCGCCCGACGATCGTCACGCGAGCGCCGCGACGAGCGAATCCGCCCGCGATCGCCCGCCCGATACCGCGACTCGCTCCGACCGCCAGCACGCGCTGCCCGGCGACCGAAAAGAGCGGATCGCTCATGCTCCGGTCCCTCCATCGCCGCCGGAATCGCCGCGGTCGTCGATCGGAGTGTCGTCCGGTGCGGCTTCCGTCGTCTCGGTGTTCATCGTCTCGGCGTTCATCGGAGCAGACGCTTCGCTCGCCTCGCGGCGCTTGCCGAGCGCGAAGAGCCAGCGGGCTCGCAGCGCATCGCCCGCTTCCTGAGGGCCGCTCGCCGACAGCAGCTCGCGAGCCGCCTCGTCGAACTTGCCGAGCGACTCGAGCGCCCGAGCCTCGTTGTATCGCCGAGCCGGCGCCCAGAGTTCCTGGGTGTCGAACTCCTCGACCTGCGAGAGCCATTGCCGCGAGCTCCCCGGATCTCCCGTCTCGTAGTGCGCGATCCCCATCCAGAGCGCCGAGACGGTGCGGACCATCCGCAACTGCTGCTTGAGGATCGAGATCGTCCGGTTCCGATCGTCGGTCGTCATCCGGCCGTCGAGGTCGATCCCGAACGCCTGCCGTCGCTCTTCGTTGGTATCGAGCGAGTCGATGAACTCCTCGGAGAAGCGGAGCGACAGATAGACCTCCTTCGCCCCCTTCGGACTGCCGTATCGCTCGACCGGTTCGAAACGCCCGATCAGCGCCAGATGCCGACCGTTCTGCAGGCCTCCCATCTCGT
>CAZZBI010000531.1:0-1801 GCA_964652385.1 uncultured Pirellulaceae bacterium | reverse complement strand
GAGTTCACTGACCGTCGCTCGCCGCGGATCGACTCGCGGCAATGCTCCCAGACGCCTGCGCAGTTGGGGAGCCCCCGAGTCGGCAAATTCGACCAGGCCGAGGCCGGGGAGGCCCCACCAGTTCCGTTGGGCATCAGCGTCGTCGCCACCGAATCCGCCGATCGCCAACGCCAACGCGAATGCCGAACGACAGCGAGGCCATCGCCGGCCCCTTCGACGCCATGGCAGCAACCCGGTCTCGATATCCCAGCGTCCGACCATACGATTCGACTCCCGTCGCGGCGATCCGTCGCCCACCTATCGTAACGGTTGGCGACGAACCGGGTCGAGAACAAATGGGCAAGCGAGTCGGTCTGTCGAGCGGCGGATCGAGAATCGCTCGCCCGGTGCGCGGCGACCGTTGCTACTCGCGCCCCTCCGGAACGACGCACCGCTGCGACAGTTGCTCCCAACCCCCGAAGCTTGCGACCTGCCGGTCGATTTCCCCTTCGATATCGATCGTCGCGCGAATCGACGCCGCCAGACGGGCGAAGCGACGCCCCCGCGGCGTTCGCTCTCCTTCCTCGCGAATCGACGCATACGTCAGCTGCCGATCGCGCAGCCATCGTTTCAGCGGCGCGTGCGCACCGATGGTCCAAGCCATCAATCGCTGCCAATCGGCCTCTTCGACTCGGTCGCCGAACTCGCCGCACGGCGCGGCATGACGAGCGATCAGCCGCAGCCCGAGCGACACGAGCGCATCGACGAACTCGGCCTCGTTCGACAACAGCACCGCCGGGAACTCGCGCACGAGCACTTCCCGGAAACGATTTCGATAGCTCGGAGCCCGCAGGACGGCGTAGAGATAGGCGAACGATCGCCGCGCCGAATCGTCTCGATGCCCGTCGATCCGGCCGAACGCCTCGACCCAGTCGCCGCTGAGATTCGACCTCCAGGTTCCGTCTTCGTCGACTCGATGCAACGAAAAGACCGTCTCGTTCCCGCGATTGTCGCTCCGCAGCACACCGTCGATGACCGGCCGATCGGTGAAGAGCACGTAATCGGCCGGCCGATCGACCGGCGACTGCCGCCGCGCGATCAGCCCCCAATCCCCCTTCCCCAAGGTCGCCTGAGCGGCGAAGCGAGGCCAATCGACGAAGGCCGCATGCCAGGCGAAACGGCGATCGTCGAACGCCCGATAGCGACACGATCGGACGATGCCGCGCCAACCGCGAGGCGAAAGGCGAAGAAGCCGAACCTGCTCGCGCAGCTGCCCGAGCGTCCGATGTCGAGTATCCCCCGACTCGAATCGGCGCGACCTCGCCTTGCGAAAGAACGCCTCGCGCAGACGTTCGTCGTCGACATCGGGATCGGCCAAAAGCGCCGCTCGACGGAGCAGTTCGGCTCGCGTCGGAGCGATGACCAGTCGATCGCGCGCCGTCACGATCGCCGAAGCCCCTTCGACGAAGATCGACGTCAACGACCAGCCGATCGCCTCCAGATCCTCCGCCGAACTCCCGTTGCGCACCGAAAACTCGAAACGATCTCCCGACGGCTCGATGACTCGATCCGAGAGCACCGTCTCGGAATCGGCCTCGGCCGAGAACGTCACCTCGCGCCGTCGGAGGTCGGCGCGAGCGGCGAGATCGGTCGCCGCCGATCGTTCGCGATGCAGCACCGCCACGCAGGTTTCGGTCGCGACGTCGAACCAACTCGTCCCGACCGGCGGCTGGTCGATCCGGATCGTCGGAAAGTCGCTCGCGAGCGACTGGCGCATGCCGCGAAAGGTCCGGTGATCGAGCCACCCCCGATTGCTCACCAG
>CAZZBI010000530.1:0-1814 GCA_964652385.1 uncultured Pirellulaceae bacterium | reverse complement strand
ACCGTCGTCTATTCGAGCGGGCGCGAAGCGAAGCTGTCGACGATTCTCGAACCGCTCGGCGGCGGCGTCGGGGCGATCGACTTCGAGCGCGACGGCCGCGTCGATCTGTTTCTGCCCGGTGGGGGGAAGCTGTCGCCGGGGAGCGTGAAGGGCTTCGCGGGGCGACTGTTGCGAGCGACCGGCGCATTCGAGTTCGTCGACGCGACTCGGACGGCTCGGTGCGACGCGATCGGTTTCTACTCTCATGGCTGCGCCGCGACCGACTATGACAACGACGGCTTCGTCGATCTGCTCGTCACCGGTTACGGCGGACTGCAGCTCTTCCGGAATCAGGGAGACGGAAGCTTCGAATCGCTCGACGTGCGGGCGATCGGTCTGATCGATCGCTCGTGGAGCACGTCGGCGGCGTGGGGCGATCTGAACGGCGACGGCGTTCCGGACCTGTACGTTCCGCATTACGTCGACTGGTCGTTCGACAACGATCCGATCTGCCAAGGCGAACGGGATCGGACGCTGCGCGAGATCTGTTCGCCGCGCCGCTTCGCGGGGCTGCGCGATGCCTGTTTCCTCGGTCAGAGCGACGGGACGTTCCGCGACGTCACCGAAAGCTGGAGCCTGCCGGCCGAAGGGAAGGGACTCGGCGCCGTCGTTCTGGATGTCGATCGGGACGGCCGTCAGGATGTCTATGTCGGCAACGACACGACCGCGAACTTCCTGCTGCTCGGCAGCGAGAACGGTCTGGTCGAGCAAGGGGAGCTTTCCGGAACGGCGTTCGACGATCGCGGGATTCCGAACGGAAGCATGGGAGTCGCCGCGGCCGATTTCGATCGGAACGGTCTGTTCGACCTGTGGGTCGCGAACTATCAGAGCGAGACGTTCTCGCTCTATCGCCAGGATCAGGCGGGGCTCTTTCGCTACGCCAGTCCGAGCTACGGTCTTCGGACGCTCGTTCCCGAGTTCGTCGCGTTCGGAACGGTGATCGTCGACGTCGATCGGGACGGCGAGGAAGACATTCTCGTCTCGAACGGGCATGTGCTCGATCACCCGGCCGGCGCCGAGCGGGATCAGGTGACCCTCGCGCTCGCTCGACGCGGTCAACGCTTCGAGCGACTGACGTGGCCGGCCGGGCATCCGCTCGATCGCCCTCGCTCGGGACGAGGCTTGGCACTCGGCGATTTGGACGAGGACGGCGATGCCGACTTCGTCTTTTCGCCGAGCGATCAACCGGCATGGGCGTTGAGCAATGACGAGACGAGCGGCACGACCTTCGTGGTCGAACCGATCGGCGTGCGGAGCGCGCGAGTGCCGCTGGGGGCCGAACTGCAGGTCGAGACCGACCGTGCGACTCGGTCGTCGGTCTTGGCGGGAGGGGGCTCGTACCTGTCGACGTCGCAACCGGTCTTCTTCGTCGTCGTTCCCGATGGCGAGACGATTCGTTCGATCAGACTCCGCTGGCCGACCGGTTCGACTCAGACGCTGCCGCTGCCGCAGGGTGAGCGACGGATCGTCGTGATCGAGGAGTGAGAACCGCATCGTGCGACCGGGGTCGGTCGCACGACGAGTTCGGCGCGGGCTCTGCATAGGCCCGCGTCGTCCCCGACGCGCGGCAGAGCGACTTCGGGCGTTCGAGACGCTTCGGTGCGTGAACGTTGTCGATGTCGCAGGCCCTCGGCTCGGGACGAGCCGGGGCTACAACGGGGCAGAGTCGATCCGGTGCGACCGGGGTCGGTCGCACGACGAGTTCGGCTCGGGCCCTGCGTAGGCCCGCGTCGTCCCCGACGCGCGGCAGAGCGACTTCGGGCGTTCGAGACGCT
>CAZZBI010000529.1:0-1823 GCA_964652385.1 uncultured Pirellulaceae bacterium | reverse complement strand
CCCAGCCCGCAGCGTCAGCAAGGGGTCCTTCGTGTCCTCCCTCCGCGCCTCCCAGCCCGCAGCGTCACAGGCTGTCGGAAAACCTTTTGGAGGTCGGAGTTTTTCGGGTACCCTCGAGGCCCTCGGAGGCGAGTCTCATGGAATGGGCCAAGGCACCTGCAAGTCGTCGGCAGCTTACGACCCTGCCGCACTGCTTCGATGACGACATTCCCGCCGACCACGACGTTCGGCTCGTCGACATGGTGCTCGGCCAGCTCGATTGGGCGCCGTGGGAAGCCGCTTACAAGCGCGAGATCGGGCGGCCGCCGATCCATCCGCGAGTCCTGGCCGGCATCATCCTCTACGGCACGCTCCGCAAGCTGAAGTCCAGCCGCGCGTTGGAGGCTGCCCTGCGGGAACGACTCGACTTCCGTTGGCTCGCCGAAGGTCGCTCGATCGATCACTCGACGATCGCCGAGTTCGCGATCAAGCATCACGAGCAGCTGAGGGCGATCTTCACCTCCACCGTTCGAGTCGCGATCGAACTCGGCTGGACTCAGCTCGAGATGCTCGCGTTCGACGGCACGCGGATCAGCGCGTCCAATCACCGCTCGCGAACGCGGACTCCCGAAGAGCTGCGCGAGCTCGATCGTCGCCTCGGCGAGCGTTTCGACCAACTGCGACAGGAAGGCGAGGCGGCCGACCGACGCTGGTCGGCCAACGAGGAGGCCTGCCGCACCCGTCAGCAGAACGACATCGCGAAGAAGCAACAGGCGATCGCGGCCGCTCTGAAGCGACTGGAGGAGCTGCGGACTGCAGGAGCCGCGACGCCGGCGCGTCTGCCGCTGACCGATCTCGACGCGCGCGTGATGCCGAACAAGCACGGAGGCTGCGCCCCCAACTACACGCCGCTGGCGACCGTCGACGTGGCGACCGGCCTGATGGTCGCTGCGGACGTGATCGCCAGCACGGAAGAGGACAAGGAGCTCGTGCCGGCGATCCTCGACGTGCGAGCGACGTTCGGCGCTCGGGCCGGATCGATCGCGCTGGCCGACGGCCTGATGGCGACCGGCGCCAACCTGGAGCGTTGCGAGCAGGAGAAGATCGATCTCTACGCTCCGACCGGCCTGGAACGGCGCGAGGACGATCCGACGCGGCGCGAGGATCCTCGTCAGCCGGTGCCGACGGAACGGCATGATCGCCTGCCGACCGAAAAGCGCGGCCGCACGGGGCGGCAACTGAGCAAGCAGGCGTTCGTGTACGACGCGGCGGCGGACTGCTACTGGTGCCCGCAAGGCAAGGCGCTGACGTACCGCCAGACGACGAAGGAAAAGAAGGGCAAGGGCTTCCGCGAGCGTCGCCGCTATCGCTCGAACAAGCAGGACTGCGCGGGCTGCGTGCTGAAGGCGCTCTGTCTGCAGGGGAAGTCCGTTGAGCGCGGGATCTCGCGCGAACCCCACGAGGATCGCCGCGAGGCGCAGGCGGCGAAGATGTCGACGCCGTCGGGCCGCGAGCGGTACGCGAAGCGTCGCCACGCGGGCGAGCGACCGTTCGCGATGATCAAGGAAGAGTTCGGCGCCCGACGGTTCCGCACCCGCGGCCGCGAGAAGGTCCGGCAGGCGTGGACTTGGCTGGCGACGGCCTTCAACCTGACCATCCTGATGCGTCGCATGCGAGGCACGACCGGGCCGCCGCAACGCGTCTCTATCGCAACCTCCTGACGTCCGCAGCCTCTCGAATCCGAACCGCGTCCATGTCCCCGCTGCCGCTGCGCAACCAGCGGGCGGGGGCCAGGGGGAAAACCAGGCCTTCATCGAGGCAAAGTCGACTAAACCGACAGCCCG
>CAZZBI010000528.1:0-1872 GCA_964652385.1 uncultured Pirellulaceae bacterium | reverse complement strand
GCTGCACTTCGACCGAGATCTCGCGATCGTTTCGCTTCAGGTCGAACGCGACGAGATCTCCCGGCAGGTGCCGCCGAATCGTATTGGCGAAGTCGTGGTGCGTCAGCACCGCTCGACCACCGATCTTCGTCACGATATCGCCGACTCGCAATCCCGCTCGCTCCGCCGCACTCTGCGGTGCGACGCGCTCGATCCGAACGCCGCCGACGACCGTCACCGGCTCGACTCCCAGATACGCTCGTCCCCGTTCGACCAGCGGACGCGCCTCGACGCTCACCACGCCGATCGCCAGCGGCTGTCCCTGTTCGTCCGGCGACACCAGCAGCGTGCCGACGGTCGGTTCGCCGTCCGCCCACTCGACCGGCTTCAGCCCCTCCAGCGCCACGTGGATCAGCGCCAGATCGAACCGATCGTTGACGGCGAGTACCCTGGCCGAGCCCTTGCCGCTCGGCGATTCCGCAAACAGCTCCGGAACGTCGACCAGCTCGCTCGCCTTGCTCACCACCAGGCCGTCTCCGCGGACGACCGTTCCGAACGCCCGCATCTCACCGGTCTCGTCGACCAGGCGGACGACGCTCCGGTCGAGCTTTTCGACCAACGGAGCAAACGACGCGAGACTGGCCGCCGACATCTTCTCGTTCGGGTCGATCCGCCGCTGACGCAGTTCCAGCGAGTCGTCACGCTGCATCCCTTCCAGCCGTCGGCGGAAGAGTTCGAGCGGGTCGCCGGGAGTCTCGTCGGAGCGGCCGCGCCGCGCCTCGTCCGACAACAGATCGCGTGCGCTCGGAGGGGAGCTGCCCGGTTCCTGCGGCAGGATCATCCGCCAGAGACCGATCTGCAGCGCGACCAACGCGATTCCGTAGATCCACCAACGGGTCATCGGCACCCTCTCCCGTCCGTAAGCGTTCCCGTCCGGCTCGAACGGATCATGACCGTCCGTTCGCTCGTGGCTCGCCGAGCCGTCGCGAAACGCCTCGTTCTCGTTCGTCGTCCCTCGCAGGTCTCGAAACACGCTCGACTCCTCGTGCGACGTTCCGCCGGGACGCTTCGCGACGGAGCGGGACTGCCGACTCGACCGACACCGCACTTCACCGCTCGATCGCCCCTTTCGCCTCGATCGACACGCGGCGTCAATCCTCGGACGGCGCCGGACCGTTCAGATCGAGGGCGCCACTGCGAGTCAGATCGACGTCGATCCGCTTCGTTGCGCCGTTGCGCTCGACGATCAGCCGCACCCGTTCGCCGACCTGCTTGCCCAGCACGATCTCGATCAGCTCGATCGGACGCCGGATCTCGATCCCGTCGATGCTGACGATCCGATCGCCCGCGAGAACCCCCGCCTTGGCCGCCGGGGAATCGGGGACCAGATCGGCGACGATCACCTGCTCCATGGAAGCACGCACCAGCCCGCTTTGGCCGGCAGCCTGGGCAACGTTGCGGCCACCTGCGCGCTCGATGATCTCGGTATTGATTGAGCCGACCACACCGGTCTCGAGGCCGTCCGGACCGCGGGCGAGATAGACGCGAGGGCGCCGGGCCTCGGGCGTCGCCTTGACCACCGTCTCGATAGCCGCGAATGTGGCCTCGACGTATTTGGCAAGCGTCTCGCCGCGTTCCGGCAGTCCGAGAATGTCGCCCAGCAACCGCAGCGCCGCAGGAGTGGCATTGAAGCGGCCGTCGATCAGAATATATGGGATCTTGGTCTGCTCCTGCACATTGTCAGCAAGCGAGACATAGGTATCGCGCACGGAGCCGAAATCGAGGATGAGATCGGGTTTGGTTTTGAGCACGATCTCGAGGTTGGCAGTGCCGCCCCGCCCGGTCAGGCGACCGAGCGCAGGCAGGTCACGATAGGGCGGCGCAATGTATGGC
>CAZZBI010000527.1:0-1874 GCA_964652385.1 uncultured Pirellulaceae bacterium | reverse complement strand
GCCAAGGCGCACGCCGACAACATCCTGATCTCGGGGATGGACGGCGGCACCGGCGCGTCGCCGCTGACCAGCATCAAGCACGCCGGACTGCCGTGGGAACTCGGCCTCGCCGAGACGCACCAGACGCTCGTGATGAACGACCTGCGGAGCCGCGTCCGGATCCAGACCGACGGTCAGCTCAAAACCGGTCGCGACGTCGTGATCGCGGCGATGCTGGGAGCCGAGGAGTTCGGCTTCGCCACCGCGCCGCTGATCGTGCTCGGCTGCATCATGATGCGGAAGTGCCATCTGAACACCTGCCCCGTCGGGATCGCCACGCAGGATCCCGAGCTGCGCAAGAAGTTCACCGGCAAGCCCGAACATGTCATCAACTACCTGTTCATGGTCGCCGAGGAAGCGCGCGGCATCATGGCCGAACTCGGCTTCCGCTCGATCGACGAGCTGGTCGGTCGAGTCGACATGCTCGAGACGCGCAAGGCGGTCGACCACTGGAAGGCGCGAGGGATCGATCTCTCGCTCCTGCTGACGCCGGCGGTCAAGCCGTATCCCGAAGCCGATATCCGCTGCACGCGCGATCAGGACCACGGCCTGGAACTGACGCTCGACCGCAAGCTGATCGAACTCTGCCGGCCGGCTCTCGAGCGAGGCGAGCGGGTCGAGGCGTCGGTCCGGATCGGCAACATCGATCGCGCCGTCGGCACCACGCTCAGTCACGAAGTCTCGAAGCGGTTCGGCCCGAACGGCCTCCCCGACGACACGATCCGACTGAAGTGCGACGGCTGGGCCGGACAGAGCTTCGGCGCCTGGCTCGCCCACGGCGTGACGCTCGAGGTCGAAGGAGACGCCAACGACTATGTCGGCAAGGGGCTCAGCGGCGGCCGGATCATCGTCTATCCCCCCCGCGAAGCGACCTTCGTCGCCGAAGAGAACATCATCGTCGGCAACGTCGCCCTGTACGGAGCGACTTCGGGCGAGGCGTTCTTCCGAGGCATCGCGGCCGAACGGTTCTGCGTCCGCAATTCGGGAGCCCGAACGGTCGTCGAAGGGGTCGGCGACCACGGCCTGGAGTACATGACCGGCGGCTGTGCCGTCGTGCTCGGACCGACCGGACGGAACTTCGCGGCCGGCATGAGCGGCGGGAAGGCGTACGTCCACGATCCGCACGACGCGCTGCTGACGCACTGCAATCTGGAGCTGGTGGAGCTCGAACCGGTGGTCGAAGCCGACGATGTCGCCGAGCTGCGCGAGCTGCTCGAAAAGCATCGAGCCTTCACCGGGTCGACGGTCGCCGCGAAGATCCTCGACCGCTGGGAGCAGGAGCTGCCGCGTTTCCGCAAGGTGATGCCGGTCGACTACAAGCGGGCGCTGGTCGAACAGCGTCAGGCTCAGGCCGCCGCGTCGGCTCCCTCAACCGCATCGACCTCGGTCGGTGCTCCCGTCTGACCGACGACGACGCTCCTTGACGAGCGAGGCGGCGACCGCCGCAGCGGCCTCGAGCCGACCTCGCTCTTTCCCGCACGACGACCGACGGCGAGCGACCGCACCCCGACGTGCGACTCGCCTGGACCGAAGAGAACGAAACGATGGGCAAGCCGACCGGATTCATGGAGTTCGACCGCCAGGTTCCCGCCGACCGCGACGCGGCGCTCCGGATCCTCGACTGGAACGAGTTCCACGAGCATCTGAGCGACGATCAGCTGCGTCGCCAGGGAGCCCGCTGCATGGACTGCGGCGTGCCGTTCTGCCACACCGGCACGCTGATGGCCAACATGGCGACCGGTTGTCCGCTGAACAACCTGATCCCCGAGTGGAACGATCTGGTCTATCAGGGGCGTTGGCAGGACGCGCTCGATCGTCTGCACAAGACCAACAAC
>CAZZBI010000526.1:1484-1880 GCA_964652385.1 uncultured Pirellulaceae bacterium | reverse complement strand
TCGACGGTGACGACGCGCGTCGAACGCAGGGTGATGGCATCGACGCGTCCGTAGGATTCGCCGATCTCGACGAGATCGCCGATCGTGAAGGGGCGATCCCAGAGGATGAAGAAGCCCGAAATCATGTTCGAGAGGGCATCCTTGGCGGCGAAGCCGACCGTCCAACCGACGACGCCGAGGCCGGTCAGCAATCCGGCGATGTCGATGCCCAGATGGCCGAGGGCCGAGGGCCGAGACGGCGGCGATCGAGAGCAGGATGAGGCGTGCCGTCGAGTGGACGAGCGAGCCGATCGTCGCATCGAGATCCCCGCGCCGCAGGAAGACCTCGAGCCCGCGCCGGATGAAGCGCCAGATGCCCCAGTAGACGAGCAGGATGAGCGCAGCGGAGAGCAGGCG
>CAZZBI010000526.1:0-1474 GCA_964652385.1 uncultured Pirellulaceae bacterium | reverse complement strand
CTCGAGGACTTCGCGGTAGTCGAAGACGTTCCGGAACGCGGCGGAAAGGCTGCTCATCGGCGACTCCGAGCGGCAGGGCAACGTTCGGGACAGTCGCGGCGTCCGTCCGGAGAGGGTCGGCGGGAGAAGGGCGCCGGGCGGACCGCACCCTTCGCGCCGGTTCGTGCTCGTCGCCTCGCTTGCCGCTCTTGCGGAGCTCTGCGCTGCCGGCGACCGTTTGTGCGAACGCCGAGTGTTTCGCGACCAAGAGCGACCAAGAGCGACGAACTGCGAGGAAGAGCGTGAAGCGGCGACTGGGCCTCATCGCGGGCGTGATCCTCGCGATCGCGATCGGACTCGGCGCCGGCTTCCGGGCCTGGCTTGCGCGTCAGCCGAACGAGACTCGGCTCGCGGTCGAGTCGTTCTCCTGGCTCGAGCTCGCGTCCTTGCTCTACACGACCGTGCATCCCGTGCCGATCGACGACAACGCCGCGTTCGGCCGTCGCGCCGTCGCGGGACGGGGCCATGCGCCCTGGGTCCTGCGCAGCAGTCTCGATGGGCGGCCGCGGATGCTGCTCGTCGCCCTCGCGCCCGAGTTCTGGCTCGCGTACAGCACCGAGACCGCGTCGATCCATCAGCTCTGGCGCGGCGAAGTCGACTTCTCGGGCCCCGTCTACGACGCGCGCCAGGGGCGGGAGCCGATGAGCCGCGGGGCGGCGTTCTGGCGGCCGGAGGCGGCGACGGCCTGGCGGATCGGATCGGAGGAGGGAGGCTGGGAGCCGGCCCGGATTCACTGGCTGGGCCACGGCTTCGCGCCGGAGGGCGGCGCGCACTGGCTGCGCTTCGAGCTCTCCGATCGAGCGGGGCGGCGCATCCGGATCACGGAATGGCCCGAGCGCGCCGGCGCAGCGGATCCCGCGCACGTCGCCGGCGAAGGGAGCGCGCCGCGTCCGGGACTCGAGCGCGTCTTCGAAGTCGAAGTCGAAGTCGAGGTCGAGGCCGAGTCGGCTCGTGCGTCGGAAGGACAGCTCGACCTTGCGGTTGCGGTCCGGATCGCTTCGGACGCCGAGACCTCGGTCGAATTCGCTCTCTATTCCGATGCCGACATCTCCGACGTCGTCGATTCCGACACCGTCGCGACTCGCACCGCGCCCCCCGCCCCCGATGCGAACGCGACGGGCGGGTCGCGGCTCGGGGCAGACGGTCTGCTGCGGCTCGCGCCGGGCCGGACGCGACTCGTGCAGTGGTTCGACGCACCGCCCGAGCCGATCGCACGCGCGGCGGAGGTCGCAGCGGCGCCGGGCGATTTCGCGGCCTACGACTGCGAGACGTGTCATGCCGAGCGAGAGCGGGTCACGGGGCCGGCCTGGCAGGAGATCGCCGCGCGCCACGCGCGGGCGAATCGCGAGGCGACGATCGAGACGCTCGCCCAGCACATGCGCGAGGGCAGCGTCGGTCGCTGGGGCGCCGTCGCGATGCCGGCCCATCCCGATCT
>CAZZBI010000525.1:0-1881 GCA_964652385.1 uncultured Pirellulaceae bacterium | reverse complement strand
GATCGGCGGTCGACGGGCGGATCGATCCGAACCAACGCGACTACTACAAGCTGGAACTCGCCGCCGGCGAGACGATCGTGGTCGAAGCGATCGCGGCGCCGCTCGATTCGCGAGCGGTGCCGACGATCGAAGTGCTCGATCTGGACGGACGCGAGCTGACTCGTTTCCGAGGCGTTCCCGAACGGTCGACGGTCGGGAGCTTCAGCGCACCGAGCAGCGGCGTCTATCTGATCGGCGTCCGCGATCTGATCTTCGGAGGCGGCGCGGAACACTTCTATCGTCTGCGAGTCCATCGCGGACCGATCGTCGAACGCTTCGCACCAGCGGTCGTTCCGGCCGACGGCAAGGTCGCGATCGAGGTGATCGGCTTCGGTCTGGGCGAGGGAGCGACGCCGCTGGAGGGTGACGCGGACGGACGAGTCCGACGGATGATCGAGCTCGACGTCCCCGCCGCGCTCGCGGCGGCCGATCGAGCCGGACGGGACCTGCTGCCGATCGCGGCTCTGGACGAAGTGCGCGTCGTTCCGCTGGATGTCGTCGGGCCGGAGGGCGTGACCGAGGTGCTGCCGATCGCCGTCGCCGGCGGCTCGATCGTCGCCGAGACCGAATCGGAGGACGAATGGAGCGGCCAGCCGACCGCTCAGACGCTGTCGCTTCCCTGCACCGTCGACGGCCGCTTCGGCGAACCGCGCGATCGGGATTGGTTCGAGTTCACGGCCAAGGCGGGCGAGAACTGGATGATCGAGGTGCTCGCCGATCGCCTCGGCATGCCGAGCGATCCGCTGATCGCGGTGCATCGAGTCGACACGGCGGCCGACGGGAGCCGGACGTACGCGCAGATCGCGTTGGCCGACGATCCGGGAGATCGAGCCGGGCTGATCGGCGTCGACTTCGATCTGACGAGCGACGACCCGTCACTGGTCTTCACCGCGCCGGCCGACGGAACCTATCGCCTGTCGATCGACGATCTCTTCGGCGGTACGCGCAACGATCCGGGAGTCCGTTACCTGCTTCGCGTCCGTCCGCTGGAACCGCGAATCCGACTGGTCGTGCAGCCCGCGCTCGGACGTCCCGGGAACGAACAACAGGCGGTCCTCGGCACGTACGAGGTGCGTCGCGGCGGGACCGAACGGATCGGCGTGCTGATCCATCGACTGGAAGGAAACGCCGCGCCGATCGAACTGTCGGTCGAAGGACTGCCGGCCGGCCTGAGTTGCGATCCGGTCCGTGTCGAGCCGTACGTCGGAGCGACGCATCTGGTCGTCCGCGCCGCCGACGAGGCGACCGCGTGGTCCGGCGCCGTCCGGATCGTCGGTCGCTGGCAACAGGGAGATCAGACTCGCGAAACGACCGCTCTCGTCGGCACGCTCGCCTACGGGACCGACAATCGCGCCGTGCGCACCGCCCAGTCGCGACTGACCGATGCGCTCCACCTGGCGGTCGTCTCGGCCGAAACCGAACCGGTGGCGCTGCGACCGTCGACACTGCGAGTCGTCGGATCGCGGGGAGCTCGGATCGAGTTGCCGTTGTCGCTCGTCCGACGCAACGGCTTCGATGGTGCCGTCACCTTCAACCCGATCGTCTCGCACGGCGAACTCAAGGTCGCGCCGATCGCGTTCGAGGCGGGGAAGGGGGACGGGGTCATCGTGCTCGACATGGCGTCGGCCAATCTTCCGGTCGGCGTCCATCAGTTGGTGCTGCAAGGGGACGTGACGTTCAAGTACGTCCGCTTTCCCGAACAGATCGCCGCGGCTGAAGCGGCGGTCAACGGCATTCAGGCTCGACAAGCCGCTCTCGCGGCCGAGCGGGAACAGGTGGCGGCGACGTTGGCGAACGTTCCGGCGCAGCGCGAGACGATCGGCGGCGACGAACGCCTGGCGA
>CAZZBI010000524.1:0-1898 GCA_964652385.1 uncultured Pirellulaceae bacterium | reverse complement strand
TACATCCGCGAGCACTTCTTCGGCAAGTAGCCCGAACTGCTCGAGCTGGTGAAGAACTACAGCGACGAGCGGCTCGAGCGCATGCGTCGCGGCGGTCATGATCCCGAAAAGGTCTACGCGGCCTACGCCGAAGCGGTCAAGCAGAACGGCAAGCCGACCGTCATTCTCGCCAAGACGATCAAGGGCTACGGTCTGGGCGAAGCGGGCGAGGGACGCAACATCGCCCACAACAAGAAGAAGGCGAACGAGCAGGAACTGCTCGAGTTCCGGAGCCGCTTCGGCATCCCGCTCTCCGACGAGGAAGTGGTCAAGATGCCGTTCTACAAGCCGCCCGAGAACAGCGCCGAGATGCGCTACCTGCGCGACCGGCGCGAGAAGCTCGGCGGCTTCATGCCGGCTCGCAACACCGCCGTTCCGACTCAGGAGGTGCCGACGTTCGAGGAGTACCGCTCGATGATCGAGCGGGACTACGGCAAGGAACTCTCGACGACGATGGGCATCGTCCGACTGATGAGTCGTCTGTGCAAGGATCCGAAGATCGGCCGGCAGATGGTTCCGATCGTCCCCGACGAGTCGCGCACCTTCGGCATGGAAGGGATGTTCCGCGAGGTCGGCATCTACGCGCACGCCGGACAGCTGTACGAGCCGATCGACTCGGATCAGCTGGCGTACTACAAGGAGATGCAGGACGGGCAGATTCTCGAGGAAGGGATCACCGAAGCGGGCTCGATGTCCTCGTTCAACGCCGCCGGCACCGCCTACTCGGCTCACGGCGTCAATATGATCCCGTTCTACATCTACTACTCGATGTTCGGCTTCCAGCGGATCGGCGATCTGGTCTGGGCCGCCGCCGACATGCGGGCCAAGGGCTTCCTGATCGGCGGAACCGCCGGACGGACGACGCTCAACGGCGAAGGGCTCCAGCATCAGGACGGGCACAGCCTGCTGAACGCGATCGCCTTCCCCACCGTCCGCGCCTATGACCCGGCGTTCAACTACGAAACGGCGGTCATCGTCTTCGACGGCCTCAAGCGGCTGTACCAGGACGGCGAGACGGCGATCTACTACCTGATGGTCGGCAACGAGACCTACCCGATGGCCGCGATGCCCGAGGGGGCCGAGGAAGGGATCGTCCGGGGCATGTACCGCTTCGGCAGCTGCGAGGTCGAAAAGCCCAAGGGGCGCGTGCAGCTGTTCGGCAGCGGCGCGATCTTCAACAGCGTGCTCGAAGCGCAGAAGATCCTGGCCGAGAAGTACTCGATCGCCAGCGACCTCTGGAGCGTCACCAGCTACACGCAGCTGCGTCGCGATGCCGACGATTGCCGCCGCTGGAACGACCTGAATCCCGAGCATACGCCGCGCCGCTCGTACGTCGAGACGGTGCTGGACGGAGTTCAGGGACCGTTCATCTCGGCGAGCGACTACGTCAAGGCGCTGGCCGAGCAGATCGCGCCGTGGGTCCCCGGCGACTATGTCGTGCTCGGTACCGACGGCATGGGGCGGAGCGAGACGCGCGAGGCGTTGCGTCGGCACTTCGAGGTCGATGCGGCTGCCGTCACCTACTCGGCGCTCGTCGCGCTCTCGAAGCAAGGAGTCTTCAAGACGGCCGACCTCGTCGCCGCTCGTGAGGCTCTGGGCATCGATCCGAACAAGCGTGCCGCGCTGAAGTGCTGATCCCGCGTCGGCGCGGCGACTCGGTCGGCCGCGCCCCAACCCCGCCCGGCGGTTCCGGTCCCGATGGCACGTGTGACCCGACCGCCGCGGCTCACTCGATGAACGACTGCGAGCGACATGGCAATCGAAATCAAGGTTCCGGATCTCGGTGAGGGCGTCGCGTCGGGAGACGTGCTGGAAGTCTTCGTCAAGGTCGGCGACGTCGTTCGCAAGGACCAGGGGAT
>CAZZBI010000523.1:0-1916 GCA_964652385.1 uncultured Pirellulaceae bacterium | reverse complement strand
CCCGCGTCCTCCCCGCGTCCTCCCCGCGTCCTCCCCGCGTCCTCCCCGCGTCCTCTCCGCGTCCTCCCCGCGACCTCCCCGCGACCTCCCCGCGACCTCCCCGCGACCTCCCCGCGACCTCCCCGCGTCCTCCCCGCGTCCTCCCCGCGACCTCTCCGCGTCCTCTCCGCGTCCTCTCACCGCCCCGAAAAATCGGCGTGCGTCGCGCGCAGCAGCGCCAACGTCTCGGCGCGCCGAGCCGCCAGCTCTTCGCTCTCTCCGTCGAGTCGCGGGGCGCCGAGTCTCGCAGCGATCCCTTCGGCGACCGCCGCGCGGAGGTCGTCGCCGAGCGACCGGAAATGCTCCGACTCGATCAGCCAGCTGCAGCGATAGCGGAACAGTCGCTCCGTCAGATCGAACTCGCGAAGCGATCGACCGGCGCCGTCCCGATGGCCGCGCGCCGCGAACTCGACCGCGAACGGACTCGTCCCGGCGATCGGCTCGTTCCACGTCAGCTCGCCGTCGAACGTCAGATAGTCGGCGAGCACCTCGGCCGCCGCTCGAATCCGAGTCGCATAGGCCTCATTCGCGGTCGCCGCAGCGGTGCCTCCGGCGATCGCCTCGTCCCGCTCGGCGAGCGCCTTGGCGGCGGCGAAGCGCGCCTTGGTCATGCCGTTGATCGCATCGGCCTGATGTTCGAGCACCATCAGCGCCACCAGATCGCTGTGCGGCGTCAGATAGCCGGCGACGTCGAAACGATCGCTCAGATCGATCACGTTCGCGCCCGGTTCGAGATCCAGCGACGTCGGCTTCCGATCGTCGGGCAGACGCAGGTTCCCGCGGTGGCGCATCGATCCGTGCGTGCCGGTCACGTACCAACCTCCCCACCGCTCCTCGAACGGACTCGACTGATCGGTGCGCCGGCTGCCGGCCGAGAGGACCGGTTGCCCAGCCGGATCGGTCAGGACCGATCGGACCTGAAGCCCGGGCACGTACAGCGTCTTGGCCGCGCCGTGACAGGTCAGACAGCGGTTCGTCTCGCGCACGAACGTCGCGGTGTCGGCGGCGTTCGGATCGTACGTGTAGAAGTTGACTCCCAGTCGCGGATCGGCGGCGATGATCTCGACGACGCCGCCGGGCATGTGCCCGATCTGGATCGAGTCGCTGAAGTAGATCGCCCGCGGCGAGGTGGGCGACACCTTGTCCGCCTGCAGACTCGTCTTGCCGAAGGTCAGCACCTGACTGGACGCCGGCACGTCGAGTGCGGCGAGCAGCGACGCGAGCTTCTCGACAGGCGTCGTCCCTTCGAGCCGGACTTCGCCTGAGGCGATCCGCGCCTGAAGCTCGATGACGGCATCGTCAGGAGTCGAGTCGGAATAGCGGATCGGCGGATCCTCGTAGTTCGTCCGTTCGATCCGGTTGAGCGGAGACGACTGCGCGACCGCAGGAGTCGGGACGAAGCCCGAACCGCCGGCGAGCAGCAGACCCAGGAACGGAACGACGCGCGACGAAGCGGAACGAAGCGACACGAGATTCATGAGGTGGGGTCCATCCGGTCGAGAGGTCGACAGCAGCTTGAGGAATCGGTCGAGCCGCGGCGCCGGAGAGCGAGACTCGACGGCGCGCGAACTCGAACGGCTCGGGGCGAGCGAATAGCGGAGCGTCCCGGTTCGACGCTCCGCTCGCCTTCGCTTCGGCTCAGCGCAGACAGTGGAGCTTGGTACCGGTTCGGATCACGATGCTTCCCGGAACGATCGCGACGCCGTACTGCACCGGGTCGGCGAAAACGCCGGCCATCGCCTCGCGCAGCGCCGTCTCGTCCTGACTGCCGGGAGCCGGTCGCCCGCTCGGCGGTCCCGCTTGTTCGGCCGGAGGACCACCGGTTGCGGCCGGAGGTCCGTCGGCCGCCGCCGGCCGCTCGCCCCCGGCGGGGCGTC
>CAZZBI010000522.1:0-1946 GCA_964652385.1 uncultured Pirellulaceae bacterium | reverse complement strand
AGGCCGCGACGTCGGAACGCCCTCGCCGCTCCGACCGGACGCACGCTCGTCTCGCACTCGTCTTGCGCTCCTGGCGATGGTCGCGATCTGGGGCTTGCTCCCCGGTTGCACCGCCCTCAAGGGGCTCAACAACACGCTCGCCTACAACTCGACTTCGGACAGTTTCATCACCGGCTGGCGCGACAACGTCTGGGCCAAGCGAGCCTATAACGTCCGCGCCGCTCGGCTCCCGGTCGGGCAGTTCGAAGGTTCGTTCCGCGAAGGGTTCATCTCAGGCTATCGCGGAGTCGCTCAGGGAGGGAACGGCTGTCCGCCGGCTCTTCCGCCGCGGAAGTTCTGGAGCTGGAAGTACCAATCGGGTGAAGGGCAGTGCAAGGTGCAGGCCTGGTACCAGGGCTACACCTACGGCGCCACGGCGGCCGACGAGGATGGCCTCGGCAACTTCCGCGAGATTCAGGTCTCGGGCCCGATGGAAGAAGCGCTCAAGGCGCACGGTCTCGGGCAGAACGCCCCCTGCATCAACTGCGGTCCGGACGGCAAACCGTTGCCTCCCGGCCCGATGATCGACCCGCAAGGTCCTGCCGAGACGATTCTGCCTCAGCAGGCTCCGATTCAGCGTCCTCGGGTGCCGGTTCCGGCCGCAGCCGTCCCGCCACCGGCATCGCAACGTTCGGAGGTCCGCCCCGTCTCGTACGAGGTGGAACGTCTGCCGCCGACGCGGTGATCACCGCGGTCTTTCGGTCCGCTGGTAGGTTCGGACATCGCCGACGGTCGCCAGAGCCTCGCGATGTCGATGTCAGAGTCCGCAGCTCATTCCCGGAGTTCATCGGTCATGTCAAGGACGACTCCAAGCCTCGCGATCCCCGGCATTCGTCGCGCAGCGGCCCTCTTGGCCCTGGTCGCGGTGGCCGGAGCGACCGGATGCACGGCCATCGTCTCGCCCATCGATGCGATTCCGGCGGACCGTGTCCCCGCTCAGTTCCTGGCCGCCCCCAAGGCGAACAAGATTCCGATCGACATGGCTCGGCTCAGGCAGGAGCCGCCGGAGCAGTATCTGCTCGCCGCCGGAGACATCCTCGGCATTTCGATCGAGTCGATTCTCGGCAAGGAAGGGGAACCGCCTCCGGTTCAGTTCCCGGCCGAAGGTTCCGACCTTCCGCCGGCGATCGGCTTCCCGTTCCCGGTCCGCGAGGACGGGACGATCTCGCTCCCCCTCGTCCCCGAGATCCAGGTCGAGGGCCTGACGCTGACTCAGGCTCGCGAAGTGATCCGCAAGGCGTACATGGATGATCAGAACATCCTGAAGGAAGATCGGATCATCGTGACGCTGATCCGCGAACGGACCGTTCGCGTGACCGTGGTGCGTCAGGATTCTAGTGGTGCAAACGGCAACGCCAACAACTTTCTGGTTCAGCAGCTCCAGCGGTCGGGCTCGTCGCGTCTTGACCAATCGAGCCAGGGCTTCACGCTCGACCTGCCGGCCTACAAGAACGACGTGCTTCAGGCCCTGGCCGAAACCGGCGGTCTCCCCGGTATCAATGCGAAGAACGAGGTCCTGATCTATCGCGGCGGACAGCGAGATTTCCGCGCTCGCGATCAGTTCGTCCAGCAGTTCTATCAGCAACACTACCAGAACCAGAATCCTTGCTACTGCCCTCCGCCACTCCCCGGCGACCCGACGGTCACGAGGATTCCGCTCCGACTGGCCCCCGGTGAGATCCCGACCTTCACCCAAGACGACATCATTCTGAACGACGGCGACATCGTGGTGATCGAGTCGCGAGAGACGGAAGTCTTCTACAGCGGCGGGCTCCTCCCGGGTGGCGAGCACCAGATCCCTCGCGACTATGACCTCGACGTGCTCGGAGCGGTCGCGCTGGTCGGCGGCTCGGTCGGCTCGACGAATCAGAGCGGCGGTGGCGGTCTGGTCGGGCTCTCGCAGGGAG
>CAZZBI010000521.1:0-1952 GCA_964652385.1 uncultured Pirellulaceae bacterium | reverse complement strand
ATCGAGGAACCGGTCATGGAATCTCAGGGTGCTTTCGAGCCGCCTTCCTTCTCGGCGCTTGCCTGCGACCTCGCCTCGCGGTGCATGTCGCTCCAGAATGGCGTGCTGCCGGCCCGACCGCTCGATCAGCGTCGATTCGATATCGAGATCGTGCGCCGCGGCAACAGCATCGTCGCTTCGGTCAGCGAGTTCGAAGCGCAGGTCGGCAATACGACCTATCTGAGAACCCATTCCAAGTCCTTCAGCGCCGCGTCGGTCAGGGAACTGGTGCTGCGCGGGAACGAGGCGACCAACGAGATCGCGAACCTCACCCAACTCCCCGCTCGGATCCTGGGCTACGGCGGCGACGACGAACTGCGCGGCGGCAGCGGCATCGATCTGATCTGGGGAGGCAACGGCAACGATCAGATCTGGGGAGGGCTCGGCGCGGATCAGCTCCGCGGTGAAGCGGGGAATGACGTGATCCGGGCCGGAGCCGGTAACGACTTCGTCGATGGCGGTGCTGGAAACGACCGCATGCTGGGCGAGGCGGGGGATGATCGGATCTACGGCGGAGCGGGAGTCGATCGCTGCTGGGGTGGTGCAGGAAACGACCGGATCGTGACCGGTGACGGCGACGCCGCGTACGGCGACGACGGCAACGACCGGATCGAACTCGGTACCGGGAACGATCGCGGCTGGGGCGGGAACGGGAACGATCAGCTCTTCGGCGCGGACGGCCGGGACGAACTGGACGGCGAGGCGGGCAACGATTGGCTCGACGCCGGCACCGGCAACGATCGCGTCTTCGGCGGGAGCGGCGACGATCGACTGCTCGGAGGGGAGCATCACGACATCCTGCAGGGAGGGATCGGCAACGACGTCCTGCTCGGCGGCAACGGCGACGACACGCTGCACGGCGGCGACGGTGACGATCGACTCTTCGGCGAAGCGGGGCGCGACGGGCTGATCGGCGCGCGAGGCAAGGATCGTCTGTCGGGAGGAACCCACGCCGATCGCTACCTGACCTACGCGACCGACACGCTGGTCGACGAACAGAACGAGGACATGCGGTTCGTGCTTCGAGACGGCGTGACTCGGACCGTGTCCGAAGGATTCCAGGAGGTGGAAGTCGAGGCAGGTCGGTGGGGGGAGCACGAGGCAGTGTCGATGGATCGCGGACTCAAGATCCTGCAGTCCTACGGCGGCGCGTTCCTGATTCGTCTGGAGGATCGTCGTCCGATCGTGCTGACTCGATACGGCACCCCGGTCGTCTTCGGAGCGGCGGCGCAGTTCTTCGATGCCGACGACATCGCCTTTTATGGAGCGTCGTTCTCGGGGAGCGGGCAGAAGGGGGAGCGCGAAGAGAACACGATCATGACGCTCGTCCATGAGGTCGGGCACCGCTTTCAGACGCTCGATCCCGAGTTCCTGGCGTTCAGCAGTTGGGTCGAAACGTTGAGCGGCTGGGTGCCTCTGAGGTCCGACAACTTCGCCGAACCGTACGGGATGACGAACCCGTTCGAGGATTATGCGACCTGCTTCGCGGCGATCTTCATGTACCGCGCCCGACTGCCGTTCGATCGCGGGCCGGGCTACTCGGCGATCCCCGACAAGGCCGCCTGGATCCTGAACGATCTGGGGATCGGCTGACGTCGGTTCCCGAGGAGCGGCCTTCTCCGGTCGCCGCATCTCAGAAGCGTGACGCTCCCGATCGCATCAGGTCCGAGTCGCGACACGTCTCTCGTCGCGCAGCGGCGCCCGAAACCGAAGTGTGCACCGAAATCCGCCGATCTCGAGCTTGCGGTCACGGGCCGCTCGTTATTCTGGAGCGGTGGTCGAGGCGGATTCGGCTCGGATTCGGACAGGGAGCGGCAGGCGATGGTGAACTCGACGGGGCGATCGGTTCGGCTGACGGGCGTCCTGGCGACGCTCGTGGCGGTGTCGCTGATCGCCGGCTCCGCCGCGGCTCA
>CAZZBI010000520.1:250-1983 GCA_964652385.1 uncultured Pirellulaceae bacterium | reverse complement strand
CCCCTGCCGGAGGAGACGGCAGGGGCGATGCGATTTCGGAACGCGATCAGGACTCGCGCTCGATCAGTTCCACCACCAGCGGCCCATCCCCGAGGCATCGGCCTTGGAGCGGGCGACGCCGACCATCGCATCTTCCTGCTGACGATCGGCGACCGAGTACGAATCGATCTGGACGCCGCCCGAGGCGGTGACGACGGTGTTCCGTCCGATCTTCATGAAGCTGCACTGAGTGGCGACCGCACGCGGGGTCGGCCAGCTCAGCGACTCCATCGACTCGCGACCGGTCAGCAGCGGCAGATCGGCATTGGCCTGGCGGAGCAGGTCATGCTTGTCGACCAGCGCGGCGACGACCGACATGTCCATCAGATTGCGGAGGTCGCCGAAGATCGGCTGAGCCGCACAGAGCGCCTCGTAACGCTCGGTCATCTTTTCGGCCCACTGCTGGGCGATCGGATTGACGCGACCGGTCGACTCGACGCTCCCGTCGGCTCCGATCAGATCGTCTTCGGTCATCGCCTTGACCCCCTGCCCCCGAAGCTCGAAGGCGAGTCCGTCGGAGCTGCGGGCGATCGGCTGATAGTCGCAGGCGAGCCACCAGCGGGGCATCGAGTTGCCGCCGACGACGCTGCGACGACGCTGCATCAGATCGAGGAAGCTCGGCAGGTCCTCGATCGGCGCCTCGACCAGATCCATCGCCAGACGCTTCATCTGATAGTCGGCGGCGACCAGGACGCGAGCGAAGCGGCTGTCGGTCGGCACTCCGGTCAGCGTGATCTGCTGCGGACCCATCGCCTCGCGAGCGCCCACCAGAACCTGCGGATTGAGCTGACGGACTCCCGACATGAACCGCTCGTAGCGGACTCGACCTTCGGCGGTCGGATCGATCGAGACGCTGATCCCCTGCCCCTCGGCCGCATTGCGACCCGAGCGGAAGGCGGTCATCAGATCGTCGAGCTGCAGGACCGGACGACCGGTAGAAACGCCGACGATGTCGCCGGTCTCGCTGACCGCCCACCCTTCGCCCGGACCGGCGAGCACGATGTCGTTCCGCTCGGGATAGACGAAGACGTACTGGATCCGCTGCAGACCGGCGAGGTACTTGATCTCGGAGGGGAGGTCAGCGGTCGTCTTGACGTTCGCCTGACGAATCGCCGCTTCGAGCCCCTTGAGGCTGACCATCCGCATCTCGGTCTTGTCCGCCATCTCCCCTTCGGCCGGCTTCTCGGCGCGACGCAGGAAATCGACGAACTCGCGGCGATCATCGGTTTCGGAGTCGGCGACGACTCCTTCGGCGTCGATCCGGACACCGCCGACGTTGTTGAAGAAGCCGAACCCGCCGCCTCCGCCGCCGGTAACGCCGGCGATCGCGACGGCATGCGCACCGGTCGCCAACAGGCCGACGACTCCCAGCAGCGCGAGCATCTTTCGGATCCGAGGACTCGAAACGAGTCGACGCGACATATGCCTTGCTCCTCAATTCCGGTGTCGGCGATTCCGACACCACCTGGTCTGTTCCGCCTTGTCCGTTCCGCCGCAACGCGTTCCGATGCCCCGATCGACCCGAGTCGAACGACATCGCCGCTCCGGCCATGGGAGCGGACGCCGTCGTTCCGACGCAGGGAACCGGCGAGGGAGCGCGGCGAACCGATGGGCTCGATTCGACTCGTCCCCGTCGGGAGCGAAGGGACCTGCGAACTTCCCTTCAGTCTACTTACGGCCCTCAGGACCTCGAC
>CAZZBI010000520.1:0-240 GCA_964652385.1 uncultured Pirellulaceae bacterium | reverse complement strand
AAAATAAGTAGCCCCCCCGAAAATTGCCAGAAATTGGTCGGTTTCACCCTCCCTGATCCGACCTTGCGGCAACGGCCGAGGGAGTGTGAGTCGACGACGATTCGACCGGGCGATTTCCCCCTCGAGGGACCATCGCCGCTCGTCTCGACCGGTCCGGTCCCGACCGGTTTTCCGACCCTCGACGTACCTCCTCGGAGCGGATCGTGCTGGCTTACCTGGTGATTCGCGACGGTACGAAGT
>CAZZBI010000519.1:0-1985 GCA_964652385.1 uncultured Pirellulaceae bacterium | reverse complement strand
GCTTTCCGGAACCGAGCGGCATCGGCGGAGCGGCTTGGCCGTCGCAGAACGACCGATACCACCCCGCGCTGCCCCCGCAGGATCGGAGTTTCCCGCCATGAGATCGATCGGACGTTCCAAGTCGGCTCGTCGAGGTGCGGCGGCGGTGGAGTTCGCGGTCGTGCTGCCGATCTTCCTGACCTTCCTGTTCGGGATCATCGAGTTCGGTCGCGCGATCATGGTCCAGCAGATCCTGATCAACGCCAGCCGCGAAGGAAACCGGACCGGCATCGTCGAGAATCTCGACACCGCGGCGATCACCCAGGTCATTCAGGACTACGTACAGGCAGCCGGACTGGACAGCGCCAACGTCGCCGTCACTCCGGACCCGACGACGGTCGAATCGGGAACGCCGATCCGCGTCGTCGTGACCGTTCCGTACGCCGACGTCAGTTGGATTGCGCCCCAGTGGCTGACCGGGAACTTCAACCTGGTCGGCGTCAGCACGATGCGGAAGGAAGCGATCTTCTGAGCCACCGGGGGCTCGCCGAACGAAGCCCCCGCGTCGCTCGGTCCGCTCCCGGCGGCCGCCAACGCCTCGCCCGACCGCGTCCCCCGCTCCGGCCGACCGATGTCACTGTTCCGCGTCGATCCTCCATGTGGCGCGCCCCAGGTAGGCGAACTCCCATGACCAACCTGAGGCGGTGCAGTCGATCGTGAGGTCGACTTGCTGACCGGCCCAGCGCGTCAGCTCGAGTTCCAGATCGAGCCACCCGTCGCGCACCGTCGCGGCGCCGATCGCCTCGTCCGCGATCACCTCCCCGTCGACTCGAACGACGACTCGCCAATCCCCGCGGGGATCGTGCGACAGCGGGAGCCGCCAGACGACGCGTTCCCCTCGCGGCACCGCGATCTTCCCCTCGATCCGACACGGAGTCTCGCGATCGATCGGATGGACTCGAATCGCGCCGCGTCGCCCGGCATGTTCGGTCAGCAGTTCCATTCCCCCTTCGCCCACGTCGCCGCAACCGAAGTCGGGGAGGATCCAGCCGAGCAGGGCCCGCATCGTTTCGGGATCGTCACTCCCTCGCGCGTGCGCCTCGAGCGCGCCGGGAATGCGGTTCGATGCGACATCGTCGGCAGGACCGTCCAGCGTGAGCAGCGCAAAGAGGTCGCGCAGTTCCTGCTCCTGCAGACTCGTTTCGAGATTCTCGGGCATCAGCGACAGCTCGCTGCGGCGCTGCGCTACGATCGTCTCGCGCGGCAGTTCGACGACCACGTCTCCTTGCGTCCGCAGGACGAGGCGTTCGGAGGTCTCCTGCATCACCAGCCCGGTCACGACTTGGCCGTCCTCCGTCTCGACGAGCGTCGCCTGATAGCTGGCGCCGATCACCAGGCTGGGATCGAGCACGTTCGACAACAGCTGATCGAACGAGCCGCGACCGTTGCCGGTCAGATCGGGACCGACCTCGGCGCCACGACCGTACAGTCGATGGCACGGAGCACAGACGCGATCGAAGACCACCTGGCCGCGAGTCGGATCACCGATCCCCGCGGTCAGGGTCCGGCGAACTTGCGCGATGACCTGTTCGCGAGCCGGATCGCGTCCTTCGCGCAGCGTCCCCCAGACCTGTGCGATTCTCGCTCGCAGCGCATCGTCGGCCACCGCATTGAGCTTACGGACTTGGTTGGCGTTCAGGTCAGCGGCGGCAAGGCGTTGCCCCTCGATCGCATCGATCAGCGCGGCTCCCCAGGCGGCGCGGCCGGTCAGCATTTCGACGATCCGTCCCCGTTCTTCGGTCGGCCACGAGGGGAGAACGTCGATCAGCGCGGGCCCCAGACGCGGATCATCCAGTCGCGCCAGGAGCGCCAGCGAGGTCGCCCGGAACTCGGGCTCATCCGCTTCCGCGGCGTCTCGGATCCAGGCCAGTCCCCAGGCGCTCGCGCGACTCGGATCGGCGGCGACCGCCAGCTTCAGGCCGCCGGCGCGCTCGGCGCTCGGGCGA
>CAZZBI010000518.1:1448-1988 GCA_964652385.1 uncultured Pirellulaceae bacterium | reverse complement strand
AAGTAGCCGACCGGGTAGTTCGTCGCGACGACCGTGCGCTCCGCCGAGGGCGAGGGAGAACTCCCGCTCTCGCCGCAGCCGATCGTGACCAGCAGCCCGAGCACGATCCCCAGCGCCGCTCCCCTTTCGATCCCGTTCCCCATCGCCGTCATCCGTTCGAGCATCTGTTCCTCGCTTCCGCTCCCGATCGTTCGCGCCGTCCGCCGTAGGAAGCCGAGCTCATCGCGCCCCGATTCCCGAGCCGCGACGGCTTGTCCTGTCGGCCGTCGAGGCGGCTCGCGTCCGTCGTCGATCCGCTCGCGAAGGCCGTCGGGCACGTACGACACGATCGCCTTGGTCTGGCGTCCGACCGACGAGCCAGCGTGGTCGATCTCGGGTCGTTTCGCAAGCACGGCGGCTTGTCCGGCGCAGGCTCCCCCCCGACAATCGCCTTCGCCGCCGCTTTCCCGAGGTGTCGTCCCGCGACGCGTTCGGACGTCCCGCAACGTCTTCCGAGGAGCTCTCTCCGTGAGACCGTTTTCCGATCGTTCCCGTCTGGGC
>CAZZBI010000518.1:0-1438 GCA_964652385.1 uncultured Pirellulaceae bacterium | reverse complement strand
CAGGACCGCGCTGCTGGCCGCCCTCCTCGCCCCCGGACTGCTGCCGTCCGTCGACCGTCGAGCGGCGGCCGATGAAGGACTTTCGCTCGATCCGGCCGAGGTGACCGCTCGGGTCGACCACGACATCAAGTACCTGGCGAGCGATGAGCTGGGAGGGCGAGGAGTCGGCACCGACGGGATCGAAGTCGCTGCCGCCTCGATCCGCGACGAGTTCAAGAAGTACGGTCTGATCAGCGGCGTCGAAGACGGGTCGTACTATCAGCCCTTCCCGATCGACGGCCTGGGAGCGGTGGTCGCGGCCAAGACCGCCGCGACGCTGACGTCGCCGTCGGGCGAGGAGCGTACGCTCGTGCTCGGCACCGACTTTCAGCCGCAGCTCGCCGGAGCACGCGGTCCCGTCTCGGGCGAACTGGTCTTCGCCGGTTACGGCATCGTCGCGCCGGACATCGACTACGACGATTACGCCGGCCTCGACGTGACCGGCAAGATCGTGGTGGTGATCCGCCGCGAACCTCAAGCGAACGATCCCGACAGCATCTTCGACGGGACTCAGACGTCGCGTTACGCGCTGATCCGCTCGAAGCTGGCGTTCGCCAAGGAGAAGGGGGCGATCGGCATCGTGCTGGTCAACGATGCTGCCGGCGTCACCGAGACGGGCGGCGATGCGCTCGCCGCTCCCGATCTCTTCGGCAGCACTCCCGACTCGCTGCCGTTCGTCCATGTGACTCGTGCCACGCTTGATGCGATCCTCGCCGCCTCGCCGCTCGACGGTGCCGAAGGGGCAAAGCACGACTCGCTCGCTTCGATCGAACAGGCGATCGACAAGGACCTGAAGCCGATCAACGGATCGCTCGGCGGATGGAAACTCGACTACCGGACCGAAGTCGACACCGTCATGACGTCGAACGTCATCGGCGTGATCGAAGGGGAAGGCCCGCTGGCCGACGAGACGGTGATCATCGGTGCCCACTACGACCATCTGGGCATGGGAGGTTACGGTTCGCGAACTCCGGATCGGACCGAAATCCACAACGGCGCGGACGACAACGCGACCGGGACCGCGGCGGTGCTCGAACTCGCGCGGCGTTTCGGCAGTTCGGGAAAGAAGCCGGCTCGCCGACTGGTCTTCATCGCGTTCAGCGGCGAAGAGCGCGGGCTGATCGGCAGTTCGTTCTACGTCGAGAATCCGACGGTGCCGCTCGACAAGGTCGTGGCGATGATCAACTACGACATGATCGGCTGGCTCCGCAACGACGCCCTGACGAGCTACGGCGTCGCATCGGGAGTCGGGTTGTCGGAGGTCGTCGCCAAGGCGGGCGAAGGGACCGGCCTGGATCTGAAGCCGGTCGATTCGGGTTTCGCCGGCAGCGATCACCTGCCGTTCGTCAATCGCCAGATCCCGGCCCTCTTCCTGCATACCGGCCTCCATGCCACCTAT
>CAZZBI010000517.1:0-2057 GCA_964652385.1 uncultured Pirellulaceae bacterium | reverse complement strand
GTCCCGAGACGCTGCAGTTCGGTCATCACTTCGTCGACGTTCATCGGTCGCGGCTCTCCGGTTGCTGGCCCAGACCTCGGCAGATTGCGCGGCCGCCGGGACGATCCCCATCGGCTCCCCCGCCGCGCCCGCTCATCTTCGCTTGTCCCCCGACCTCGGACCATCCGCAGCCGTTAGAATGTCGCGTTCGGACCGCCGCGGCCGGCACGCTTCCGAACCGCTCGGCCGCCGCAAGACCTTCGCTTCCGACCTGCCGACGAGACCGCTTCGATGGGGCTGATGGCCGATCTCCGGATCCTCTACCACCTGCTGCTCAAGCCGGTTCGCGGCAAGAGTCACGCCGAGCGGATGGAGAACTTCTACGGCGGCCAGGCCGAGGCGTACGACGATTTTCGTCGCCGACTGCTCAACGGTCGTGAAGCGATGCTCGAGTCGATCCCTTGGCCGGAGCAGGGGGGAGTCTGGGTCGACATGGGAGGCGGGACCGGCTTCAACATCGCCGCGGTCGCCGAGCGGGTCCCGCAGCTCTCGAAGGTCTATCTGGTCGACCTCTCGACCTCGCTCCTGCAGGTCGCCCGCAAGCGGTTCGACGAGAAGGGGTGGAGTCACGTTCGGACCGAAGAGGCGGATGCGACGACCTTCACCCCTGAAGAAGGCTCGGCCGACGTCGTCACCTTCAGCTACTCGCTGACGATGATTCCCGATTGGTTCTCGGCGATGGAGAACGCGCTGCGGATCCTGAAGCCGGGAGGGGTCATCGGCGTCGTCGATTTCTATGTCGCCCGAAAGTTCCCGGCCGAAGGGCGAGCGAAGCACGGCTGGTTCACGCGCTCGTTCTGGCCGGTCTGGTTCGCCGGAGACAACGTCTTTCCGTCCCCCGACCATCTCCCCTTTCTCGATCGCCACTTCGAGACGGTGACGTGCACCGAGGCGAAAGGAAAGGTCCCGTACATCCCGCTGATCCGGATGCCGTACTACCGCTACGTCGGCCGCAAGCGCTGAGCGCGCCTTCGGATCGGTCCCGGCTCGGCCCGCCCCATCGCGATGCGATCGAACGGCCAAGCCGTCGATGGCCGCTCAGCGGAACGGAGACCAGGCGGGGCGATTCGTCTGAGGGCCGACCGACGAGTCGATGGGGCGCGACGGCGGAGGGACGGCGGTGCTGCCGGAGCGCGATCCGCTCCCGACCTCGCGAACCGGAGTCGGCGAACCGGGGCGAGGGACCGTCGCACCGGACGAACTTCCGTCCGCGGCGCTTCGCAGCGGCGTCGGTCGAGCGGTCCAGGCCGAACGTTCTCCCGCTCGCAAGGCGATCGCGACGTCGAGCCGATCCTCGTATTGCCGACCGTCCGGCGCCTCGTAGCGGACGAAGACGGCGAGATTGCCGTGGCGCGGAACGCCTCGCGTCCAGTTCAGACGCAAGGTGATGCCGTCCGAGGGACGAGCGGTCGCGGGCTGGCGATAGGCGAGTTCGTCGGCGGTGAACTTCCAGAGTCCGATCCGCTGCGCTTCGCCGCGCTCCGCCGGATCGATCACCGCGATCGACATCGGCGCGAAGACCGGGATCGACTGTCCCGAGGCGTTGCGAGGGTGGATCACCAACGAGAGGCCGTCATCGATGCCGTCGGCATTCGCATCGAAACCGGCGGTCTGCCGGCGATCGACTCCGACCGCCACCACCTCCCAATCGTCGATCGGCAGTTCGTCGAGTCCCTCGTCCGGAAGCGGTCCGCCGATCCGCGGCTCCTGCCACCCGATTTCCCCCGGCTCGTCCCCGACCGGCACCTCGAAGTCCTCGGCCCCCGCGGACGAGTCGTCGACCGACGCCGCGAGCAACTCGCGGTCGTCGTCCGGATTCGGAAAGTAGGGGACGCCGTCGCGAGCCGCTTCGGATTGGTGGCGGCGATTCCGATCGGCGGCGGTCTCGGAGGGATCGCGATAGTCGCGCCCTTCGACGTTCGGTCCGGCGCGGCGCGTGCGAGCCGAGAGGCGATCGAGGCCCGGCGTCAGCACGGCTCGACCGGCATTCCGGATTCCGGCTCCGATCGGACGGCGAC
>CAZZBI010000516.1:0-2080 GCA_964652385.1 uncultured Pirellulaceae bacterium | reverse complement strand
CAGATATCGGATCGCCAGGCCGTTGTTCCCTCCCGGCGGGAGCTTGAACTCGAACCGGACCTGGAAATCACCGTACTCCTTCTCGGTGTAGATCGTCCCCCCCTTTTCCGGCTTGCATCGGAGGATGCCGTTATCGATCTCGTAGTTGTCGACCGGTCCGGCCCAACCCGAGAAGTCGACGCCGTTGAAGGCGGACGCGTACCCATCCTGGTCGATCGACGCGAGAATCGAGTTCGCTTCGTCGGTGCCGATCTCGCGAATGAAGATGTTCTTCCAGCGGATCTCGCCACCGTGGGTCTGGAGCTGGATCGGGCCGCGGCGAAGCATCGGCGACTCGCGGCGCCAGAAGTTCTCCATGCGGGCGTTGTCGACGACCTGGGTACCGTTCAGCCAGACCGAAGTCCGTTCGCCGACCTGCCGAATGCGGAAACGGTTCCACTCGCCGAACGGCTTGTCCATCAGGGCCGACGGGTTCTTGCCCGGTGCGCCGGGGCTATTGTTCCAGAGTCCGCCGGAGCCCTTGTCGGCATCCAGACTCCACTTCCCTCCGGCCTCGGTCGTGTCCCAGATCTGCACCTGCGGCGTCGCGCGCAGGTAGATGCCGCTGTCGGCCAGCGCGACGGTCCGGTAATCGATCAGCAGCTCGTAGTCGCCGAACTCTTCGACCGTCGTCAGGTAGGCTCCGTCGCCGTCGTTGACGATCGCTCCGTCGTCGACCGACCAGTGCGCGTCGATGCTCGCCTGCTGCTCGGCGAAGTACTGCGCCCGATCGACGTCGGACATCGCCGCGAGTTCGTACGGGTCGAAATGCGGCATCCCTCGCCAACCCTCGAGGGTCGAGCCGTCGAAAAGGGCTCGGAAACCTTCCGGCGGGGCATTGTCTTCCTGTCCGAACGACGCCGCGGGAGCGGCCAAGGCGAACATCGCGGAACACGCCAGTGCGAGGGCGGTCCGCCGACCGAAACGAACGCTCATGCGATTCTCCCCAGGTGAGCAAGGTTGCGGGGCAGGTGGGTCGATCGCGGAGCGAGGCCGAGGAGCGGGACGTGCCGCCCCGCGGAGTCGCTCGCTACCGCGCCCGCATCGTAACCGTCCGCTGAGTCGATCGCCACTTGCCGCCGGAAGGGGAGAGGGGGGTCGGCGGGGCGTGTTCCTCGTTCAGCGGTCGTGTTGCTGCGACCGCATCGCCTCGGAGCGTCAGGTCGCCGACGACAGATCCCCGTCGACCTGCCTACACTGTTCCCCTGCCGACGAGCGGGAGCGAACTGCGCCGTCGAGCCGCCTGATCTTGGACCCGCAGTAGGCGACGAATCCGATGAACCCCGATCGCGTGAAGCTCGAAGCAGCCTCGTTCGAGAATCCGATCCGTCCGTCGGGGTCGGACGACGACCGGAGCGCGGAAGCGTACGGGCGAATCGACTCGAACAAGCCGACGGCGATCGATGCGGCGGTTGCGGGTTCGGACGATTGGCAGCAGGGAATCGGCCATCAATCGTCCTGTTTGGAATGCGGAGCCCCTCGAACCGAACGCTTCTGCGGTCGTTGCGGTCAGGAGCACGCGCGCGAGCGGCTGTCGGCATGGCGGACGATGCGCGAGGTGCCGGGGCGCTTTCTGAATCTCGAGCACGGTTGGCTGCACACGGTACTGCGGATGCTGGTCGGACCGGGATTAGTGGCGACGGAGTTCGTGTCGGGAAAGCGAAAGGACTACATCCACCCGTTCACGTACTTTCTGCTCGGCTCGACGCTGCAGCTTCTTTCGCTCTGGGGACTGGAGGCTCCGCTGCGCGAGGTGATGTCGACTCAGATGGCGAAGAGCACCGAGTCGATGTCGGACAAGCCGTCGCAACAGGAGGGGCTCGCGAAGCTCGAGGAACGACTGGGGCGTCCGTTTCCCGAAGCGATGACCGAGATCTATCTGCGATCGATTCGCGCCTCGTACACCTACCTCGGACTGTTCTTCTTCTTCTGCATGCCGTTCGCGATCGGCCAGGCGCTGTTGCAGCGTCTGGCCGGATCGTCACCGACGCTGGGCGAGACGACGGTTCATTCGCTCTATGTCAGCGGCCATGTGCTTCTC
>CAZZBI010000515.1:0-2097 GCA_964652385.1 uncultured Pirellulaceae bacterium | reverse complement strand
CGGTGCGACCGGGGTCGGTCGCACTACGTCAACCCGGTGCGACCGGGGTCGGTCGCACTACGACGACGCTGCGATCAGCCGAGATCCGGCAGCGCGCCGGTGCTGTCTCCCAGCCGTTCGATCCCGACTTCCATCCGGTCGAGCATCGAGACCCACAGGTTCGCCAGCGGGGTTTCCATGGGATAGCGAACGTGCCGTCCGGTGCGGAGCGTACCGCAACCGCCTCCCGCCAGCAGGATCGGCAGATCGTCGTGGTTGTGCGCGTTGCCGTCCGAGTTGCCGCTTCCGTAGGCGATCATGCTGTGGTCCAGCAGCGTCCCGTCGCCGTCCGGCGTCTCGGCCAACCGCTTCAGCAGGTAACCGAGCTGAGTCGTGTGGAAGAGGTTGATCTTGTGGAGCTTCGCCTTCTTCGCTTCTTCGTTCCCGTGGTGCGACAGATCGTGATGCCCCTCGGGAACGTCGATGAACCGGTACGAACGATTGCTCCCCTCGTTCGCCAGCACGAACGTGCAGACCCGCGTCACGTCAGCCTGGAACGCGACCACCATCAGATCGCTCAGCAACCGCAGGTGCTCCTCGTAGCTCTCGGGAACCGAAGCCGGAACGGCCAAGTCCGGCGCGACGATCGGCGGGAGCTTGTCCGCTCGCTCGATCCGCTCTTCGATGTCCCGCACCGACGAGAAGTACTCGTCGAGCTTCCGCACGTCGTTCCGGCTCAGGCGACGCTCCAGATCGCGAGCATCTTCGCGAACGAAGTCGAGCACGCTGCGACGGCGGGCATCCCGAGCCGCTCGGCCGCTGTCGTCGCCGTTGCCGAACAGCCGCTCGAAGATCGCCTTGGGATCGACCTGCTTGGGGAGCGGCTGGGTCGCGGAACGCCACGACATCGTCGCGGAATAGACGCAGCTATATCCCGAATCGCAGTTGCCGGCCATCGCACCCGCTTCGGCGCCGATTTCGAGCGACGACAGTCGAGTCCGATCGCCGATCCGAGCCGCGGCGACCTGGTCGACCGACACGCCGGCGCGAATGTCGGTCCCGTCGGTCTTGCGAGGCTGGCAGCCGGTCAGGAACGCCCCGAGCGCCCGTGCATGATCGCCGGGGCCGTCGCCGTTCGGGCGAGCCTTGTCGGCGGTCAGGCCGGTCAGCACCATGAACCGATCGCGGAAGTCGGCCAGCGGAGCGAGAGTGGACGGCAGATCGAAGTCGCTCCCTTCCTTCTCCGGCGTCCAGTCCTTCATGTTGATCCCGTTCGGGACGTAGAGGAACGCCATCCGGTTCGGAGCCGAACTCTTCTCGGCCGCGGCGGCGCGTCGGAGCGCGAACGAGAGCGATTCGAGCCACGGCAACGAGACCGCGACTCCGAGCCCCTTGAGCATCGCGCGTCGATCGTATCCGGTCGGACGCTTCATCGTTTCGTCTCCTTCGGCTTCGTGCATGGCGGTCGCGACGCCACCCGCGGCGTCCGTGGCCGGACCGACATCGGCGTCGGCCCAAGTCGATCCGTTCGTTCTTCTTCGGCAGGCGAGCGAGCCGATCTCGTCGTCGTGCGGCGGCGATCGTCGGCGGCTTCCCGCAGAGGTCTCACTCGGTCGATTCTTCCGGCATCTCGGTCGATTCCGCGGGGGACAAGTACGGCCCTCGCGAGCGGAACGCGGGACTGGAGACGATCGCGCGGATCAGCGACGAAAATCGATCGCCGTCCGCCTGCGCCTGGCGCGAGATCCGGACGACCGTCGGCCGGTCATAGTATTGCAGGCCGCGTCCGAGGGCGTAGATCATCAGCTTCTCGGTCAGGCACTGAGCAAAGTCGTCGCGCCGCTGACGCAGGATCGTCTTCAGATCCTCGACTCCCTCGAAACGGGTCCCATCCGGAAACTCGCCGACGCTGTCGATCTCGAACTCGCCGTCCTTCGTCCGATAGGCTCCGATCGCGTCGAAGCTCTCGAGCGCAAAGCCGATCGGATCCATCTTGGCGTGACAGTTGGCACACGCCGGATCGCGCCGATGCTGCTCCAGCCGTTCGCGCAGACTGCCGGTCGCGACCGCCGCATCCGCTTCTTCGAGCAGCGGAACGTCGGGGGGCGGGGGCGGCGG
>CAZZBI010000514.1:0-2101 GCA_964652385.1 uncultured Pirellulaceae bacterium | reverse complement strand
GCCTGGGAGTTTTCGCGGCGTCTGCTGCCGGTGGTCGTAAGCAACGAAGGGAGCTATCCGGCAGGACCAGGCCTTCCGTTCGCGAACCTGTATCCCGATCATCCCGACCTGGCCCGCGACGAGGTCGGAGCGCTTCGATCCGAACTGGCTCAGGCGCGTCGCGAGCTCGCTTACGTCCGATCGCATCTGGACCAGGCGCATGCGGTGCTCGAGCGTTGGCAACGACTTCCGCTGGTCGGCAGCGGCCTGTCGCTCGTTCGTCGCTGGACGTTATGGCGCCGTCGTCGCCGCGCGATGACGGCGACCGAGATTACCCCCACGGCCGACTTCTCCTCGAAGACCGAAGTCGCGACGACGGGAGGGGGCCGATGAGCGTCGACCCTTCGGTGGTCTCGAGCGAGACCTCTTCGGCCGTCGCATCGACCGGCGTCTCGCGAGCGGAGGCCGCGAGCGATCGTCGTACGGTGCGAATCGTCTGTTGTGCGGACGACGCCTACGCGGCCGGACTGGCGGTCACTCTCCGCTCGGCTGCGGCGACGCTCGATCCGCGGCGCCGGCTCGAAGCGGTCCTGGTCGATGGCGGCATCTCGGCGCTGCATCGCGAGCGGATCGATGCGACCTGCGCCGCTGCCGGGATCGGGATCGAGTGGCGTCCCTTCGATGCCGATCGCCTGGGCGATCTGCCGATTTCGCACCACATCTCGCGAACCGCCTACTTCCGCCTGATGCTCGGCGAATTGCTTGCCGAGCGGCAGCGCGTGCTCTATCTGGACAGCGATCTGCTGATCCGTCGCGATCTTTCCCGGTTGTGGGACCTTCCGCTGGACGATGCGTGGTGCGCCGCGGCGGTCGATGTCGGCTGTCCGGCGTTCGACGCGCGACTCGCCCTGCCGAACTTCCGGCGCTGCGGCCCTTATCTGTCGGTCTTCTCGCCGATCCGCAACTACCGGCGGCTCGGGTTTACCGGACTCGAACCGTATTTCAACTCGGGGTTGCTGCTGATCGACCTCGAGGCATGGCGTCGCGAACGGATCGCGCAGCGCACGATCGAATGTCTCGAAACGCATCGACGATTCGTCTGGTGCTGGGACCAGTACGCGCTGAACGTCGTTCTCGCCGGGCATTGGAAGCGGCTCGAACCGCGATGGAACGTCGGAACGCATCTGTACGAGTATCCGAGCGCCGAAGCGGCTCCGATTCCTGCCGACGAGTACCGACGCGCCGTGACCGATCCGGCGGTCGTTCATTTCACGACGAACCGGAAGCCGTGGCTTTTCGGCGTCCCGCATCCCTATCGCGACGACTTCTACGCGCAGCTCGACCTGACGCCGTGGGCGAACTGGCGTCCGGAACTTCCGCCCGAGCCGCTGAAGCGCTGGGTCGTCGACCGGACGGCCGAGTTGCGACGGTTGGCGACCGTTTCCGGACGCCATGCGTTGTTGCGGACCTTCCCCGAACGGCGAGAGGCGTCGGTTTCGCAGAGGAGGTCGCGATGAGCGCTGCCGAACCTCGCTTGGTGGCGCGTCGTCAGGGCAACTCACTGACACAACCGCTTGCGACGATCTTCACGACTCCCAAGCCGTTCTCGGGCCATACCGGGATGATCCAGCGTCATGCGATCCGCAGCTGGTTGCGGCTCGCGCCGGCGATCGAGGTGCTGGTCGGCGGCGACGATCCGGGAGTGGCCGAGGCGTGTGCGGAACTGGGAGCCGTCCATTTGGGAGCGCTCCGGCGGAGCCCTTCCGGAACGCCCCGTCTGGATGACCTCTTCGCCCGAGCCCACGAGCGCGCCGCGGGCGAGGTGCTGATCTACGCGAACGCCGATATCCTCTTCTTCTCGGATCTGATCGAGGTCCTCGGTCGGCTGCTGGCCGGCGAGCCGCATGACTTTCTCGCGATCGGTCGCCGGACCGACCTCGATGTCCCGACCCCGCTCGCGATCGAATCACCCGACTGGGAAACGTCGTTCGTCCCCCAGGCACGGCGGCGCGGAACGCTCGCGCCGGTCGTCTGCAAGGACTACTTCGCGTTCCCGCGGCACCTGTACCGCGAGCTTCCCGAGTTCCTGGTCGGTCGAGGGAACTGGGACAACTGGATGGTC
>CAZZBI010000513.1:0-2176 GCA_964652385.1 uncultured Pirellulaceae bacterium | reverse complement strand
GGAGATCGACCCTTTCAAGCCGGCAGTCGACGCGCTGCTGTACCTTGTCGGCACCCGGCTGAACGAACCGGCGTTCCTGGACGAGTGCCTCGAACTCGGTCCGGACGAACTGGTCCGCACCGGCGATCCGGCGCTGAAGCTGATCGCACTCTGGTATCCGCGACTGATGCGGCTGAGAGAACTCGACAAGGAGCGCGAAGGACGCGAGGGGCGACTGTACGGCGAGCTGCAGACGATCAAGGCGGAATTCCTGGCGACGAACTTCGTCCCTGACGCCAACGGGACGCTCCGCCTGACTTTCGGACATGTGCGAGGCTTTTCGCCCGAGGATGCCGTCTACAAGCAGCCGTTCACGACGCTGCAGGGGATGCTCGACAAGGGAACGGGCGCCGTGCCGTTCGTCGTCCCGCAGGCGATTCTCGATCGGGTCGCCGCGAAGGACTTCGGGTCGTTCGTCCACCCCGACCTCGGCCAGGTACCGGTCGCGATGCTCTACGACACCGACACGACCGGAGGGAACTCGGGGAGTCCGGTGCTGAACGCCGACGGCGAACTGGTCGGAGTCAACTTCGACCGCTGCTTCGAGGCGACGATCAACGATTTCGCCTGGAACGAGAACTACAGCCGCTCGATCGGCGTCGATATCCGCTACGTCCTCTGGATCACGGGGCGCGTCTTCGGCGGAGACCATTTGCTGCGCGAAATGGGAGTCGACGATCGACGGTAGGAACTCGTCGGATCTCGCGCGCTGCCCCTTAGTGGGCCCGCGTCGTCCTCGACGCGCGGCAGTGCGACTGAGGTCGTTCGAATCGCTGCGCAGGGCGTTCGGGGTCGCGATCGCCCTCCCTCGGCTCGGGACGAGCCGGGACTACGCCGAGTGCCGACCTGACGACAACGCCCCAGCCCGCTGCGTCAGCGAGGGGTCTTCGTGCCGCAGATCGAACCGACGCGGCGACCGGGGACGGTCGCTCGACGAGACGACTGCGACCGGAGGGGGGCACTGGACGACCTGTCGGCAGCGGCGGGTTCTGCAAGTCGCGGTCGTTTTTTGTCGCGAACTCCCCCATGAAGCCTCGGCTTCATTTACGATCCGACCATCGCGGGCAACTCCCCCACAGGTTGCCTCCGGCTGGATTCGTGAGTCGTCGGCGCCCGAGCGGCCGACGATCGGGTGGCGAGAGATATGGGGCCCGGGCGTGCCGACTTTGTTCCGGACGTGGGGTGGTTTCGTGCGCTGCAGCGACGAGGCGTCGATCTCGCTCGTATCGCCGCCGACGCGCAGCTCCCCGGAACCCTGTTCGATCGTCGTCAACAGACGCTGGAGATCGCTCGCCGAGGCGCGTTGATCGGCGCGTTGATCGACGCTGCCGGGACTTCGGACGATCCGTTCGCCGCGGTCGATGCGCTCGATGCCGAAACGACCAGTCCGTGGCTGCCGATCTGGTACTGCTCGGCCGATCTCCATTCGGCCCTGCGACGCTGCGACGAGTTCCGACCGCTGGTCGGACCGGTCGAATCGCGAACGGTAAGGGCCGACGATCAGCTCCGCTGCGAGCTGACGTTGAACTCCCCCGACTCGGATGGCGCCGCGCTGCAATTGCTGTTCGATGCGGCGATGCTGCTGCGCGTCGCGGGGCTCGCGTGCGAACGGCCGATCGTTCCGCTGCGCATCGAATCGCCGATCGGCTCGACTCTGGCTCGTCGAGCCGAAGGGCGGTTCGGCGCTCCGATCGTCCGCGGCGCCGTGACGACGATCGTGCTCGCGGCTCGTGACGCCGATCTGGCGATTCCCGGCGAGGCGCGGCATCGCTGCGGACTGTTGCAGCCGCTGGCGTCGCGAGGGGATACGGTATCGGGCGAGACGGTGCGGCGGTTTCGCGAGATGGTGATCGACACGATCGCCGGTGGCGAGACGACGGTCGCCTACGCCGCGACTCGTCTGAGCACCTCGGTCAGGACCTTGCAGCGACGGCTGCACGAAGAGGGCTCGGCGTTTCAGATCGCGCTGGCTCAGGTCCGGCGCGAACTGGCGGAACACTATCTGGCCGAGACGACGTTCGGGCCGACGGAAGTCGCGTTCCTGCTCGGATACCGTGATCCGAACTCCTTCTATCGGGCGTTCCAGAACTGGACTCGCACGACTCCCGAGAGCTATCGCCGACGACGTGCCCTGCAG
>CAZZBI010000512.1:0-2202 GCA_964652385.1 uncultured Pirellulaceae bacterium | reverse complement strand
CGAGCACGATGTCGTGCTCGAGGTCGGTACCGGCACCGGTTCCCTGACCGGGATCATGGCGACCAAGGCGGCCGAGGTGGTGACGGTCGAGTTGGATGGTCACCTGCATCAGTTGGCTCGCGAAACGCTCGAGGGGCGGCGGAACATCACGTTCCTGAAGGCCGACATCCTCAAGAACAAGAATCGTCTCAATCCCGAAGTGATGCAGACGATCCGCGAGAAGCTCGCCGCCGCGCCGGGGCGCCGCTTCAAGCTCGCGGCGAATCTCCCCTACAACGTCGCGACTCCGATCATCTCGAATCTGCTCGCCGGAGACCCGGTTCCGCATTCGATGACCGTCACGATCCAGAAGGAGCTTGCCGAGCGGATCGTCGCGGCCCCTTCGACCAAGGACTACGGTTCGCTGAGCGTCTGGATCCAGAGTCAGTGTCGAGCCGAGATCGTCCGGATCCTCAACAACAAGGTCTTCTGGCCTCGCCCGAAGGTCGAATCGGCGATCATCCGGATCGAGTTCGATCCGGAGAAACGCGCCAGGATTCCGGACGTTCCGTACTTCCACACCTTCGTCCGCTCGCTCTTCTTCCACCGACGGAAGTTTCTGCGCAGCGTCCTGATCGCCGCCTTCAAGGACCGACTGACCAAGACCGAGGTCGACGAGGTGATGAGTCGCTTTGCGCTCGGTGCCGATGCGCGAGCCGAGCAGCTGACGATCGAACAGATCCTGCCGTTGTGCGAGGCGTTCCGCGCGAAGACGGCGGAGAAGGAAGCGAGCGACTGACGCGATGTCGAGCGGCGCGAGCGGGATCGACTCCGATCCGCTCCGTCGCGATTCGCCGATGTCGAACCGAGCGACTTTCGGCGAGAAGGAGATCGATCCGGTGAGGAAACGGGAACGAGGATCGGACGGGCCCCTGACCCCATGGCTCCCGGTCCGATTCGTCACCCATCGATCGGAACGGTCGGTTCGATGGCGGTATTCGGTTCGACGACGGATCGGCTCGACCGCGGTCTGCGCCCTGCCGGTCAACGTCGTTCTTCTGCTGATCGCCGGCTTGCTGCCGGCCGCTCGAGCGACGGCCCAAACGCCGGGGACCGACTCGCCGGCGGTGACGACCGCTCCGGCCGATCTCAACGGCAACGTCGTTCCGGTCGAACTGCCGACCGTCGAACAGGTCATTGCGGAGATCGAGACGGTCAAGGGGGATCCGGAGGTCTCGGACGAGGCCGAAGCGGGGCTCGTCGCTCAGCTGACGCAAGTGCAGCAGGAACTCGTCGCGCTCGGCCGATTGCGAGAGTCGCGTGGTCGATGGCGCGCGATGATCGACTCGGCTCCGGCCGAAGGGGAACGGATCGCGGCGGAACTCGAACGACTCGCCGCCCCTCGACAACCGATTCCGGGCGATCGCCGACGTTCGGAGCTCGAAGCCGCGTTGACCGAGATCGGACTGGCGATCCAGCGAGCCACTTCGGCGCGGGATGCGGTCGCCGCCGAACCGGCGCGGCGGCAGCAGCGACTGACCGAGATTCCGGCCGAGGTGACCGGGCTTCGCGAGTCGCTCGGCAAGATCGAGCTCCAAGCGGCCGAGCCCCCTCCTGCCGGAGAATCGCCTCGCGGGACCCGTTACCGACGCCTGTTGCTCGACGTGCGGCGCGAAGCGGCCAGCGTGCAGCTCGAGGGGCTCGATCTCGAGCAACAGGCGTACGCTGCCACATCGCAGCTGCTTCCGCGACAACAGGAACTGGCCGACAAGCAGCTCGCCGATCTGCAGCAGCAGCGGTCGCAGATCGAATCGCGATTGGCCGAATTGCTGGCAGCGGCCGGAGCCGATCAGGTTCGGACGGCGGAGAATACGGCCGCGACGACGCTCGAAGAACTGCGCCCCTTGGCGGATGACGTCGTCCGTTTGGCTCGCGATCATCAGGCCGAACTGCTTCGGCTCGAACAGCTGTCGCGCGATCTCGATCGGATCGAGCGGGAGCGGGCGGGCGTCGACGAGGATTTCGATTACCTCCGCAAACGCCTCGAAACGGTCGGTCTCACCAGCGGCTACGGCGCGCTGCTGCGCAGCAAGCGAAACGAACTGCTGGTCCTCCGAAGCGAGTTCGATCCGCGGCGCAGCGATCAGGTCGAGCTCCGGTCGACTCAGCTGAGGATCTTCGAGGTGCAGGAGGAGCGCCGCCGAATGCTGCGCGATCCGGAAC
>CAZZBI010000511.1:0-2212 GCA_964652385.1 uncultured Pirellulaceae bacterium | reverse complement strand
GAGTTCACGCTGATCACCGAGAACGTTCCGGCGGGGACCAAGACCGAAAAGAACATGGCGTTCGGCGGCAAGTTCATCGTCAATGCGCTGAAGGTCTGGGTCGAAACGGGACGGCCGAACTTCTCGGCTCGGATGATCATGGTGATGGGAAAGCTCTTTGCCTTCGCCAATCCCAAGTCGACGCTCAGCGTCCACTGGCCGCTCGATCGGAAGATCGGTTGACGGCGGCAGACGCGGAGGGACCCCTGCGTTTGGCGCTACGAGTCAGGAAGATACGAAGAGCCGTGGGCCATGTGCGTCACGGGGAAGAGAGACACAGGGACCCCTTGCTGACGCCGCGGGCTGGGAGGCACGGAGACGCGGAGACCCCTTGCTGACGCGGCGGGCTGGGAGGCACGGAGTCGCGGAGACCCCTTGCTGACGCCGCGGGCTGGGAGGCACGGAGACGCGGAGACCCCTTGCTGACGCGGCGGGCTGGGAGGCACGGAGACGCGGAGACCCCTTGCTGACGCCGCGGGCTGGCAGAACGCAGTGGGCGTCTCACGGCGTCGGCGGCTCGCTCGCATCCTTCGGTTTGCGGCGATTGCGACTGCGGCGGAGCTTTTCGGCGACCAGCGGGTCGAGCGAGCCGGTGATGACCGGGCCCGACTGCCGCTCGAACTTCGGGAAGAAGACGAGCAGCATCACGCTCAGGATCGCCGCGACCGCCAAGAAGTTCCAGCTCGGAGCGAGCTCGTACTTGGCCAGCACCGAATCGGCTCCCTGATAGATCAGTCCGGCTCCGCAGATCCCGACCCAATTCAGCAGATTCTGAGTCGCGATGACTCGCCCCTTGAGCGCCTCGGGCGGTCGCGCCTGCATCAGCACCTGAAGCGGGATCGAGAAGATCGACGTGAAGGCTCCGAGCACCATCAGCGCGACGAACATCCCGCGGAACCCGAGCCAGTGCGTCAGCTCGGAACCGGGGAACGAGATCGCCACCAACGTCACGACTACCGCCCAGCCCGCCAGCATCGACGCTCTCAGATTGACGCCGTGCCCCAGAAGCGGAGCGCCGAGCGCGCCGCCGACCGCGATCCCGATGCTGATGCCGGTCACCATCAGACTCGTGTGCCGATCCTCGAGGCCGAGCTGATTCTTGCCGACCGTGTTGACGATCAGCTGCACCAGCGCCGCTCCGGTCCAGAACAGACTCGTCGCGATCAGGGCTCGCGTCAGCTGCCGATCGTCGCGCATCGCCTGGCGGACATCCGCCGGGATCGCGACGCAATCGGCGCTGAAGCGGAGTTCGGGAGCGGCGACCGGCGTCTTGCGGATCGCCAGACTCGTCCAGGTGCCGACGGCGGCGATCGCCACCGTTAGCAGACCGCCGATCCACAGACGATCGTCGAGCACGTCCATCAGCAGCCCCGCCAGCGCGCTGCCGAAGATCACCGCCATGAAGGTCGTCATCAGGATCAGGCTGTTGGCCTGAGGGAGATCGCGCTTGCGGAACAGTTCGGGGAGGATCCCGTATTTCCCGGGGCCGAAGAAGGCGCTCTGACCTCCCATCGCGAAGAGCACGATCATCAGATAGGCGATCAGCCAGACCGGCAGTCCGCCGAAGCCGTAGGCGATGAAGCCGAGCACGCCGGCTGCCATCACGATGATCTCGGCCACCTTCGATAGGACGATCACGCGTCGCTTGCTGTACCGATCGCTCAGGTAGCCCGCGAACCCCGAGAAGAGGACGAAGGGGATCGAGAACGCGATCGTCGCGACTCCTTGCAGGTCCATCGACCCGGTCGCGGTCGGCACCGCCACGAACAGGAGCAGCAACTGCTGTTTGAAGACATTGTCGTTGAAGGCGCCCAGGAACTGCGTTGCCGTCAGCCCCCAGAAGGATCCGTCGCGAAAGAGCGGCGGTCGCGCGAGAGAGTCGTTAGCGCCGTCGTGCATCGTGCCGGTCCCCATCGATCGCTCTCCCTCGCGAGACATCCTGGTCGCTCGATCGGGACGAATGTCGCATGCCGTGCCGACCTCCGCCAGCCCGCCGCGTCAGCAAGGGGTTCCGCCGTCCCACGACGGCCACCATCGGGGCCAAGGCGGTTGCGAACCTCCGTGTCTCACAGCCCGTAGCGCCAAGCGCAGGGGTCCTCCGTGCCTCGGTTCGAAACACGGTGCGACCGGGGTCGGTCGCACTACGACAAAGCGGTGCGACCGGGGTCGGTCG
>CAZZBI010000510.1:0-2231 GCA_964652385.1 uncultured Pirellulaceae bacterium | reverse complement strand
CGGTCCGTCACCGGGAGGAAGCGAGACGAAGGGGGTCGGAGCCGGTTCGAGCACGCCGGTCTCGACGTCGAAGTCCCAGACGTAGATCCGATCGAGGCCCAGGTCGACATGCAGGATCCAGCGTCCGCTCGGGTCGGTCACGATCTGATGGGCGTGTGTCCGATCATGGCCGCTGAACGCAAAACTCCCCGGCGGCGCATGCGGCGCCACGGTGGGACCGATCGGTCCCTCATCGACTCGGATGCACGAGGCCGGTTCGAGCGAGCCGTCGGCGGCGATCGGGAGCACGGCGACGCTGCCGCCGAAATAGTTGGCGACGAGCAGGTACTTGCCGCTCGGATGCAGGCGGACGTAGGTCGGTCCGGCGCCTCCCGAGTCGACCGAACCGAGCAGCTTCAGTTCGCCCGAGCGGCGATCGACCGAATAGGCGGCGACCGAGCCGTGCTTCCCTTCCCCGACCCGATCGGTCTCGTTCGCGGCGTACAGCCGCGAGCCGTCGGCGTTCAGGCAGAGACTGCTGGGGCTGGAGCCGACTTCGGTGACGCCGCACGGCTCCAGGGCTCCGGTCCGGCGATCGACGCGGAAGTGATGGATGCCGCGCCCGTTCCCCGGCGGCAGGTCGACCTGAGTCGGCAACGTGTCGCGCAGCGGCGAACTGAACGTGCCGACGTAGGCGAAGAGCGGCGCGTCCTTCGGCTCGTCCTGGCCGACCGGGGCGAACGGCGCTGCGACCGCCGAGCCGGCGCGGCCGATCAGCGACCACCCGCCGACCGCCAAGGCCGAAGCGGCGAGAAATCGTCGACGGTCCTGACACCGAGCAGGCTCGCGGGAAGACGAGGGAAAACTCGAGTTCGGCATGGCAGGAGGGGCTCGTCACGGGGGAGCGAAGGGGGCGGAGTCCGGTCAGCCCGGATCGCCGTTCGGGCGGAGCGAGGTGCCGAGCGTACGGCGAAGCGAGCGTCGCCGGCCGGACGGCGGTCGGCATTGTAGCCCGTCGGAGCGGTCGGATTCCTCTTTTCCGGAACGACCGATCCGCGTAATGGTGACGAGGCAGGTGCGGCGATCCGCAGACCGAGCGAGGCTCGACCTACGCTTCGCTCGCTTCGCATCGGTTCGTGCGGCGAACGACCGGTCTCGGTCCAGAGCCGCAAGCGCCCCGAGTCGCAGAAGGCGGAATCGAGCGGAGTGACGGCCGCGCGAGGGTCGGCGAGACCGAGCGAAGGTCGGACGCTTCGGAGACTCGGCCGGCGCCGGAAGAGGTCGCCTCGCCCGCACCTGCGACGGTGACTGCGGCGGGGCGAAGCAAGCGGCTCGTCAACCGGATCGACCCTCCCTAGAACGATTTACCCACTCTCCACCTTCGACGATACGAACCCATGAATCCGACTCGACGACCCGGTGTCTCGGAAGAGATCCAGTTTCTCGAAGGGCCTCAGTCACGACTGGCCGAGTTGCGGCGGGCGCTGCGGATCTTTCAGGATCTGATCCGCGGTTTCCGCAAGCTGCACTTCGTCGGGCCGTGCGTGACGGTCTTCGGATCGGCTCGATTCCGCGAGGATCATCGCTACTATCAGCTGGGGCGCGAGATCGGCGCCGAGATCGCGCGGACCGGCTTCACGGTGATGACCGGCGGGGGTCCGGGGATCATGGAAGCGGCGAACCGCGGCGCCAAGGAAGCGAACGGGCGGAGCGTCGGCTGCAACATCGTGCTGCCGATGGAGCAGGAGCCGAATCCGTATCTCGATACGTTCGTGGAGTTCCGTTACTTCTTCGTGCGGAAGCTGATGCTGGCGAAGTACTCGTACGCGTTCGTGGCGCTCCCCGGCGGATTCGGGACGTTGGACGAGCTGTACGAGATCGCGACGCTGGTGCAGACCGGCAAGGTGCGACAGTTCCCGATCGTGTTGGCGGGGGTTGAGTACTGGACGCCGATGCTCGACTATCTGCGGCGGACGATGGTCGCCGAGGGGACGATCGGTCCGGAGGATGTGGAGCGGTTCATCGTCAGCGACTCGCCGGTCGAGATCGCCGAGCGGATTCGCGAGGTCGGGATGAAGCAGTTCGGCTTGAGGCACAAGGTGGACAAGCCGAGGTGGTGGCTATTCGAGAGTCCGAAGCGAACGACCCCGTCGGCCGAATCGCCGTAAGTCCACCGCTCGCTTGCGAATTAGGGTCTGTCGTAGTGCGACCGCCCCCGGTCGCACTGGTCTGTCGTAGTGCGACCGCCCCCG
>CAZZBI010000509.1:0-2290 GCA_964652385.1 uncultured Pirellulaceae bacterium | reverse complement strand
TATAAGAGGTAACGCGACCCGAGGCAATCGGGTGGTGTTCGGCGAGTACGGTCTCCAGGCGCTGCAGGGAGGTTGGCTCAAGGCTCAGACGATCGAAGCCGGTCGTATCGCCGCCAACCAGTACATCCGAGGCGAAGGAAAGCTGTTCATCCGAGTCTTCCCGCATCGTTCGGTCACCAGCACGCCGCTGGAGACGCGAATGGGTAAGGGAAAGGGAGAACCCGAGTTCTGGGCGGCCACGATCCGTCCGGGCACGATTCTCTACGAGGTGAGCGGCGTCAACGAGCAGCAGGCGAAGCTCTGCCTGGCTCGTCTCGCCCACAAGATGCCGATGCGAGTGCGAATGGTCCGGCGTCGCCCGATGTGATGTCGACCTGCGAGACCCTCTTCCGCTGCGGAGGAGGGTCATCGCGGGGAGAAGTCACGGCGGACGGCCGGGACGCGAGCGGGACAAGGAACCGAAGTCGACGCCAGGAGCGCGACGACGGGGCCGGCAGCGAGAGGACGCAGGGGATGAAGGCGAACGAACTTCGCGAGATGAGCGACGAGCAGCTGGAGGCGACCGCGCAGGACGCCGCCAAGAACCTGTTCCGCTTCCGGATCAAGTCGCAGACCGAGCAGCTGCGGGTTCCGAGCGAGCAGCAGGCGAATCGCAAGCTCATCGCGCGGATCAAGACGATTCAGACCGAGCGGCGTCAGGGCCGGACGGGCTGAACCGGAACTCGGCTCGTAGCGAACCCCGACGGTCGCTGACCGCGAAAGCGGACGGGACCGCAGGAGTGCATCGGACTCCGTGCGGAGCGATGCGGGAGCGAGACGAGCGACGGGCCGGATACGGATCACGGCGGCTTTCGAGAGCCGCCTCAACTTTCGGACGATCGAGAAGCGAACGATGCCCAAGCGAGTAGCGATCGGAATCGTGACCAGCGACAAGATGGCGAAGACGCGGGTCGTCGAGATTGCCCGCCGCGAACGCCATCCGCTGTACGGCAAGTACGTCAGAAAGCGGACGGTCTGCTACGTCCACGACGAGACCGAGGAGTCTCGTGCGGGCGATCGGGTCGAGATCGTCGAGTCGCGGCCGCTGTCGGCCAAGAAGCGATGGGCTCTGGTCCGAGTGGTCGAGCGGAGCGGGCGCATCGGCGGGACTGACGCCGCGGCGACCAAGACGGAGGCGAGCGAGTCATGATCCAGCAGGAAACCCGACTTGCCGTCGCCGACAATACCGGCGCCCGCGAGCTGATGTGCATCAAGGTGCTTGGTGGAACCCGCCGCCGCTATGCGGGGCTCGGTGACATCATCATCTGCAGCGTGAAGAGCACGATCCCCGGCAGCGACATCAAGAAGAAGGCGGTCGTGCGAGCGGTCGTCGTCCGTTGTCGCAAGCCGTCTCGGCGAGCCGACGGAAGCTACATCCGCTTCGACGGCAACGCCGCGGTGATCATCGACAAGGACGGCAACCCGCGAGGGACGCGCATCTTCGGTGCGGTCGCCCGCGAGCTGCGCGACCGCAACTACATGAAGATCGTCAGCCTCGCCAACGAAGTGCTGTAGGTCGACCGCGGTTCGCGGCCAGGTCCGCGAACCTACTCCTGACAACACGCCACTCACGCATACGACAGGCTCCGGTCCATGAAACCGCGACTCCAGGATCACTACCAGCAGCAGATCGTCCCGAAGCTCCGCGAAGAGCTCGGCCGCGACAACCTGCTGTCGCTCCCGCGTCTCGAGAAGATCGTGATCAACATGGGAGTCGGCTCGGCCGTCCAGGACAAGAAGTTCGTCGAGGACGCCGCCGACACCCTCACCGCGCTCGCCGGCCAGAAGTCGGTCGTGACCCGAGCCCGGAAGTCGATCGCCAACTTCCGCCTCCGCGAAGAGATGCCGATCGGAGCCAAGGTGACCCTTCGCGGAGCTCGGATGTACGAGTTCCTCGATCGCCTGATCAACCTGGTTCTCCCTCGCGTCCGTGACTTTCGCGGGATCAGCTACAAGGCGTTCGACGGCCGAGGCAACTACAGCCTCGGACTGACCGAGCGGCTGGTGTTTCCCGAGGTGAACGCGGACAAGTACACGCGGCCGCAAGGGATGAACGTCGTCATCGTGACGAATGTCGACAGCGACGACGAGTCGCGTCGGCTGCTCGAACTGTTCGGCATGCCGTTCCGCGCGAGGACGTCGAAGTCCTCGGGTGCGGCCTGAACCGATGGAACTCGGAACCGCTGGACATAGGTAGAACCTGTGGCACGCAAATCGAAGATCGCGAAGGCCGAGCGGACCCCGAAGTTCT
>CAZZBI010000508.1:0-2293 GCA_964652385.1 uncultured Pirellulaceae bacterium | reverse complement strand
GCAGCGCTAACGGCTCTTATGCGACAGGCTCGGTCGCTCCGGCCGTCGGCATGGCGTCGGCACCGATCGCCGCCGATCCCTACGATGCCGGGCCTTATCCTTCCGGCGCATCGCTCCCTCCCGCTTGGCGCCCTCCCAGTCGCACGGCCGATCAGCGCGGCTGGAGCGAAGCGATGCGGACGTCGGCGCTGCCGCAGGACGGCTATGCCCCGTATGCGGTTCCGGCCGACGCCGGCAATCCGATCTTCGTCGAGGCGTTCGAGCCGGCGCAGACGCCGCGCGATCGCGGCTGGCAGTTCAATCGCTCGGTCCTCCGCCCGGACGATCCGGTCACCGATTTCTGGTGGGACGGCGTCGGCCGAGGCTACTACCTGAACGATCAGCGGATCGAGTTCACCGGCCTCGAAGCGACGTTCCTGGTCGAGGGGATCGTGCGCGCCGGAGGGCGCCGCAACGTCGGCGACATCCAGTTCGACTTCGGTACCGAGCTCTTCGTGACGCAGCCGTTCGATCGCAATGTCCTGCGCGATGCCCAGGACCGCATCGACTACGCACCGAACTTCGACTACCCGCCCCTCGAGATCTCGCAGATGGCGCTCTCGGGAACGCGCGGTGACTTCGCGGTGACGATCGGCAAGTTCGTGACGCCGTTCGGCAGGACCTGGTTTCCGATCCTCTCGAACTCGCGATGGGACACTCCGTTCATTCGCCATGAGGCGATCGGATTTCGCGAAACCGGTCTGCTGTTCAGCTACTCCCCCGGACCGCTGCGGCTGGATGCGGCGGTCACCAACGGGAGCGAAGACGGCGATACCAACTCGTCCAAGGCGCTCGTCGCCCGAGTCGGCTGGGAAACGGAACGGTTCGTCATCGGCGGCTCGGTCAAGCAGCAGGACGGGATCGGTTCGGAAGACCAGAAGTACTTCAACAACCATGTCGGCATGGATGCGGCCCTGTTCTTCGGCCGCTGGACCTTCTGCACCGAACTGATCGCCGACGAGTACGGCTTCCGTCGCGCCGGGTTCGGACCGGCCGGCGTCTTCTGGGGCCGCAACATGTATCATCGCGATCGGCAGGTCGGACACTACGATCCGCTGACCGGTTGGGGCTACTACGGAGCGGTCGGCTATCGCGGAGATTGCTGGACGACCTGGGTGTCGTACGGGCAGTTCCTGCCCGATCCGATCGGCGATCGGATCCACGACACCGACAACCATCGGTTCATGGTGCAGGGGATCCGGAGCCTGGGGAAGGGAGTCGACTTCTTCGGCGCCGTGATGCTCGAGACGACGGTCGAGCAGGCGTTCGCCGGCAAGGACCGGATCGGCCAGACCGTCCTCGCCGGATTCCAGTTCGGACTGTAGGCCTCGCACGATCTCGCCTCGATCACCGGACCGTTCGCCCCGGCAACCGTACCGTACCGGGCGCACGTCAGACCGGTTCCGTCCCTCCCGAAACGGGACGGACGGCGGCGTGACGGATAGAATCCGAAGGTCGGACCGGCGCGGACCGCTCCGACCTTTCGCTCCTTCGATTCGGAAGCGTCGATGATCGGGACCATCGCCAGCCGCCGTGCCGCGCGACGCCCCCGACCCGTGCTCCTCGGGCGGTTCGTGCTGCTCGGCCTGTTCGGTCCGCTCGTCGCCGCAGCGCCGCTCGTCACCACGGCGCCGCTCGTTGCCCAGCAGAGCGACTTTCTCGAGACGCAGCAGCGGATCTATGCCGAACGACTGGCGCCGCTGCTCGCCGACTATTGTCGCGACTGTCATGCCGACGGCACGTCGGAAGGGGGTTTGGACCTCGACCGCTATCCCGACTATCTCTCGGCGCTCGAGGATCGCGATCGCTGGCTCAAGCTGAAGCGGCGGATCGAGAACGGCGACATGCCTCCGGCCGACGGTCCGACGATCTCCGACGCCCATCGCCGCGAGATGGTTTCGCTGCTCGACGGCCTGCTCGAACAGCTCGACTGCGCCTCGCTGGCTCGCCCCGGCCACGTGACGATCCGGCGACTGAACCGGGTCGAGTACCGGAACACGGTGCGCGACCTGACCGGCATCGACTATCTGCCGGCCGCCGACTTTCCCGGCGACGACGTCGGTTACGGTTTCGATCACATCGGCGACGTCCTCTCGTTGCCGCCGATCCTGCTCGAGAAGTATCTGGAAGCGGCCGAGACGATCGCGGAAGCGGCGATCGTCGTCGCTCCGGATGCCAAGCTCGAGCTGCGAGTCGCCGGCGCAGCCCTTTCGGGCGTGCAACCGACCGGTCAGCGGCGAAGCGAGGCCGGAGC
>CAZZBI010000507.1:0-2295 GCA_964652385.1 uncultured Pirellulaceae bacterium | reverse complement strand
GTTCCGGAAAGCGGCTCGGATCGGGGCGAGGGGAGCTGACCGGAAACTCTTGGTCGATCCGAGCCGATGTCAACGCACCTCCCCGAAACGACGACAGGCCTCGCTCCGCCTTGCGGAACGAGGCCTGCTTGGTTCGGTCGTCGCGGTTCGGTTCGGCCCGGCGAGCCGAATCGAACCGGGTCGGCCGTCGAATCGGAACCGGCCGCGGAACGATGAATCAGCCGCGGAACGGAGCGGCGAGCTGCTCGAGCACGAGCTGCTCCGAGCGGCTCGTCCGGTTGAGCACCCCCAGGAAACCGCCGGCAGCGTCCGCGACTTCCTTGGCCCGAGTCAGGACGTCCTCTTCGAGACGGGCGAGCTGCGTCGCTTCGAGCGTGCGAGCGAGCACCTGAACGTATTCGGTCCAGGTCGCGAGCAGGCCGTCTCCGGGAGGCTCCGTCAGCCAGCCGGCGACCAGTTTCTCGGCCAGCGCGTTTCCGGGGAGCCCCTTTTCGCGGACCGCTCGCAGGATCGCGTTCCGCTCCGGTTCGTCGAGCTTGCCGTCCGCCCAGGCGACGGCGACCATCGGAATCAGCGAGACGCACGCCAGCGTCTCGGCTCGGACCCCGATCTCGACGAGCGCATCGAGCAGCCGCTCGTCGGTGATCCCCGACACGGCGGCAAGGGCATCGCGAGCCGCCTTGGCTTCGAGCTCGGACCGCATGCTGGCGAGCAGTTCCTGGTCCCGGCGGCGGAAGAAGCTGTCTTCCATCGCTCGGCCGCGGTCACCGAAGTTCTCGATCGTCATGGTCGAATCCTCTCGCAGACTCACCGAAGTCGTCGCTCGATCGTGGCTCGACGCCGCCGCGAACCGCTCGTCCCGAGCGGGCGCGGTCGGGGGCCGGGCACTCGCAGGAGTCCCTGCGAACGCCGGCTCGTTCAGGCCCAACGGCCGACATGCTACGGGAGACCGGAGCCCTTGACCAGGGAGGCGTCGGGCTCCGGTCCCGCATCGATTCGCCGCGCGCCGCGCCGACTCAGCGGGCGAAGATGCCGGTCGCGTACCAGACGCCGTTGGAGCCCTGCTTCATGTCGTAGGCGAAGGCGGCCTGCGGCGACGAAACCGCCTGCCAATGCCCCGACGACTGACGCCAACTGGCGACGCACTCCTCGGCCGCATCCATCAGCCCCTGACCCGGCCAGCTCTCGGCACAGACCTCTTGAGCCGACAGCGCCCCTCCGAGCCGGCCGACGATGCGGTTGAACCGGTTCCCCCAGTTGTGATGCCCCTGCACGCGGATCCGAGCCTGATGGTCCGAATGCGACTGGGTCTCCTGAGCGAGCATCGGATTCCAGCGACCGGTGATGCTCCGCGGGCTCTCGCGATGCAACGCGACCGCCAGCACCAACGAACGCTGCGTCAGCGTCCCCGGCGGGAGCTGCGACAGCTTCGTCACGACGCGCGAATCGAGTCGTCGGGACGAGGTGACCGGATAGACGCTGACGACTCGCCCGTACGTCTCGGCCGTCTCGTCGACGCAGTCGATCATCGCGACCCCCGGATTCCCTTCCATGTGAGCGAAGGCGGGGTGGTCGAGCAGCCGAAGCTCACGCCCCTCGGAGGTCACCTTCAGGTCGGTCGGCAGATGGCAGAACACCATCGACTCGGCCAACTTCCCTCCGTCCGTCGTCTCGCGGATCCAGCGATCGAACAGTTCGAGTTCGGCCCGCTCGGGCCGATGGAAGTACAGGAACAGCATCTGCTGCCGCTCCTTCGCCGACTCCATCGCGGCAGCGTAGCTGGTCTCCCACGCGAGCTTCGGCTGACTGGGGGCCGGAGCCGTTTCCTGCGGGATCGTCGGGGAAGACGAACCGTCTCCCCGTGCCCCGCCGAGCGAGCCGCCGACGATCGCCAGACCGACCAACCACGCGATTCCGTGTCGCATCTTCCTCATTCCACTCCCTCAGCAAAGAACCTCGAATCCTATGCGGGGGCCGGCGAACTCCGGATCGCGAACCGTCGCGCCGAGCCGGCGATGCCCCGAGGTACGACCGAGCCTGTACGCAGGCGGGTCGAGGTGAGACCGTGTCCCTACGGCCATCGAGAAGGTCGCCGTCGAAGTTCCATGACGTCGACCCGGCGCCGTTCTCCTCGGTCGCTCGGTGGAGCGACCGTGGACGAGGCGCCGATTGTCGCGGCGAGCCGAGTGCGACGATGCGACTCGGGCCGCGAGACCAGCGACGATAGGTGGACTTTTCGGGTCGAGTCAACCGGGTGGGCTGCCTCGGGTGGTTACTTGTGGGGGATCATGCTGG
>CAZZBI010000506.1:0-2313 GCA_964652385.1 uncultured Pirellulaceae bacterium | reverse complement strand
GGCCGAGGCGGCGAAGGCGGCGACATAGGCGATCGCGCGGTCGGGAGTCAGCGTCGATCCGATCGTACCGCGAAGCCCCGAAACGCTGATGATCGGCTGCGGGCGAGAGCTGTCGGGCATGGGTTTCGTCCGAACGGCAAAGGGGTATCATGGGCGGCGTCGCGGGGAACGAGGCCCCGTACGCGCGTCGCCGCCGGAGCCGACGGGTCGGAGCCGAACGGTCGGCGCCGACGCCGCGACGTTTCCATCGTAACCGGCCGTGCGACGAGCCCCGAGACCGTCGACGGTCATCGTTCGCGATCGGTCCGGATCACCGGGGCCTTCCCCGTCCTGTCGTCGTTGCGATCGTCACGATTCGACGCGCTCGGCTCCCGCTCCGACCGCTCGCGAGCCCCATCGGATCGAACGACGAATCGGTCCCTCACCTTCGGAGTCACCTGCCGATGAGTTCCCTCCCCGCCGCTCAGCGAGTCGACTCTGCCCTGGCCGCCGTCGATCAGGCGGTCACCGCCGGCAAGCTGACCGACTCGGCTCGTCGACACCTGCGCACTTGGCTGGTCGAGGAGCGGTACGCGGAGTATCGCGAGCAGGTGGTCGCGCATGTCGAACGGGGCGAGTGGAAGACGCTCGACGACGTCTTCTGGACGATCATCCCGTTCGGAACCGGCGGGCGTCGCGGTCGGATGTATCCGATCGGCTGCAACGCGATCAACGATCGGACGATCGGCGAGAGTGCCCAGGGGCTGGCGGACTACCTGAACGATCGCCCGGCCGGCAGTCGGCGATGCGCCATCGCCTACGACACGCGGCACAACTCGCGGCACTTCGCCGAGCTGTGCGCCGGCATCATGGTGGCCAACGGCTTCACGATCGAGTTCCTGGACGATTATCGGAGCACGCCGGAGCTTTCGTTCCTGGTCCGCCGTCGCCACTGCGATGCCGGCATCATGGTGACCGCCAGCCACAACCCTCCCAGCGACAACGCGGTGAAGGTCTACGGCGCCACCGGCGGGCAGCTCATCCCGCCCGACGACACCGGCGTGATCGATCGGGTGATGGCGGTCGATCGGATCCGATCGGTCCCGTTCGCCCAGGCGCTCGCCGACGGCAAGGTGACGATTCGGACGGCCGAGACCGATGCCGAACTGCTCGACGTCCATGCGACGCAGAGTCTGACCGACGCGCGCGACGTGCGGATCGTCTATTCGCCGCTGCACGGCGTCGGCGAGAAGAACGTCTGCGATCTGCTGACTCGGGTCGGCTTCCGTTCGGTCGAGGTGTTCGGGCCGCACCGTCAGCCGGACGGTGATTTTCCCAACGTCCCGCAGCACGTCTCGAACCCCGAGAACCCGAAGGTCTTCGACGCGATCATCGCTCGGGCAAAGGAGATCGGCGCGTCGCTCGCGCTCGCCACCGATCCCGACTGCGATCGGATGGGAGCGGCGGCGCCGATCACCGCCGACGTCGCCGGCCCCTGGGGAACCTTCACCGGCAATCAGCTCGGTGCGTTGTTGACCGATTACGTCCGGCGACGTCGCGCCGCGCTCGGTACCCTGTCGCCCGAGCACTACGTCGTCAAGACGCTGGTGACCGGTGATCTGATCGCGCGGATCGCCGAGAGTCACGGGATCGGCGTGCGGGGGAACCTGCACGTCGGCTTCAAGTGGATCGGTCGCGAGATCGATCGGTCGGGGCCCGAGACGTTCGTGCTCGGTACCGAGGAATCGCACGGCTATCTGGTCGGGAGCTACGCGCGCGACAAGGATGGAGCGGTCGCGTGTCTGCTGATGGCCGAGGCGGCGGCCGATGCGAAGGGGCGCGGCGTCTCCCTCCACCAGCAACTCGACTCGCTCTTCGTGCGGCACGGCTATCACGGCGAGCGGCTGATCAACATCACGATGACCGGCTCGGACGGCATGGCTCGCATGGAGCGGCTGATGGCTCGCCTGCGACAGTCGCCGCCGACCGAAGTCGGTGGCGTCAAGGTCGAGCGGCTGCGGGACTACGGCGCGCTGATCGCGCGGCTTGCCGACGGCTCGACCGAACCGATCGAGGCCGATCCGGCCAATATGGTGATGCTCGATCTGGCCGACGCCGGCAACCGGATCGCCGTCCGGCCGTCGGGGACCGAGCCGAAGGTGAAGCTCTACATGTTCACGCGGTTGGACGTCCCGAACGCCGGCGAACTGGAGCGGGTACGAGCGGCGGGCGAGGCGCGACTGGACGCGTTCGCCCAGGACCTGCAGGCGCTCGCGGCGAGCGTCGAATGAGCGGCGCCGGTTTCGGCGGCCAGGCGGACGAAGCCCGGAGGAG
>CAZZBI010000505.1:0-2328 GCA_964652385.1 uncultured Pirellulaceae bacterium | reverse complement strand
ATCTCGAGGCCGTCCTGCGCCTGGCGCGCCGCGTACGGCACGATCGCCATGACGGCGATCAGACCGAACAGGGCGATCCCCATCGCGATGAGCACTTCGAGGATCGTCAGACCTCGATGCGGTCGATGTCGGCGATTCATGGGACGGACCCTGTCGAGGAGCGGGCGTGCGAAGAGCGAGTCGTCGGGGCGAACGGTGCCGAGGGGGGCGAGCGAACTCATTCGGCTTGGACCTGAACCTGATCGGTCGCCAGCGAGCGGGCGGCCAGCAGGGTATCGCCGACCGAATCGCTGGTCCGAGCGACGACGTCGGACATGTCCGAAAGGGTGACTCGGCCGTTGCGACCGAGGGTGAGCCAGAGGTTCGAGCGATCGTCGATCGTGCGAGGAAATCCGGGGGTGCCGTAGTCGGGGAAGTTCGCCGCGACCAGCCCGTCCGGCGCGTCGTACGACTCGCCGTCGTTGCGGCGATCGTTGGCGATCAGCAGGAACAGCGACTGCCCCGACGGGAACGAGACGACTCCGGTGCTCGTCCGGACGGAGTCGATCGAACCGTCCGAACCGAAGAGAATCAGGACGTAGCCCCCGCCGCTGCCCGCGTCGACCGCCAGTTCGGTCCCTTGCGCACTGGTGTCAACGAATGTGTCGCCGTCGAGATCGAGGGTCGAGAAGCCGGAAAGCGACAGGTCGATGAAGGTCCCGTTGGGCATCGTCAGCTGACGGAGGTTCTGACGGATCGGCGGTCGGCGGATCTCGAATTCGGTCAGCGGCGACGCTCCTTGCGGCAACAGCGGCGTCGGCAGCGCGGCCGAAGCGGGATAGCCGGGGGCGGTCGCGTAGACGTTCAGCGGGACGCGCCAGTAGTCGATTCCCGCTTCCGAATACGTCGCGCCGACGGTGTTCGCGAAGAAGTGGAATCCCTTCTGACCGAACCGCAGGTCGAAGACGTTGAGCGGTCCGGCGGTCGCAAAGACGTCGGCGATCGACGGGTTGTTGTGCTTGGCGAGCGGGCCGGCAGGTAGGTTGAGAGGAAAGTCGGCGAACAGGCCGGCCGCCGAATTGACGAGCCGGCAGGCGGAATGATCGAAATCGCCGGAGAACGGAGCCGGCATCTTGACTCGGTAGACGAGCAGGCTGGTGTTGGGAGCGATCGGATCGCGCTGGATCCAGATCCCCGCTTCCCCTTCGGACCGCGCCGCGTTCTGGGCATCCTGCACGAACGACTGCAGGTCGCGGCCCGCTTCACGCACCTTGAGATCGGCGGTCAGCATCCGGACGGTCGGGATGGCGAGCGCCGCGAGGACGACCACCAGCCCGACCACCACCAGCATCTCGACCAGCGTGAAGCCGGGTCGTCGCATCCGATCGTTCATGCTTCAACTCCCTCAGCGGATGTCGTTGTGGTTGACGAGGTCGTCGCCGTGGCGAGAGAAGTCGATCGTCCCGACCGGATCACCCGAGGAGGTCTGCCAGGAGTACGGATCGTCAAAGGGCTGGTAAGGCGCCGGCAACGGCAATGGAGGGGCAACCTTCAGTCCGATACCTGGGATCCCGTCCGGACCACCCGAAAAAATCAGGGGGAAGAGGGCAACCGGATCGTCGAGCGGCGAGCCGTTATGCCAACGGAAATCGATCTTGAACGGATCGAAAGGATCGGCTGGCGGAAATGTACTCGGGTCAGATGGATCGAATAGGGGCAGAAAGGGCGGCGCGTTGGGCTGCCTCGCCGAAATGAACCCAGGTGCCCAGCGGATGAAGTTGATCGGTTGTCCCCACTGGTCCAGGATCTCGAACATGCCGTCGCCGTCGACATCGCCGATCTCGCTCGGCGAGAAGAACCGGAGCATGTTCCCGTCCTCGTCGGTCCGACTCGACAGGATCAGATACAGGCACTCCGCTTCCTGGAACGCAGTGCTCCAATAGGTAAAAACTTCAGCGTCTGTCGGTAAGGCTCCAAGACCTTGGTGGCGTTGGATCTGAAGCCGACACCGCAGCTGGAATGAAAGAAACGACGACGTCGGAGGTACAAAGATAGGTGCTGTGAACACATCTTCCCGGTGATCCGGAAACTCCATTCGTAGCGTTTCTCGAATCGCGAGTAGTCTGATCAATCGGGCGTTTGCAAGTGTCATCGAGCTCGAACTGATCGACAGCGGGCGCGAGCCGACTTCTTCCCAATGATCGAGCACGATCGCGTCGATCCGGCGGATCTGCGAACGGGTCCGTTCGCGATTCGATTCCTGTTGCGCGTCGGCGAGCATCACGACGAGCATGCCGGAGACGGTCGCGATGATTGCGATCACCATCAGCATCTCGAGGAGCGTGAAGC
>CAZZBI010000504.1:0-2347 GCA_964652385.1 uncultured Pirellulaceae bacterium | reverse complement strand
GGGGAGGGGACGTTCGACGCGGAGCTCGATGCGTCGACCGACACCGGAAACGACGGCTCCGGTGTTCCGGGAGTTGCAGGGAATCTGGGAAGCCTGGAGGGGGGCTCGCCTGAAGTGCTCATCGGTCGCGATGTCGCACCTCAGGAAGTTCCGAGCATTTTCGATACGCTGTCGCGGTTGGTCGATGCGCTGTCGGGAAACGAGCCTGACCTGGCCGAGACGGAGCGATTGCTCGGCAACCTGGATCGCGATCTGGAGCGGATTACTTACGCGCTGGCCGAGATCGGAGCTCGGCAACAGGCGCTCGAGACGGTCGATCTGCGGATCGAAGACGAGACGGTGCAGCTCCAGGCGACGTTGTCGCAGGAGATCGACGTCGACATGGTCGAGGCGATCTCGAACATGACGACTCAGCAGACGATCTTCGACGCGTCGCTGCGGCTGATGGCTCAGTCGTTCCAGCAGTCGCTGCTGGATTACCTGTAACGACGGTTCTTCTCAACCTTCCGGTCATCCCGACCGATCCTAAGGGAGCAGCCGCATTCTCTTGCGCGGCAGTCTTGAAGGAACGCCAGCCGGAGGTCGGTCTCGTGAAGGTGGCCACCACGCGATTCGGTGACGTCAGGATCGAAGCCGACGACATTCTGCTCTTTCGAGGCGGTCTGATCGGTTTCGAGGATCTCCAGCATTGGGTCGTGCTGGCCGACGGCGAGAACGACGCGGTCGCATGGCTGCAGTCGATGAACCGTCCCGAAACGGCGCTGCCGGTCGTGAGTCCGCGACGCTTCATCCCGGGGTATCAGGTTCGGGTCGAAGGACGCGACGTCGACGGGCTGCAACTGAGCTCGTCCGACCAGGCCTACGTGCTCTGCGTCGTGTCGAACGACGAGCGTTCGTTGACCGTCAACCTGCGGGCGCCGATCGTGATCAATCTCGATCGACGTCTCGGTTGTCAGGTGATGACGTCGGACGATCAGCCGCTGCAGCGCGAACTGCTGCCCTTGCCGGTTCATCTTCGCCGAACCGCGTGATTCGCCTCCGTCTGACAGAGTCGGTCGATCCGTCATATCACGCATCCGACCGACGCTGTTGGGATTCCCGCGCGAACGACGCCGATACCTGCTGCTGCCGCGAAGGAAGGCCATGCCTCACTCGCGGCCCCGCGATTCCCGGGAACGGGCTTCGTGAGGCAGACGTGAACCGGGGAAGGCGTTCGTTCGAATCGCAACGTGGGAAGGAGCCACCGATGCTCGTTTTGTCGAGACACCGCGACGAAAGCATCATGATCGGCGATGACGTGGTCATCACGATCGTCGACATCCGCGGTGACAAGGTCCGCTTGGGCATCGAAGCACCGACGGATATCCCCGTGCACCGACAGGAGGTGTACGAGGCGATCAAGCGGGAGAACGAGCGAGCTTCGCGGGTCAACCCGAACGCCACGAAGGATCTCGGGAAATAGGGATCGGAGCCGCTATCGGACTCCGATCGGACGGGGTCCGCGGTCGACCGATCGACAGGGATCTCGCCATCACACGGGCGCGTCGCCGACTGCCAGGGGGCGAACGACGGTCGAGAAGCGAGGAACGGATTCACCGACTCGACGAACGCTGACGGAGGTCAAGGACGCACGGCAGGCAATCCACGGAAGGGCTGAAGAGCGAGCGGACCGGCAGAACGGCCACGACTCGGCTCTTTTTCGAGAAACGATCGCACCGCCGTAACCTCATTCTATGGTTGCGGGACCGAATCGAAGATCCGTCGACCGAACGCTCGCGATGCGCGGCGGTGGTCGAAGCGGCCGGAGAAGGAATCTCCGCGCCGACGCTCTCCGGACCGAGGAGAGCGGGTCGCCGCCGAGACGGTCGATATTCGGCCGAACGTCGGCCGGAATCGGTAGAGCGATCGAGTCTGGCCCGAGGGGAGCGCTGCTCGCTCGCTCTTGACCATCCCCGAAGCGTTCAAGATGTCGACCTCATGTGAGAAGGGGTACCTGGAATGAGCCGAATCAACACGAATGTCAGTTCGTTCGTCGCGCAGAAGACCCTGTCGCGATCGAACAAGGACCTGCAGACCTCGCTGACCCGTCTGAGCACCGGTCTGCGGATCAACGCCGGCAAGGATGATCCGGCTGGTCTCATCGCGAGCGAAGAGCTCCGCTCGGACATTACGAGCGTTTCGAAGGCGATCACCAACAGCGAGCGAGCGGTCCAGCTGATCGCCACCGCCGACAGTGCGCTCAGCCAGGTCTCGAGCCTGCTGAACGACATTCGAGGTCTGGTCGTCGAAGCGGCGAACACCGGAGCGCTGAGCAACGAGCAGATCGCGGCGAACCAGCTGCAGATCG
>CAZZBI010000503.1:0-2354 GCA_964652385.1 uncultured Pirellulaceae bacterium | reverse complement strand
GTACTGGATCCGGTCGTAGGCCGCGGGTCGCTCGGCGCGGATCCGCTCGAGAAACTCGAGGACGTAACCGACGTCGGCGCAGCGCTCGTTGAAGTCCAGACTGTAGACGCCGTCCGGAAGTCCGGCCGCCGACCAGGTCCGCGACGCGATCTCGTCGACCTTCAGTACCCGAGCGACATCCCAATCGAGGTCGTCGCCGGCCAGCTTGATCTTCAGATGATCGAGTCCGTCCTGCACGATCCACTCGCCGAGCGTCTCGGGGAGTCCGTCGTCGATGCGCCGCGTCACCTCGCCGTCGTCGAGCGGATCGAGCGCGCCGACCAGATGATAGAGCGGCAACGTCGGCGCGGGACGAGACGCAACGAACGAGGCGAGCTCATGACCGGCGAACTCGGGATCGAGCAGCGAACCGAGATCACGACCCAACGTTTCTCGGTCGAGACAGGCGAACGACGAGCGGCCGAGCAGCCGCCCGAACGCATCGTGGATCGCCGCATCGATCGGACTGACCGCCACCGACACCGCCAGTCGCGGCATCGCTTCGGCGAGCGAGCGCGACAGCCGCAGATGCTCGGCACGACGATGCGCCGAATCGGCGAGCGCTGCACCGAGATCGAACGGATCGGTACCGGCCAGCGATCCGCCGCAGTCGTCGGCAGTCCGCTCGAGAAGTTCGATCATCGCCGCCAGCGTTTCGCTCGACGGCACGCTCGCCGACGGCCAGGACCAGGCGTTCCCCATCGTCATCGATCCCCGTCCGACCGCCGATCGCCCGTCATCGGTCGAGAGTTCGACCTGCGCATCGGCGATCGTCACGTCCGCGACGACTCGGCCGCCGAACTTCATCGGGGTCCGGTAGTCGATCCGTTCGAGCGAGGTGGTGATCCGCTCGATCTTCAGCTCGCGGACGGCAGACATCGAGGCTCCTTCGGCAACCGGCGCCGATCGAACCGGCGCAAGCGTCCCAGACTAGTGCGGCCGAGACGATTCGAACATCGGCATCCGGCCGCTCGGTACCGCCCGACCCTCGGGCGACGCGCCGAACTGCCGCAGCGCGAATCGCCGGCCGGATTCAGCGATTCCCCGGCAACAGCAACTCGCGAATCAGCGACACCGGATCCTCGTCGGCCGTCCCTCGCCGGTAGGTCGCTCCGTGAGCTCCGAACGTCCGCTCCAATCGCTCGAGTTCGCTTTGGACTCGTTCGGCATAGGCGCGGCGGAGCGCTGTCGCGTCGATCCGTACCGAGCCCCCGCCCTCCACGTTCGTGAACAAGGCGTCGGCAAGATCGGGGAGGTCGAGTTCGTCCCGAGTCAGGATCTGAACGGCGCGAAGGTCGCACCGACGCCGCTCTCCCAACAGTCTGAGCCAACCGGAAAGCGGATCGGGATCGTCGACCCAGTCCGAGATGGCGATCACCACGCTCCCCGGAGCGATCCGCTCCGCGGCGCGGCGCAGACCTCGGTACCAAATCGACTCGCCCGAGTCGTTCGCCTCCGAAGTCTCGGCACTCGAAGGCTTGGCACTCGAGCCGCGGACCGCGGCCGTCGCCGCCGGACCCACGAGTGACCGCGGCTCGACCTGCGCCAGGCGCTCGGCGATGCGACGCCACTGCGACGGCTCGTCGCTCGGTTCGATCTCGACTCGTTCCTCGCCGCCGATCAGTTCCAGTCCGACCGAGTCGCGTCCGCGGACGACGATCCAGGCGAGTGCCGCGGCGATCTCGGCGGCCGCCTGAAATTTCGGCGCCGCGGTTTCCGTTCGATCACCGACCCACATGCTGGGCGAGGCGTCGACGATCAGCCGGACGGCCAACGACGTCTCGTCCTGAAACCGACGGATCAACAGACGATCGGCGCGCGCGGTCGCCTTCCAGTCGACATGCCTGAGGTCATCCCCCGGCGAGTATTCCCGATGCTGCGAGAACTCGACCGACCAGCCGGGACGCGGATGCGGATGTCGCCCGGGAAGGAGCGAATCGGCGATCGCGCGCGAGCGGAGTTCGAGATGCCGCAGCCTAGCGAGCATGCGGGGATCGGAAGGGGACCCCGAGGTCATCGGCGGCGACTCCGGCAAGTTCGGGGACCGAGCGGATCAGTTCGTCCAGCAGCGACGCGGTGCCGATCCCGTCCGCCTCGGCGGCGAAGTTGACGCGCACCCGATGCCGTAGGACCGATCGGACGACGCCGGCGACATCGGCGGTCGTCGCCTGAGGGCGTCCTTCGAGCGCGGCGGCCGCCTTGGCGGCGAGCACCAGATGACGCCCGGCACGCGGCCCCGCTCCCCACCGCACGTAACGCCGGACCGACTCGGAAGCCTCCGGCGATTCGGGCCTCGTCGCGCGGACCAGTCGGAC
>CAZZBI010000502.1:1435-2373 GCA_964652385.1 uncultured Pirellulaceae bacterium | reverse complement strand
GTCCGAAGTCGTTGCGGACGTTGGTGACGTACTGAGCCAGAAAACCGCCGCCGCGCGTGTTGAGCACCCAGCAGAAGAGGTTCCCCGAGGTGTAGTCGAGGACATAGAGCCCTTCGATGTCACCGTCGATCCGCCCCGTGCACATCGCCAGCGACTTGCCGTTGGCCGCCGAATCGGCTCGCAGTTCGATCTGCCGGATCAGCTCGGCCGGCGTCGACGGAAGCGAGGCGCTATCGGAAGCGGGACGAACCAGCGCGCCGATGGCGAAACCGACGGCGAGCGTCAGTCCGAACGCGAAACCGACGGCGAGCGGAATCGAGGAGCTGCGAACCCAACGAGCGATCATGCCGAGGACTCCTGTGAGAAGCATTCGTACCGGGCTCCGGATCGAGGGGGATCATCGGAGCTGACGCGCCGCGAAGTCGACCGTCGAGCGACCTCGAACGAGACGGCGACTCCCGAACGGACCTCGGCGCTTCCGGCGCGCGAGCCGAACGACCGGTCGCGATTCCGCGTAACCGCGATTCTATCGCTCCGTCCGAATTCGCCGCAACGCCGTTGTCGGCAATGCGATCGAGCCCCCGGGAAAAGCAGTCGCACCGCCGCTCGGACGGACCGCGCAGTCGTCGTCGCTCGCCTGATCGTCCAGGTCACCGCGAGCCGATTCGATCGACTCACTCCGGCGTCGCACCTCAGACGGCGTCGCGCAGTCGCATCGGCGGCGGGCGAAAGTCGGCCATCTCGACCAACAGCCGTCGCCAGGAAGCCAGATGTCCCGGCACCAGACGTCCGTGCAGTCGCGGCACATCGGCTCCGGTGAGCCAGGGGAGCGAAGCCGGTTGCTGATCGATGTGCAGAAACCCGAGCAGCGCGGCGAGCGTCCCGTCCAGCGTCTCGCTCCGCCACGGCGTGCTCGCCTCGAGCGCCTCGATGCGGAC
>CAZZBI010000502.1:0-1425 GCA_964652385.1 uncultured Pirellulaceae bacterium | reverse complement strand
ACCGGTGGCGCAGCAGCTGCTGCAGCAGTCCGTCGCTCCCCGATTCGCCGACCAGCAGGATCCGATCGAGCGGAGCCGCTGCGTCTCGACGCCGCGATGCGAACGCCGCGGTCCGCTCCACCAGCCACTGGACGGCGGTCCGCGCCATGTCGGGGACCGAGACGCCGGCCGCTCCCGCCGCCTGTTCGTACCGCGTCGGAGCTCGTTCGCTGCGCAACGCATCGACCGCCGAAAACCAGTCGTCGAGCTCGCTCCGGACTCGTCCCTGAACGGCGGTCGCGCCCAGATGATGCCGCGCATCGATCCCGACGCGGACGAGTCCGTCGAGTGCCCGCTCCCAGGCGTCGAGTCGACCGTGCTCGATCGCGGGATGCTCGGCGTCGAGTCCGTCGCTGGGAGGGAGATAGATCAGATCCGCGCGTGATCCGAGTCGGACGACGAGTCGCCCGCTTTCGGCCGTCCGCTCCGATCGATCGGCCAACAGGAACCAGAGCGGGAGCGGATCGAGCGGATCCCCTCGTCCCCCCGCCGCCACGTCGGCGTCGCGCAGCTGCCCGATCACCGGCCAGCCGCTCCGCTCGGCAAGCCGTTCCGCGGCGACTCGGGGAACGTATCGCGGCGCTCCGTCGAAATCGGGAATCCGCCAACCGTCGTCCTGGACGCAGACGGCGAGCAGATCGTCGTCGTCGTCGCCGCTCCGATTGACCAGTTCGATCGCTCGATCGGCCATCCAGTCGGCCAGATCGGCCGCGGCTCCGAGTGCATCGCTCAACCGAATCTCACTCGGGCGACTACCGAACGCGGCGGTGTCATGCGCACGACCGTCGCCGGCGCGCTCGAGCGGAAAGGCGTCGACGAGCGGCTCGGGGATGCGCCAGACCTGAGCCCCCTTGGGTTCGAAGCGTCGCCAGCGACCGCAGCCGACCGAGGCGACGAGACTCCCCTGCAGCTCGCGCCGCGACGGATCGACGTGCAGCCCGAGCAGCGAACGCTGATGCCTGAGACGACGCTGCCGCTCGATCCCGTCGGTCGGATGACCCGGATCGGTGTCTCGCCGAGCGAAGAAGCGGAAGCGCCGAGTCATCGATCGGCTCCCGAAGGAATCGACCGTCGCCCACGACGGTCGAGAGCGCCGGGAGAGCATTGCCGGGCGGGAATCGAAGGGGCGGAAACGACCGCGATCGACGACCGTTTCCGCCCGCTGTTCCCGGTGATGTCGTCAGGGAAATCCCTGACGATGCTCCTCCGGACGCGTCCGAGGACGGATCAGGCGACGAGCCGCATCTGCTGAGCCGGCTGTTCGCGGACGCCGTCGACGAACTCCTCGAAGATCCGGATGTCGAGCGCCGACGCGTAGGCGCTCTGCGGATGGAACTGGGTGCCGATCGCCAGCCAATCGCGCGACGTGCTCTCGATCGCCTCGAT
>CAZZBI010000501.1:0-2388 GCA_964652385.1 uncultured Pirellulaceae bacterium | reverse complement strand
GTTATACACCTTGATCGCCTTCTTCACGATCGCCAGCTTCTTCTTGGGGATCTCCATCGCCTTGGCGATCTCCTCGGCCGTCGGCGCCCGGCCGAGCTTCTCCTGGAGCTCCGACGAGGCGCGCCGCCACTTGCAGAGCAGCTCGACCATGTAGGCCGGGATCCGGATCGGCTTGGCCGTGTTCACCAGGGCCCGCTTGATCGACTGCTTGATCCAGTAGCTGGCGTACGTGCTGAACCGCGTGCCGACGTTCGGGTCGTACCCCTCGACCGCCCGCAGCAGACCGAGGTTCCCCTCTTCGATCAGATCCTGCAGCCCGAGCCCCTTGCCGGTATAGCCGCGGGCGATGTTCACCACCAATCGGAGATTCGCTCGGACCATCCGGTCGCGCGCCCGGACATCCCCCTGAGCGATCTTGCGAGCCAGTTCGCGCTCCTCGGCCGCGCTCAGCAGCTTCGCCTCGTTGATCTCGCGCAGATAGGTCTCGAGCGGAGTCTGCAGCGATGTGCTGCAGTCGAGCGGATTCATTTCCGAGGCGGCGAGCGAGCCGTAGGAGCGGTCGATCCGGCGATTGCTGAAGCTGTCCATGACGTCCGGGTCTCGCTGGGCGGAGAAGTCGTGATCCCTGCCGATCGCTCCTCGCTTGCGCTTCGAGGCCCAGCGATCCCGTGAGATCGCATCGGCCCGACGCGTGACGATCGGAGCGCTTCCGCTGCGGCGATGGAATGACGTCCGACGGACGACGCCTCGCTCCGCAACCGGAAACAGGGGGACTATCGTCCCGGCGTTGCGCTCCCCTCCAACCGCCCGACGACTCGCCCCATTGGCGCGAATGTGCGGACGAGACCGCCGCGAGACGCGGATGGAGAACGGCAAGTCACGGAGCAAGAATTTTCTCACGGAGACACTGAGGACCGGAAGACGCTGAGTTGTCGGAACTCCGTGTCTTGCCAGCCCGCAGCGTCAGCAAGGGGGCTCTCCGTGTCTCCCACCCCGCAGCGCCTAGCGCAGGGGTCCCCGGTGCCTTAGTTCGTCCGACCGTTCCGACTCGGGAGACTCTGACGTCCGATTACTTCAGCAGTGCCATCACCGGCCCCGCCGGTTCGACTCCGGTCAGTCGCTGGTCGAGCCCCTGGAACGGGAAGGTCAGCCGCGTGTGATCGATCCCCAGACAATGCAGGATCGTCGCGTTCAGATCGAACAGCGACACGCCGTCGCGGACGACGTTGTAGCTGAACTCGTCCGTCTCGCCGTGGACGATTCCCCCCTTCACTCCCCCTCCCGCCATCCACATGCAGTAGTTGCGCGGATGATGATCGCGGCCGTAATCGTCGCGCGTCAGGTTCCCCTGCGAATAGACCGTGCGACCGAACTCCCCTCCCCAGACCACCAGCGTGTTCTCGAGCAGACCGCGCTGCTTGAGATCCAACACCAGCGCGGCCGTTCCCTGATCGGTGTCGCGGCACTGATTGCCCAACTGATACGGCAACGCGCCGTGCTGATCCCAGCCGCGATGCGCCAGCTGCACGACCCGCACCCCTCGCTCGACCAGTCGCCGCGCGATCAGGGCACTGTGCGCAAAGGTGCCGGGAGTCCGGACGTCGGGTCCGTACATCTCGAGCGTCGCATCGGTCTCGTTCGAGATGTCGATCAGGTCGGGGATGCTCGTCTGCATCCGGAACGCCATCTCGTACTGCGCGATGCGAGTCGCCGTTTCTGGATCGCCGTAGCGATCCAGATTGCGTCGGTTGAGCGCATCGAGCGCGTCGAGCATCTGTCGGCGATCACCCCGAGCAACTCCGTCGGGATCGGGCAGGTAGAGGACCGGGTCGCCGCTCCCTCGCAACGCCACGCCGTTGTAGCGAGTCGGCAGAAAACCCGAGCCCCACATCCGGTTGTAGAGCGCCTGGCCGTTGCTGTCGCCGGGAAAGCGCGGCGTGAAGACGACGAACGAAGGCAGATCGTCGTTGTCGCTCCCCAAGCCGTACGAGACCCACGACCCGAGACTCGCCTTGCCCGGCACTTCCGACCCGGTCATCACGAACGTGCAGGCCGGGTCATGGTTGATCGCATTGGTGTGCACCGTCCGGATCAGCGCGATGTCGTCGACGATCTTCGAGGTGTGCGGAAGCAGATCGACGTTGACCCAGGTTCCGCATTCCCCCGCCTGTTCGAACTTGAACTTCGACGGCGCGACGGGGAACCGCTGCTGACCGCTGGTCATCGTCGACAGTCGTTGCCCTCCCTGCACGCTCGGCGGCAACTCCTTGTCGAAGTAGTCCTGCAGACCCGGCTTGTAGTCCCACAGATCGATCTGCGACGGACCGCCGTTCATGTGCAGGTAGATCACCGACTTCGCGGTCGCCGGAAAATGCGGCAACCCGGGAA
>CAZZBI010000500.1:0-2417 GCA_964652385.1 uncultured Pirellulaceae bacterium | reverse complement strand
CGCTGGAAGAGCAGCTGAAGCGCGAAGGAGCGGCGGCGATCGCCTCGGCGGCGCGAAACGAAGGGGATCCGGCTCGGGGGGCCATCCTCTTTCATCAGCCTCAGGTCGGTTGCGCTCGGTGTCACGAGGTCGGCAATCCGCTCGCACCTTCGACGACGACTCCGATCGGCCCTTCGCTCGTCACGCTCCCTCCCGATGTCGACGACGCGCATCTGGTCGAGTCGATCCTGGAACCGTCGCGGGCGATCCGAAAGGGATTCGAGACGATCACGATCGAGACGGATGACGGCCGAACGATCGTCGGCTTGCCGGTCGAGTCGAACGAGGCGGGGGTGGTGCTGAGACATCCGACCGAAGGGAGTCTGATCGAGATCGAGCGCGCGGCGATCGTCGCCGAAGTGCCCGATGCTCGTTCGGCCATGCCTGAGGGGCTTGCCGCGACGCTCGGCGATCGCCGCGCCATGCTCGATTTGGTCGCTTACCTGAGCGAGATCCGCCGCGGCGGCGCCGAACGGGCTCGCGAGCTTCAGCCCCCCGAGTCGCTCTTCGCACTCCGGCTTCCCGACTACGAGTCGCAGGTCGATCATGCCGGCCTGATCCGCTCGCTCGATTCGGAATCGTTCGCGCGCGGCGAGGCGATCTATCTGCGATTGTGCATCAACTGCCACGGCGACCACGAACAGCCGGGCTCGCTGCCGACGGCCCCGCGATTCGCCGAGAGCCGCCTGAGGAACGGCGCGGATCCGTATGCGATGTATCGGACGCTGACGCACGGCTTCGGCTTCATGGCGCCGCAGACCTGGATGGTGCCTCGACAGAAATACGACGTCATCCACTACGTGCGCGAGGCGTATTTCCGCGAGCGGACCGACGGCCTGTACGCCGCGATCGACGACGGGTACCTGAGCGGTCTGCCGGCCGGCGACACGTTCGGCCCGGAACCGATCGAGAGCGAACCGTGGGCCGAGATGGACTACGGTCCGTCGCTGCTGAACACCTACCAGGTACCGACGACGAGCGCCGCGCGATCCGAAACGCCTCATCTGGTCTACAAGGGGCTCGCCGTGCGGCTGGATCCGGGCCCCGGCGGGGTCGCCCGAGGTTCCTCGTGGATGCTCTACGATCTCGACCTGATGAGCTTCGCCGCCGCGTGGTCGTCCGACGCCGGCGCACCTCGCGAGCGTTTCATCGACTGGAACGGAATCCACTTCAACGGCCGCCACCAGATCCATCCGACGATCGTCGGCCGGGTCGCCGCATCGCACGTCGGACCAGGCTGGGGAGAGCCGTCGAGCGGTTCGTTGATCGATGCCGGGCGGACGATCGGTCGAGATGGTCGCGCGTACGGCCCGCTGTCGCATGCCTGGGCCGAGCGACTGGCGCTGCATGCGGCAGGTGATCGATCGATCCTGGAGTATCGCGTCGGATCGACGCGGGTCCTCGAGATGCCGGGGCAAGTATCGCTCGCGACGTCGAACGACGCGACATCGAACGCGACGTCCGACTCCACCTCGCTCTTCACGCGCACGCTGCAGGTCGGTCCGCGCGATCGGCCGCTCCGACTGGCGATCGCCTCGCTCGATCGGACCCCCGACATGCTCGACCTGTCGGGAAGAACGATCCGCGTTCCGAGCGATCTTCCCCGACGATCGTCGCTCGTTTTCGACGGCCGCACGCGACTCGAAACCGCCGTCGTCGACGACCTCGAGATGACCGAACGCGACTTCACGCTTTCGGCGACGATCCTGACCGAACGGGACGGCACGATCGCCTGTCGCACGCGCCCCGAAGCGGCTTGGGTTCCCGACGGCAAGTCGTTCTTCATCCGCGACGGACGCTTGTGCTACGACATCGGCTGGGTCGGCGTCGTGGCATCGCGCGAGCGGGTCGACGACGGCCGCCCGCATCATGTCGCGATGACGTGGAGCGAAGCGGACGGACGAGTGACGTTCGTCATCGACGGTCGCGAGTCGGGAGGGGGAACGCTCAGGCCGAGCGAGTCGCGCGACGGCGAGGTCTTCCGCATCGGCTACACCGCGCCGAACTTTCCGGCCGAGAGCGGCTTCGTCGGCACGCTGCGCGACGTGACGTTCCACGATCGCCGTCTGTCGGCTCGCGAGCTGGCCGAGCGTTCCGCCGCAGCGCTGGCGAGCTTCGACGCGTCGGAACCGGTGACGGCGCCGCCGGACGATGCTCCGATCGCCGCTTGGCCGCTGCGCGAAACCGAGGAGTCGAGCGAGGTTCGCGAAGCGGTCGCTGCGCGGCCGACGTCGCTGCTCGATGCCGGCGCCGCGTCGGTCGATCTCGGCGACTTCGTCGCGACGGTGATCGGCAGCGACGAACCGCGCTGGTCGCTCGGATCGGATCGCGCCGAGGTCCTTTGCCTGGAGCTGCCAGCCGGGGACCGGACGCTGACG
>CAZZBI010000499.1:0-2445 GCA_964652385.1 uncultured Pirellulaceae bacterium | reverse complement strand
GAGCGACGTCGGTCTCGCGAGTCCTGGGATCAAGGCGACGAGCATCTCGATCGACTCGGCGGTTTCGCTTGCCGAGCCGGCCTCCCTGGGCTCCCCTTTCGCGGCGATTCCTCGACAATGGTCGTCGGTTCTCGGACAACGGATCGGCCGCTAGGCCCGGCTCGCGAACGTCGCGACGATCGGCCGGCGGCTTCATCGAGCGGAGATTGACCGATCATGCGAATCGACCTGCGTCGATGGTCGCGACTCGGCTTGGCGCTCGTCGCCTTGCTCGTCGGCGCCACCTCACCTCGTTCTTCGTCGGCCGACGAAGGGATGTGGCTCTTCAGCAACCTGCCGCGCGCCTATCTGGCTCGCACCTACGGCTTCGAGCCGACGGACGAGTGGGTGCAGCATCTGATGCTTTCGAGCGTCCGTTTCAATTCCGGCGGCTCCGGCAGCTTCGTCTCGTCGGACGGTCTGGTGCTGACCAACCACCATGTCGCGTCGGACACGATCTTCAAGATCTCGACCGAAGAGAACGACTACCTCGAGGAGGGCTTTCTCGCGAAGTCGCTCGACGAGGAGATCCCCGCTCCGGATCTCGAACTCAATCAGCTCGTTTCGATCGAGGACGTGACCGATCGCGTAATGGCCTCGGTCGCCTCGTCGATGACCGCCGACGATGCGGCGAAGGCTCGCAATGCCGTGATGGCCGAGATCGAGAACGAGTCGCTCGAGGCGACCGGACTGCGGAGCGACATCGTGACGCTCTACGGCGGCGCCAAGTATCACCTGTATCGGTACAAGAAGTACGTCGACGTCCGAGTCGTCTTTGCCCCCGAAGCGGCGATCGCCTTCTTCGGAGGCGATGCCGACAACTTCGAGTACCCTCGCTACTGTCTGGACATCTGCCTGCTGCGGGTCTACGAGAACGGCAAGCCGGCGAAGATCGATCACTTCCTGGCGTGGAACGATGCGCCGCCGACCGAAGAGCAGCTGGTCTTCGTCTCGGGGCACCCCGGCCGGACGCAGCGCGGCTTTACCGTCGATGCGATGAAGTACCTGCGCGACACCCGCTTGCCGTTCGCGCTCGACCTGCTGCGTCGTCGCGAGATCATGCTGCAGCAGTTCGGTCTGCAAGGAGAAGAGCAGAAGCGTCGGGCTCAGGATGATCTGTTCGGCGTGCAGAACTCCCGCAAGGCCTTCACCGGCATGCTGCAGGGGCTGCAGGATCCGGCGGTGCTCGAGGCGAAGCGATCGCGCGAGGCGCGCATTCTCGCGTCGATCGCCGATCGACCGGACGCCGACGAGATTCGTGAAGCGTTTGCGGCGGTCGCCGAACTGCAGTTGCGCCGCAAGGAGCTGATTCGCGCGGTCGCCGGATTCCGCACCGGCATCTACGGAATTGCCGAGACGCTCGTGCTGATGGGAGCCGAGGATGCGAAGCCCAGTGCCGATCGACTGCGCGAGTTCCGTGACTCGAATCGCGAGTCGCTCGAGCAGGAGCTGTTCAGTACGGCGCCGCTGTATCCCGATCTGGAAGCGACCAAGCTGGCCGACGAGATCGCGCGACTGATCGAATGGATCGGCGCCGACGATCCGTTGGTCGTCGACCTGCTCGAAGGACTCGGTCCGCAGAATCGAGCGGCAGCGGCGATCGCCGAGACGAAGCTGTTCGACGTGCAGGCGCGGCGCGACCTGGCCGCCGGCGGTCCCGATGCGATCGCCGCGTCGGACGATCCGCTGATCGTGATGGCTCGCAAGATGCAGCCGCTCTATCGCAAGATCCGCTCCCAGACGGAGCAGGTCGAAGAGCTGGAGCGACAGGCGTACGTCAAGGTCTCGGAGGCGACCGTCGCCTTCGAAGGGACCTCGACCTATCCCGACGCCACCTTCACGCTGCGATTGGCGTTCGGGCCGATCCGCGGCTACGAGGAAGGGGGACGCCGGATCGCGCCGTGGACGACGATGGGAGACGCGTTCGCCCATCAGGAGAACCACGGATCGCGCGAGCCGTGGGAGTTGCCGAAGTCGTGGATTGCCGCTCGTGATCGGATCGGCGCCGACGTGCCGTTCAACTTCGTCTGCACGGCCGACATCATCGGAGGCAATTCCGGGAGTCCGGTCGTCAATCGCGACGGCGAGTTCGTCGGGATCATCTTCGACGGGAACATCCAATCGCTGACCGCCGACTATCTCTACACCGAAGTGCAGGGACGAGCCGTCTCGGTCCACGCCGCCGCGATCCGTGAGGCGCTGCGGAAGATCTACGGCGCCGAGGAGCTGGCCGACAGCCTCGGACGCTGAGCGTCGACCGGAACCGATGAGCGAAGAAGTACGAGGGGAGGTGCTCGGCCGGACGGCCGGTCGCTTCCCCTCGTTCGCATCGTGTTCCGTCGTGCGACCGCCCTCGGTCGCACGGTTTGCCGTAGTGCGACCGACCCCGGTCGCACGGTATCGACG
>CAZZBI010000498.1:0-2448 GCA_964652385.1 uncultured Pirellulaceae bacterium | reverse complement strand
GCCGTCATCGGCATCGCGTTCTCGGCATCCCCCTTGACGAAAGCGCATCGATCTTGGCCCAGGAGTTCGTTGGCGGAGGAGGCGAGCAGATCAGGGGAGTACCGGGCGTCGAGTGCCGACGATCTCGTCGGCAACGGTCGCAGCGACTGGCGCGACCTGTCGCCGATTCTCGACCACCGTCGCAGCCGATCGACAACGCCGCGGTTTCGCCTCGCCCTGCCGAGCGACCGCCGCTCGCTCCACTCCGTTTCGTTCGGCATCACGGCCGCTTCCCGGACGGAATCGAAGTACGGTTGCGATTGCGTCCGGCGGGAGACCGCGGCGTGCTGCGGGCACGCTTGCCGACGCCGGAGGCCGGCTCTTCGGGAAGGAACGAGCCGCGACGAGGATCGCCGCATCCGGACACGACGCCGCGCTGCCGCTCCCGAGACGAATGCCACGATGCTCGCCGCCATGTGCCCTCGATCGAACGGACCGGGCCGACCGATCTCGAACGCGACTCGACGATTCGCCCCGACGGCGCTCGCCTGGGGCCTCTTGGTCCTGACCGCGACGGACGTCAGCCGGGCACAGGAGATGATCCAGGTCTCGGTCGGCGCGAAACGATTCATCGGCGCTCCGCTCTTCGTCTCGACCGAGCAGGTCCTGCTGATGCTGCGGGACGGGCGGATTCGCGAACTCCCCGGCACCCGGGACGCCAAGGTGGAGCGGTTATCGGATCGCTTCGAAGCCTATTCGGCTCAGGAGGTCCGCGGACGGCTGCGGCGCGAGTTCGACGAACGGTTCGACATCACGCTGACCAACCACTACGTGATCGTGCATCCCAAGGGGCACGGCGACGCCTGGGGACGACGCTTCGAGACGCTGCTGGCTCACTTCATCCGCTACTTCGCGATCCGCGGGATGGAGATCGACCGGCCGAGCGTCCCGCTGGTCGCCCTCGTCATGCACGATCGGAACGAGTTCTTCGACTACGCGCGATCGCGAGGGGATCGGATCGCGCCGACCGTCGTCGGCTATTACTCGTCGGGGACGAATCGGATCGCGCTCTACGAATCGGGGCGGAGCGGAGCGGAGCCGCCGGCGTCGGATCTGGCGACGATCTACCACGAAGCGGCTCATCAGGCCGCATTCAATACGGGGGTCCATTCGCGTCTGGCAAGTCCGCCGAACTGGGCGTCGGAAGGGCTCGGTACGCTCTTCGAATCACCGGGAGTCTGGGGAGGGAGTCCGAACGGCGATCGAGCGGCGAAGACGAACGCGAGGATGCTGCAGGCATTTCGCGCGACGTTCGGCCCGAACGGCCAACGGCTCGACCTGCGATCGATGATCGACGGCGACGAGCTCTTCGACTCCGATCCCGAGGGAGCCTATGCCCGCGCCTGGGCCGTCTCGTTCTTCCTGGCCGAAACGCGTCCGGCGGAGTACGCCGCCTATCTCGCGCATACGGCCGGGAAACCCGACTTCCATCGGACGAGTGTCGAAGAGCGGCGACACGACTGGGAGACGTTCTTCCCGGATCCGGTCGAAGCGCTCGAGATCCAGCTGCGGAGATTCACGGAGCGGTTGTAGCCGACGCGAGCGCATGGCTCTCGCCGTGCCTCACCAGCCCGACGCGCCAAGCGCAGGGGTCCTCAGTGGCCTCCCCTGCGAAATGCCGCGACCGGGGGCGGTAGCACGACGGCCGTCGGCGGACTCCAAGGTGGGCCCGCGTCGTCCCCGACGCGCGGCCGTACGACAGCGGTCATTCGAAAAGCTGCGCAGCACGTTTGGAGTCGTCATCGCACGCCCTCGGCTCGGGACGAGCCGGGACTACGTCAGCCCGAAGCGCCAAGCGCAGGGGTCCTCCGTGGCCTCCCGTTCGAAATGCAGCTACCGGGGGCGGTCGTTCTACGACGAACGCTGCGACCGAGGTCGGTCGCACTACGACGAACGCTGCGACCGAGGTCGGTCGCACTACGACGAACGCTACGACCGGGGTCGGTCGCACTACGCTAGATGCTGCGACCGGGGGCGGTCGTACTACGGTGAATGCGACCGGCGTCGGTCGTTCTACGAACGGCTCGCTCGATTCAGCAGCGACTCGACCGGCAGCAGGAACCAGGCGACCAGGATCCAGTTGAAGTGGAATCCGTAGTCGACGAACGTTCCGAGCACGCCGGTGTAGAAGCCGAGCAGGCAGAGGCCGACGACCAGTCTCAGTCGCGGACCGAACCAGCAGAGGAACGACAGCGTCTCGATCACCAGCGCGCCGCTCTGCAGCGCAGCGGCGATGCGGCGATCGTAGAGCACCAACTGCCCGAACGGACTCGCTTCCCAGCCGAAGCGATGGATCCAGAGCTGCAGCGAAAGGCCGTTCCCCCAATCGAACCCGCTCTCGACGATCTTGGTGATGCCGGCCCAAGTGTGGAACAGACCGATCTGGAAGATCGACAGGTTGAAGACCCA
>CAZZBI010000497.1:0-2473 GCA_964652385.1 uncultured Pirellulaceae bacterium | reverse complement strand
CACTCGTTGGGAGAGAAAACCGGCCGAAGCCGGTTGACTCCGAACACAGTCGCTCAGCGCCCCCCCCAGCCCGCCGCGTCAGCAAGGGTTCCCCGTGTCTCCCCAGCCCGTAGCGCCAAGCGCAGGGGTCCCTGTGCCATGGCCCGACGGACGAACTCCGAAAATTCCTCGAGCAGCGCCACGCCTGGACGACGCACTGTGTTTCGAACACCGACTCGGCGACCGATCGATTTCGATCGTCCTGACGAACCGAACGCCGAATCCGCGTCTCGCTTCCTCCTGAGGAGTCCATCCCATGCCTCGCTTCGCTCGCCGCATGCTGCTCGCGGCACTTGCCGCCACCACCGTTCTCGGCCTCAAGCACTTTGCCTGCGAGCCGCTCGCGGCTGCGGCCGGCAAGCCGGTGATTCCCAAGTTCCAGATTCAGTACTGGGACATTCCGAACCGCGCTGGAAGTCTGGCCATTTGGGATTTCAACAACTCGGGTCAAGTCGCCGGCTGGTTCGTCCACGCCACCGGCGAGACGCGGATCTATCTCTACGACCCGGCGACGATCCGGACGACGGCGACCGATCTGATCGACGCCATTCAAGGAGCCGGTCTGCCCGAGGGCTGGCGAATCTCTCAAGGTCAGCTCCATCTGAACGATCATGGCGTGATCCTCGGCAGCATGTCGACGATCGATCCGAATCCCACGACCGGAGTCCGCGATTCCTGGGTTTACTTGCTCGACACGCGGTCGCCCTCTCCCGAGATCGTTCCGCTCCCGGCGTTTGCGGGTGTGCTCGCCTGCCTTCCGATCGGGCTGAACGACAACGGCGACATCGTCTGCTCGTACAAGCCGGAGAGCGGACCGTGGAACTTCTTCCTCTACAACCCCGCGATCGATGACGAGCCGCTGTTTCTCGATCCGATGTATCGGGGAGTCAAGCTCGGGGAAGCCATCGACGGCTTGCCGGCCATGATCGGCGGGCGCTACGGCGACGGACTGACGACGGCCTATCGGGCCGTCCCCGAGCTCGGCCTCTTCAGCACGGTTCCGTGGAGCGGCGGCGGCAGCATGTTCATCCAGGACATGAACTCTTCCGGGGTCTTCGTGGGTCTCAACGGCAACCTGAATCCCGTCCGTCTGGTCGGCTCGACGATGCAGACGTTCAGTCTCCCCTCCGGGACCCGACCGGTCGACGTCAACGAATCGAATGACGTCCTCTTCAACAAGGTCTACCTCTTCCGCGACGACGTCGGGACGATCAACCTGCGTAGCTACCTGAAGGGGAGCAAGTCGGATCTGGCCATCTTCACCGGTGCTTCTTCGGTCAGCACCGCAAAATGCAACGATCGCGACCTTTCGACGGACTATTCGCAGGTCTGTGGTTCGCTGACTCGAAGTGACGGTGTCGTGATGCCGTTCCTGCTGACTCCGGTAATCACTTCGCGTTGATCGATCACACCAAGTTCGCCCGTCGCCCGTCGCTTGTCCTTCCGGACGAGCGGCGGGCTTTTGCGTTCGATCGGCGGCTGCGGATCGGCTGCTCGATCCGAACTGGAGTTCGAACCTTCGAGGGGATAGCTTGGTCCTACTCATTCCCCAAAGAAGTACGGCGTGTCGCCCCGCCCTCTCCGAACGGATTCGAACGAATGATCGACGTCACCGAAGTGCTCGATCAGGTCGCTTCCGGCGACTCCGGAGCCTCCGACCGTCTGTTGGCACTCGTCTACGAGGAGCTGCGTCGCCTGGCAAGAGCTCGCATCGCGAACGAGCCGGCAGGGCAGACACTGCAGCCGACCGCTCTGGTGCATGAGGCGTACCTGCGACTGGTCGACGTCGATCGCCCGCCGATCTGGAGCGGCCGGGCGCACTTCTTCGGTGCGGCTGCCGAGGCGATGCGTCGGATCCTGGTCGAAGCAGCTCGCCGCCGACGTGCGATCAAGCGCGGAGGGGGCCGGGAGCGGATCGGTCTCAGTCAGGCGATCGAGGAACAGACGGAAGGTGGCGACGAGGCGTTCGATCTGTTGGCGCTCGACCAGGCGCTGCGCGAACTGGAACGCGAGCACCCGTCGCTCGCCGAACTGGTGCGGCTGCGCTATTTCGCCGGAGTCAGTTTGGAAGAGACGGCGGAGCTGCTCGGATTGTCGCGTGCCACGGCGCAGCGTCGCTGGGTAATGGCTCGTGCTTGGCTCTACGGCCGCCTGCGCTCGGACTGAGAATCGGCTCGAACAAGCTACCGAAATCGCTCGGATCGCTCGAGCGGTCGCTCGAAGTTTCGACGCAATGACCGGATGACGCTGCGCGACCTTCCCCGAGATCGGTCGTTATCCCCCTTCCCTTTTCTTGCCGTGCGACACGATGGAAGAACCGCTTTCGATCGAAACCCTTTTCGGTCGGGCTTCGGAACTCGAATCCGACGCCGCGCGAGCCGAGTTCCTGGATCGCCATTGCGGCGACCGACCCGGTCTGCGTCGCGAGGTCGAA
>CAZZBI010000496.1:0-2498 GCA_964652385.1 uncultured Pirellulaceae bacterium | reverse complement strand
GACGGAGAGACCGATGGCATCTCGCGGTTCGCAGTCAGGAAACAACCTCATCGAGCGATCGGACCGAGCGACTTCCGACCGGCCCGAGCGAGTCGGCGCGGCAGAAGCTCCCGCCGAGACGACGATCGGCACGACCTCGGGGACGATCCTGGCGTTGGCCGGCGTGCTGTTGTCGACCCTGTTTCTGATGAACCTGACGTTCGGACTGATCGAGATCCCGGACAATCTGCCGATCGTCGGCAATCTGGATGAGGTGGCTGCCTCGGCGCTCCTCTTCGCCTCGCTCGCCCGGTTGGGCATCCATCTGCCGTTCGAGCCGAAACGACACCGTTCGTGAGCGACCGCTGACGGGTACCGATCGGTTCTTGAGACCGGCCGTCGTGATTCCGAGTCGAACGGGGGGCAACAGATGATTGCGACGCGGCTCGCCGATCGATAAGCTCCGGACTTCGGCGACAACGAAACGCCATCGAATCGCGATGTTCCGCTCGTCGTTACTTCTTCTCTCGTCGCGCGATTCCGCTGCGGTTGCGACCGATCTCACCGATGGTTCCGCCATGAAGAGTTCCCGTCCGAAGTCCGGATCGAGCAGTGGTCGAGCGACGACGTCCAAGGCGCGCAGCACCGGAGACGGCGCCGTGCGAAAGACCGCTCGAACCGTTCGCCCGTCGGGTTCGGCCGCCAAACGAGACTCGCGGAAGGAGCCCCCGACGGATCCCGCGCCGCGCCCCAGCGAGCTGCGGGTTTCGGCGAGCTCACCCCTCGGGATCGCCCCGCCGGCCGGGCCCGACGGCACGCGCTGGACCTTTCTGACGAACCACATGCACGTGATCGTGCTGCTCGCCGGCAACTCCGAGATGGTGCTCCGCGAGGTCGCTGCCCGCATCGGCATCACCGAACGAGCGGTGCAACGGATCATCGCCGATCTCGAGGAGGGGGGCTGCATCGAGCGCGAGAAGATCGGACGCCGCAATCGCTATCGCATCCATCTAGAGTCGAAGCTGCGTCATCCGATCGAGGCCCATCGGACGATCGGCGATCTGCTCGACCTGATCGCGACCAAGCGTTGATCGACCCGCGTTGCCGCGGCGACCGCGTGACCGGTCGCCGCAGCCGCAACGCCGGGCATCCGACGACCGGTTCGATCGTCGGGGACCGAAACGCCCTTACGACTTCGAGAAGAGTCGACGGCGGCGGCGGGCCGCCTTGGAGAACGGATTCGCGTCGGCGTCCGCGGCAGTCGCCCCTTCGCTCTCGGCGATGCCGGCGACGATCCCGTCCGGGCGTTCGCGGCGAGTCAGCAGCAACAGACCCCCGACCGCTCCGGTCGCGACGCCGACCGCCGTCAGCGTTCGCGAAGCGGACGGTTCACTCGTCTCGACTTCAAGTTCGGCATCGCGCTGCGGCTGCGGAAGGTGCTCGGTCGAGGTCCGATCGTGCGGCGATCCGTTGGCCGATGTGTGATCCTCGAGCGAACTCTCTTCGACCCGACCGACCGGCGCCGCACTCATCGAAACCGATATCGGCCAGAGTCCTGACGCTTCGATCGCGATCCCATCGACCGCAATCGTGTCGGCCGCAGCCGCCGACACCGCGTGCGGAAGCGACTCGGCCGCCGCGACCAGGTCCGGATTGGCGGCGATCCACCGTTCCAGCCAGAGCGACTCGGGAGTCGTCTTTTCGTCGGCCCTGTCGGCATCCGATCCGGCCTCGCTCCGCGACGACTCGATCGAGCGCGACTCGCGCAAGGCATCGGCCTCGGCGACGAACTCTTCGATCGACGGCACGAATCGCGAATCGTCGATCGAGAGCTTTTCGACGCGCACTTCGGGGCCCGGCTCCTGTCCCGGAACCACCGCCCGCAACCAATAGACCCCCGGATCGAAGTCCTCGTTGATGATCGTCTCGCGAACCAGGTCGATCGACCACTGCGAGCCGATGAACTCGCGTTGAAGGTCACGAGCCATGTCGCGGTTGCCGCTGGCGTTGAACAGCACGCTGATGAACGGCTGATCCTCGATCGGGATCGACCGAAGTCGGTCGAACGGCAGCGGAGCGTCGATCGGTGCAGGGGCCGGGACCACCTCTTCCTCGACCCGTTCGACCAGAATCTGCTCTTCGCGTTCCCGAGTCGGCGACGGGAGCGATACCCCTTGGCTGCCGGTGCGGACGTTGAGGATCTCCTGATCCTGGAAATTGAGGTTGTTGGCGTCGATCGACTGATCGAGCGTTCCGTTCGCCTCGAACAGGTTGATGAACGGATCGTTGAAGACCCGCAGCGACGTTCCGAGCAGACTCGGATCCGGATCGCCGTTCTGAGCGTTGACGACGGCGGCAAGCTGAGCGGCGGTCCAGTTCCGACCGATCAGCTGCGTCACGCCTCCGTTCAGATTGCCGAGCGTCACCTGAAGATCGTCGGCGAAGGTCGCGATCGCCGTGAACCCGAGTTCACCGGCTGCGCCGGGCGTGAACTCGATGTTCTGATCGCCGCCGAACTG
>CAZZBI010000495.1:0-2506 GCA_964652385.1 uncultured Pirellulaceae bacterium | reverse complement strand
GTTCGGTAGCGACACCGCACACCCGCGGCTCGGGACGAGCCGGGGCTACGAGGGGGGCGACGACAACCCTGTGCGACCGAGGGCGGTCGCACTACTTACCCCGGTGCGACCGAGGGCGGTCGCACGACGACGGTCAGGTGTGGATCGCTCGGCCGCCGACGGCGAGTGCCGCCTCCATCACGATCTCGCTCAAGGTCGGGTGCGCGTGACAGACGCGCGCCAGATCTTCGGCACTTGCGCCGAAGGTCATCGCGACGGCGCACTCGCTGATCAGATCGCCGGCGTGCTTGCCGATCGCATGGACCCCCAGGATCCGATCGGTCTTGGCGTCGGCGAGCATCTTGACTCGACCTTCGATGTCGCCGATCGAACGGGCTCGACCGTTGGCGCCGTACGGACAGATTCCCTTGCGGAACTCGATCCCCGCCTCGACCAGCTGCTGCTCGGTCTTGCCGACCATCGCGATCTCGGGATCGGTATAGACGATCGCCGGAATCGCGTCGTAGTGGATGCTTCCGACGCCGGTCGCGAGCTTTTCGACACAGGCGATCCCTTCTTCGGATGCCTTGTGAGCCAGCATGGCGCCGCCGATACAATCGCCGATGGCCAGGACGTTCTCGACCGAGGTGCGGAAGTTGCCGTCCACCTCGATCGTTCCGCGCTTGTCCATCCGGGCGCCGATCTCCTCGAGACCGATTCCTTGGGTGTTCGGCACCCGCCCGGTGCTGAGCAGAACCCGCTCCGCTTCGATCGGCTCGCGATCCTTGCAGCGGACGACGCACTTGTCCCCTTCGACCGTCGCCGATTCGACCCAAGCGCCGGTGACGAACTCGATTCCCTGCTTGCGGAAGATCCGCTCGGCGATCCGGACGATCTCGTGATCGATCCCCGGCAGGATCCGATCCATCGCTTCGACGACCGTCACGCGGGCCCCGAGACGACTCCAGACGCTGCCGAGTTCCAGTCCGATCACGCCGCCGCCGATCACGATCAGACTCTTCGGCACCGCCGGGTACGACAGTGCCGTGGTGCTGTCGCCGATCCGATCGCCGTCGAACGCGACCCCCTTCATCATCGCGGGGCGCGAACCGGTAGCGACGATGACGTTCTTGGCCGAGACGAAGATCGGCGCTTCGCGCGTCGCGACCATCAGCCGGTTCGGCGTCTCGAACCGCCCGCGACCGACATAGGTGGTCACCTTGTTCCGCTGCAGCAGCATGTTGATGCCGCCGGTCAGCGTCTTCACGATCTCGTCCTTGCGAGCCATCATCTTGGCGAGATCGAGCTGCGGAGCGCCGACTTCGATGCCGAACTCCTTCAGCCCGTGCAGCGTCTCGACGTACTTGTGACTCGCCTCGAGCAGCGCCTTGCTCGGAATGCACCCGACTCTCAGGCAGGTGCCGCCGTATTGCGGATGCTCGTCGATGCAGGCGACGTTCATGCCGAGCTGAGCGGCGCGGATCGCGGCGACATAACCTCCGGGACCTCCCCCGAGGACGATCAGATCGTGGCTCTTCTCCATCGGTCGGACTCGGCTCCCAGTGACGTCGGACGAGGCAGGGCTGCGGAATGCAGGCTGACCGCGGTCGGTCAGGAATGTCGTCGGCAGTTCGCGACGGAAGATCGGGGGAGGGGAGCCAAGGGGACGCGAGGCGATCGTTCTCTCGCGTCGCGTCTCGCTCGTCCCCCGGCCCGGTTCAGACTTCGAGGAACAGGCGAGCCGGTTCCTCGAGCACTTCCTTGATCGACCGCAGGAACCCGACCGCCTCACGGCCGTCGATGATCCGGTGATCGTAGGTGAGCGCGATGTACATCATCGGCCGGATCACGACCTGGCCGTCGACCGCCACCGGCCGCTCCTGGATCGAATGCATGCCGAGAATGCCGGACTGAGGCGGGTTGACGATCGGCGTGCTCAGCAGCGATCCGTAGACGCCGCCGTTGCTGATCGTGAACGTCCCTCCCTCGAGATCGGCCGGCTTGATCCGGTTCTCCTTGGCGGCGAGGCCGAACTCGGCGATCTGCCGTTCGACCTGCGCGAAGCTCATCAGTTCGACGTTGCGCAGGACCGGCACGACCAACCCTTTGCCGCCGCCGATCGCGATGCCGATGTCGTAGTAGTGCCGCGTGACGATGTCGTTGCCGCGGATCTCGCTGTTGACGCTCGGGAACCGCTTGAGCGCCTCGACGCATGCCTTGGCGAAGAAGCTCATGAACCCGAGCTTCACGCCGTGAATTTCGCCGAACTTGTCCTTGTACCGGTTCCGCAGCTCCATCACCGGCTTCATGTCGATCTCGTTGAAGGTCGTCAGCAGAGCGGCGGTCTGCTGCGCCTGGACCAGTCGCGACGCGATGGTGCGACGGATCATGCTCATCGGCTTGATCTCTTCGCGCCGCTCGGGCGAACCCGAGACGGTCGGCGCGACGCTGGCCACCGCGGCGACCGGCATGCCGGCAGCAGTCGGAGCCGGTCCCTTGGCTCCGGGTCGCAGACCGAGCTTCTCGA
>CAZZBI010000494.1:1636-2600 GCA_964652385.1 uncultured Pirellulaceae bacterium | reverse complement strand
GACCTGGAACGAGCCTTTCCCGGATTCGGATTCGTCAACCGCGGCTTCGGCGGCTCGACGCTCGCCGATTCGATCCGCTGGTTCGATCGAGTCATCCGGCCGCATGCTCCCGCCCTGATCGTCGTCTATGCGGGGGACAACGACATCGCGAACGGACTGACGCCGGCCGAGACGGCGGCCGACTTTGCGCGCCTGGTCGCGCTGACGCATCGGCATGTACCGGATGCCCGGATCGTCTATCTGACCATCAAGCCGAGTGTCGCCCGCTGGTCGATGATCGATCGGCAGCGCGAGGCGAATCGGCGAATCGAGGGACTCTGTGCGGCCGACGAGCGGCTCCGTTACCTCGACGTCGGCGCCTGTCTGCTGGGCGCCGACGGCCAGCCCGATCCGAGCTTCTTCGTCGAGGACGGACTGCACCTGAGCGAACGGGGCTACGCGCTCTGGAACGAGCGGGTGCGCGAGGTGCTGCGAGAACTCGACGCGTCGCGACTGGTCGGGGAAACTCGCTGAGTCGCACCGAAACCGGCCCGCAGTGCGCCCGCCGCTCGGCCCCTGTCCGCCGGTCAACCTCGTGTGGATCCGACATGCCGTCCGACTCGACCTCTTCCGCAAAGCTTGCCGAGTCGAACGCTTCGGACGTGTCGAGTCGTTCGGACGTCTCCGCCGGCATCGCATCGCCGGCGGCGGGACCGGCCGCTCGGGCGAAGTTGCTCGTCGTGATCGCGACCTACGACGAGATCGACAACCTGCCTCGCTTGGTCGATTCGCTGCATGCCTCGGTTCCGTGGGCGGATCTGCTCGTGATCGATGACGGTTCGCCCGACGGTACCGGTCGCTGGGCGGACGAGCGAGCGGCGACCGATCGGCAGTTGAGCGTGATCCACCGGCCGCGCAAGTCGGGACTCGGATCGGCGACGCTCCGCGGTTTCCGCGAAGGGATCGATCGCGGTTACGACCTGGT
>CAZZBI010000494.1:0-1626 GCA_964652385.1 uncultured Pirellulaceae bacterium | reverse complement strand
GGTCGCCACGATCGATGCCGACTTCAGTCATCCGCCCGAACGGCTCGCGGCGCTGGTCGACACGGTCGAGTTCAGCGAGGGGAAACATCGCGCCGGGTGCGATGTCGCCATCGGTTCGCGGTACGTCGCCGGCGGCGGCATCGAGGGGTGGCCGTGGCGCCGACGGTGGATGAGTCGCTGGGTGAATCGCTATGCCCGCTGGTGGCTCCGCCTGCCGGTCCGCGACTGCAGCGGCGCGTTTCGGGTCTATCGAGCCGATCGCCTCGCGGCGCTCCCGCCTGAAGCGGTGCGCGCCAAGGGGTACGCCTATCTGGAAGAGATCCTGTTTCGACTGCAGCAGCGCGGAGCGAAGTTCGTCGAGGTGCCGTTCGTCTTTCGTGATCGAACGGCCGGGCGGACCAAGATCGATGCGCGCGAGGCGATCGATGCGCTGCTGACGATCGCCCGACTCGGCTGGTCCGGGGACGGCGAGAAACGATCCGAACGCGGGATCGAGACGAATTCCGATCGCCGATCCGTTTGACGATCGATTTCGGATAACGATAGAATCGGAACAGGAATTTCGTGGGCGACTCGCAAGCGGGACAATCGGTCCGCTGCCGAGACGGCCGCGACCTCGCCGTGACGCCTTTTCGGTGATCACGCTCCACGGACGGTCCCACCTGCCATCTCTCCCTCCGTCCCATGGCTGCACTGCAGCCTCTGCCGAAAGGTCCCTGCCATGACTTTCGCGTCGAGCCTTCGTTCGTTTCGCTTCGGTCTGGTCCTGGCCGCCGGTCTGCTCCTGTCGCGGGGAGTTCAGGGGGCCGAGCCGTTGGCGGTCGGCGCTGCCGCTCCGGAGTTCTCGGCGCTGACGGTCGATTCGCAGAAGGTTTCGCTCGCGACCTACGCCGACGCCAAGGTGCTGGTGGTCTGCTTCACCTGCAACGGCTGCCCGGTCGCTCAGGCGTACGAGGCGCGGTTTTCGGAGTTCGCGAAGCAGTACGCGGACAAGGGAGTGAAGTTCGTCGCGATCAACTGCAACTCGAACGAGACGCTCGAAGCGATCGGTCAACGGATCGCCGACCAGAAGCTCGAGTATGTCTATGTCGCCGACGCCACCGGCCAAGCGGCTCGCGATTACGGCGCCAGCGTCACCCCTCAGATCTTCGTGCTCGACGGCGAGCGGAAGGTGGCGTTCACCGGCCCGTTCGACGACGACATGCAGAAGCCGGGAGCGAACTACGTGACGGATGCGGTCGAGGCGGTGCTGGCCGGTCGTCAGCCCGAAGTCACCTCGGCCCGCCCCTTCGGCTGCCGCATCAAGCTGGCTCGCTGAGACGCGCCGGCACTCCACGTGGGCCCGGGCTCTCCGAGGCCGAGGCAGGGTTTCGTGGCGCTGCGGAATGTGTTCGGTGTTCGAGCGAACCCGACCTCGGGCTCGGAGAGCCCGAGGCCACGTGTTGCCTCGGTCGTCGGTCGCAGCATCTGTTCAGAATTAGGCCGCGGGGACTGAGGCCGCGGAGACCCCTTGCTGACGCTGCGGGCTGGGGGGCGCGGCGGGCTGGCGGACGCTGGTCGGGGCGCTGACCAGGTCGGCACTCTGCGTGGGCCCGGCCTCTCCGAGGCCGAGGCAGGGTTTCGTAC
>CAZZBI010000493.1:0-2640 GCA_964652385.1 uncultured Pirellulaceae bacterium | reverse complement strand
TGCGACCGGCGTCCAGGCGACCAACAACTCGGGAACGCTCGAGCTCGATTCCAGCGGCTACGGCTCGAAGTCGTTCGTCGACGTCGAAGTCATCTCGGAGGGATCGCTCGGCAACTTCGAGTCGAACCTGAGCGCGGTCCGCGACACCGGCACCGACATCGATGCCCGCGTCAACGGCGTGCAGGCGAACGGCGACGGCAACACCCTTTCGATCAACACCTCGACCCTCGACCTGTCGCTGACTGTCTCGGACGGCTCGTCGACCGACGTCTCGTTCTCGATCACCGGTGGCGGAGCGGTCTTCCAGCTCGGACCGGACGTGGTCAGCAATCAGCAGGCCCGCATCGGCATCAAGAACCTGAACACCGGTAGCCTCGGCGGATCGTCCGGTCGTCTGTACGAGCTCCGCTCGGGCAACGACAAGGCGCTCGATGCCGATCCGGTCGGAGCCGGTAAGGTGGTCGAAGAGGTGATCACCAAGGTCGCCAAGCTCCGCGGTCGACTGGGTGCGTTCCAGCGGACGACGCTCGAGTCGAACAGCACCGCGCTGGGCGATTACCTGGCGAACCTGACCGAAGCCGAGTCGACGATCCGCGATGCCGACTTCGCCAAGGAAAGCGCCGCGCTGACTCGAGCTCAGGTGCTCGTGCAGTCCGGTACTTCGGTCCTCGCGATCGCCAACCAGAATCCGCAGAACGTTCTCGCCCTGCTGCGATAGTCCGTGACGGAGCGGTTCGTCTGACGATGTCTCATCGACGAGGCCTTCGGTCGGCAACGATCGAAGGCCTCGATCGTTTCTTGACGTTCGTTTCGCGCTCGCAGTGATGACTCGACGAAATTCCTCTGCGGTTTTCCTCCGTCGCCTCATTGCTCTCGATTCGCCTGTCGATACATCTTCCCGACGCGTCGAGGATCGACGTGACATGGAGGGTCCGAAGCAGGAAGCTCGGCCGCGAAGGAGTGCATCGGTTTCGATCCGAGCGAGCTCGAACGGAAGACCGTCGTATGGTCGACCGGCTCGCGAGGACGGAAACCACGATCGACTGTCGTGCGCTGGCACGACGACGATCGCAGACGAAGCCACTCCGGACTGGTGCTCCCCACTACCCGGTTAACGGCGACGTGTCGTCAAGTGATTCTGGGGGTGTACTGGAATGAGCCGAATCAATACGAATGTCAGTTCGTTCGTCGCACAGAAGACCTTGTCGCGATCGAACAAGGATCTGCAGACCTCGCTGACCCGTCTGAGCACCGGTCTGCGAATCAACGCCGGCAAGGATGACCCGGCAGGTCTGATCGCGAGCGAAGAGCTCCGCTCGGACATCACGAGCGTCTCGAAGGCGATCACCAACAGCGAGCGGGCGGTCCAGCTGATCGCCACCGCCGATAGTGCTCTCAGCCAGGTCTCGAGTCTGCTGAACGACATTCGTGGTCTGGTGGTCGAGGGAGCGAACACCGGAGCGCTGAGCAACGAGCAGATCGCGGCGAACCAGCTGCAGATCGATTCGTCGCTCGAAGCGATCGACCGTATCGCTCAGACCACCACCTTCCAGGGCAAGACGCTGCTCGACGGCAGCCTCGACTTCCAGATCTCCGCCGGTTCCGGTTACGGCACCGTTTCGGAACTGAACATCGACCAGGCGAACCTCGGTTCGGCCGGTCAGATCGACGTCGAAGTCGACATCTCGGCCGCCGCGACTCAGGCCCAGGTCACCGGCTCGCCGCTGGCGACCGGCGAGCTGACGATCGAGGGGCGGACCTTCCAGATCACCGCTGCCGACGGCCAGACGATCGACAACGTGAACGTCGCGATCGTGCAGGGAGCCGCGACCGGCGCCGCCTTCGCCAGCAACACGCTGACGATCACGCTCAACAACACCGACGCGGCCATCACCGGCGCTGCGGTCGCCGCCGCGATCGACGGTCTCGCCGAGTTCGATGCGACCGTGCTGGGGGGCACCGGCACGATCGACGGCACCGATGCGGGGAACGTCAACGCCAACGCCGCGCAGCTCGACCGAGTCCAGGACCTGGTCGTCCGCATCAGCGGTCGCGAAGGTTCGGAAGTCTTCTCGTTCCAGACCGGCACGACGCTCGATCAGATCGTCGACGCGATCAACCTGGTTTCGGATGCGACCGGCGTCCAGGCGACCAACAACTCGGGAACGCTCGAGCTCGATTCCAGCAGCTACGGCTCGAAGTCGTTCGTCGACGTCGAAGTGATCTCGGAAGGGTCGCTCGGCAACTTCGAGGCGAACCTGAGTGCGGTCCGCGACACCGGCACGGACGTGGTCGCCCGCGTCAACGGCGTGCAGGCGAACGGCGACGGCAACAAGCTGTCGATCAACACCTCGACCCTCGACCTGTCGCTGACGGTGGCCGACGGCTCGTCGACCGATGTCGCCTTCCAGATCTACGGCGGCGGAGCGGTCTTCCAGCTCGGTCCGGATGTGGTCAGCAACCAGCAGGCCCGCATCGGCATCAAGAACCTGAACTCGGGGAGCCTCGGCGGCTCGGCCGGCCGTCTGTACGAGCTCCGTTCGGGCAACGCCAAGTCGCTCGAGAACGATGCGGTCGGCGCCGGCAAGGTGGTCGAAGAGGTGATCACCAAGGTCGCCAAGCTCCGCGGTCGACTGGGTG
>CAZZBI010000492.1:0-2690 GCA_964652385.1 uncultured Pirellulaceae bacterium | reverse complement strand
GCCGAGCGAGCTGCGACGCTGTGCGAGAACGCAGCATCGCACGGCCGCGCGTCGGGGACGACGCGGGCCTACCCAGCACGACGCGGCCTCGTTGCCCCGGCTCGTCCCGAGCCGCAGGGCCTGCGATGTCGATGCCGAGCGAGCTGCGACGCTGTGCGAGAACGCAGCATCGCACGGCCGCGCGTCGGAGACGACGCGGGCCTACGCCAGGCGACGCGGCCTCGTAGCCCCGGCTCGTCCCGAGCCGCAGGGCGTGCGATGTCGATGCCGAGCGAACTGCCAGGCTTTTCGAAGACGCGGCATCGCATGGCCGCGCGTCGAGGACGACGCGGGCCTACGCCAGGCGACGCGTTCTCATAGCCCCCGGCTCGTCCCGAGCCGCAGGGCGTGCGATGTCGATGCCGAGCGAGCTGCGACACTGTGCGACGACGCGGCATCGCACGGCCGCGCGTCGGGGACGACGCGGGCCTACGCTGGTGGTTAGAGCAGGGGGGGGGGGGGGCGTACCGAAATCGGCTTGGAACCGGATCGCCGTCCCCCTAGACTGTTTGCGTCGGAGAGTCCCGCGCTCCGATCCCCGCCGTCTAACCTCCTGCCCGCCGTCGGCTTCGGCCGATCCCGCCTTGCGCTACGGAGTCGGCTCCGGATGGACGTTGTCTTCCCCTCGCGCCTCGGCGCTCTCCTGTCGTCGCTGCTCCTCTTCGGCGCCGGGATTTCGTGCGCCGCTCAGGAGCATGCGACTCCCGAACTGCCGACGACGGCGATCGCGTTCCTCGAAACGCATTGCCTCGATTGCCATGCCGGCGACGGGGCCGATGCCGGACTCGATCTTTCGGGAATCGATTCGCTCGACCGCTTCGTCAAGGATCGTCTGAAGTTCGATGCGGCGCGGCGCATGGTCGCCGCCGGCGAGATGCCTCCGGCCGACGTCGATCAGCCCGATCCGGCGGACCGTCTGGCGTTCGTCGACACGATGTCGCAGTTCTACGACGCACTCGACGCGACTCTGCCGCCTCAGCCGGGGCGAGTCACGATGCGGCGACTGAATCGAGTCGAATACCGGAACACGATCCGCGATCTGATCGGCGTCGACTTCGATCCGACCGAGTCGTTTCCGTCGGACGAGATCGGCCACGGCTTCGACAACGTCGGCGAGACGCTGACGATTTCGCCGCTGTTGCTCGAGCGCTATCTGGCGGCGGCCGAAAGCATCGTCGAGCGAGCGATCACTCCCGAACCTCCTCCCGTGCCGCGACGTCGCCAGGCGGCTCGCTTCACCGAACCGGCTGCGCGCGAAATTCCGCTCGAAGGGGAATGGCGCATCGTCAGCTCGACCGCGACCGAGCTGATCGGCACCGGTCCGCTGCATGTCCCGTACGAGTTCGAGGAGCACGGGGAGTACCTGTTTCGGACCCGCGTCTTCAAGCGATTCGACGGCCGCCCGGTCCGCGTTGCGGTGATGGTCTGGGGAAAGGACGAGACCGATGCGGCTGACGACCAGGCGATTGCGCCGATCGTCGGTGAGGTTCGTCGCCCGGCTCGGATCCTCGAGATCATCGAGGTGACCGCCGAGTCGGCGGACGATCCGCAGACGATCGAAGTCAAGGTTCCGCCCGGACCGGGACGCGAGCGGATGGCGCTCGGACTGCTGCGCCCCGACGGCGACTCGGGAGAAGCGCAGTTGCTGGTCGAGCATTTTGCGCTGCGCGGCCCGCTCGACTCGCGCCCCGCCTCGCACCTGGCGCTGCTCGAAGCTCCGGAAGATGCCGATGCGTCGACCCGATCGCGGATCGCGCTCGAGCGATTCCTGCGTCGAGCCTATCGCCGTCCGCCGACCGACGACGAGGTCGCACGGCTGGTCGACCTCGTCGCGTACCAGATGGAACAGGGGAAGAGTTGGGAAGGGGGCATGCAGATCGCGATCCAGGCCGCTCTCTGTTCGCCGAAGTTCCTGTTCCGAGTCGAGCTGGACGATCGACCGGACGCCGACGGGACTCGCGAACTCGATCCGTTCCAATTGGCCTCGCGACTCTCGTACTTCCTGTGGAGCAGCATGCCGGACGACGAGCTGCTGTCGCTCGCGGAATCGGGAGAGCTCCCCGCGCGTCTGGACGAGCAGGTGACGCGGATGCTCGCCGATCCGAAGTCATCGGCGCTGGTCGAGAACTTCGCTCCGCAGTGGCTCCAGATCCAGCGTCTGGATGCTTTCGCTCCGGATACCGATCGCTTCCCGCAGTTCGACGAGCGACTCCGCCGGGCGATGCTGCGCGAGACGATGATGTTCTTCGAGGCGGTGGTGAAGGAGGATCGTCCGATCGGCGAGCTGCTCGATGCCGACTTCACCTTCCTGAACGAACCGCTCGCCCGGCTGTACGGCATCGCCGACACCAAGGGAAATCGGATCGGCCAGGCGCCGACGGTCCCGGGGGGAGAGCCGATTCGGGGGCGGGAATTCAGGCGAGTCGAACTGCAGGACCGGCAGCGCGGCGGTCTGATGACGATGGCGAGCGTGCTGTCGGTCACGTCCAATCCGACTCGCACGTCCCCCGTCAAGCGCGGTCGCTGGGTGCTCGAACAGTTGCTCGGAGCTCCTCCGCCGCCCCCGCCCCCCGACGTTCCGCTGCTCGAAGAAGCGGATGCGGCGGTCTCGACCGGCAGTCTGCGAGAACGGCTGGAGCAGCAGCGGCGCG
>CAZZBI010000491.1:263-2702 GCA_964652385.1 uncultured Pirellulaceae bacterium | reverse complement strand
TGTCACCGGACTGAGCGCCGCCGGGCTGCTGGTTCATGTCGCCGGACTGCGCACCGCCGGGCTGCTGGTTGTTGTCTCCGGACTGGGCGCCGCCGTCCTGTTCGCGCTTCATCCGCTCGAGGATCCGTTCGAACGCTTCCCCTTCGTGACGAGGGGCCGATCGCTCGCCACCGTTCCCCGATTCACCCGACTCCGGCGTCCCGGCCGCTCCCGATTCGGCACCGCCGTCGCTTCCGGCCGGTTGCTCGCCGGTCGCCGGATCTCGGTTCTCGCCGTTCTGTTCGCCGGCTCCGCTACCGGGCGGACGCTCCCCGCCCCCTCCCGTTTCGTTCGCTCCTCCCGAGGAGCCGTCGTCCGAGCCGCTCGGCGTTTCGTTACCGCTCGGTGTTCCGTTCGCACCGTTCGTCGCTCCCGACTCACCCGCCGACGAGTTCTCCGAGCCTTCGGCCCCGGAGCCGTTCGAGTTGCCTCCTTGCTGCGGCGGTTGTTCCGAGTCGCCCGACGAGCCCGAGCTGCCGGCTCCGGAGCCGCCGGACATCGGCTGCTGTTCGCCTTCCCCTTCGCTCGACTCCTGCTGACTCGACGAGCCCCCTCCGCCGCCACCTGACGATTGCTCCTCTTGCGAACCCTCCTGGCCCGACTCGCCCGAATCGTTCATCGGGGATTCGTTGCCGCCGTCCGGCGAGCGTTCTCCGTTCGCTCCCGATTCGTTGCCGCCACCGGCGCCGGCAGCTCCCGGATCGCCGTTCTCTCCCGCTCCGCGCCCGCCGTCGTTCGCGCCGCGGTTTTCGCGAGGCCCTTCGATCCGCACGACCAACGGCTCGGTTCTCGCCACGTTCGGATCGGGCTGACCGGTCAGCGGGTGGCGTCGATCATCCTCGGCGATCGCGATGAAGACGACCTCGTCGCCGGGCTTCAACCCGGTCCCTGCCGGTTCGAATCGGTACTTCCCCAGATGCTTGTCGTCGGGCGTTCGACTGGCGTCGAGCAGTCCTTGGATCACGACTCGACGTCCTTGCGACTCCCCCTGCAGTTCGACTCGCGCGATGTGAAAGTCGGCATCGAACGCTTCGGTCTCGATCGCCAGGCGGCCGTCGGAAGGGACGCTGGCCGGCGTCTGGCGCGGCGCGAGCCAACGAATCTGCGGCGCCAGGTCGGGCCAGACGGCGATCCGGTAGTGGATCGGGTCGACGTCGACTTGGCCGTCGTCGGTCAGCAACTGGATCCGGTAGGTGTCGAACTTCGGCGTCTTGCGATCCTCCTGCAGTTCCAGTCGAAAGCGGACCGTTCCCTGCTGCTCGACCAGCGTCATCGGGATCCGCTTGGCCGGAGCCCGTTCGCGATCGATCGCCGCCGTCTCGCGCGACGCAGGAGCGAGCAGCTCGAGCACGGCCGAAGTGATCGGCACGTTCGCCTTGGCGACGATCGTCACTTCGGTCCCTTCCAGACCTTCGACGTCCCCGCGATCGACGAGCGTCCGCGGCGGAAGCGCGGTGTAGGCCGGAGGCTGCAGTTCGATCCGTTCGATCGACGTCGTCGGGCGGACCGACACGTCGACGCGATACGACGGCGACCGGGCATCGCCCGCTTCGATCCGGTAGTCGAGCGACCGTTCGATGCCCGACGAACCGGTGGCCAAGGTGCCGACGAATCGCCCGCGCTCTTCGCTCCACGCGAGCACCAGCGGTTCGTCGATCGCCTGAGCGTCGTCGGTCGAGTACTTCAGCACGGCGGTTGCCGAACGCCCGTGCCCCTCCACTTCGACCTCGATTTCGAGCGTCTGGCCGAAGCGGACTGAGGCGTCGCCGGGAAGGACCTGAACGATCCGGACTCGGGACGGAGGGGCGACGTCGGCGGCGGGAGCGACGATCCGTCCGATCGTGGTGAAGGGATCCTTCGGCGAGAGGATCTTGTAGAGTCCGGCGAACGCGAGCAGCGCGACGAACAGACTCCCGATCCGGATGACGTGACCGCGATCGATCGCCGAGTCGACCGGGATCGACGACAACTCGCCGGCGGTCCGAGTCGCCAGCTCGCCGAGGACTCGCTTGCGGACGAGGTCGGGCGATTGGCGCAGCGTCAGCAGGTTCATCAGACCGTTCTTCAGCTCCGGCCGACTCTCCTCGACCATCTTCGCCGCGAACATCGGGTTGATCCGACGAACCAGAGGCGGGCCGACTCGCAGGACCAGATAGGCGAGCGAGCCGCCGACCAGACCGATCAGCGCGAGCCAACGGGCGGTCGGGCCGAGCGGCAGGATCCAGGCGTCCACCACGGCGAGCGCCAGCAGGATCGCGAGAACCGATGTGCTCCAGACGAGCAGACCGCCGACCAGATCGAACAGACGGACCTGAGCCGCGGCACGGGACAGTTGGCGATCGATGAACCCTTCCGCGCGGTCGACCAGCGGGTCACCGTTCGTCCCGGTCGCTTCGACGG
>CAZZBI010000491.1:0-253 GCA_964652385.1 uncultured Pirellulaceae bacterium | reverse complement strand
AACTCGACATCGATCCGTTCCCTGAGCACGGGGGTCCTGCCGGGGCCATCGCGTCCGAAAATCGAAACGCGATGGCCCGATCGTCGGGGTCGCAGCGATCGTTCGAGAGCGATCGGCAGGCGGTCCGGTCGACGACCGTTCCATTCTAGATGTCGGTCGCGAGCGGAACGTTCCCGAAGCGCCGGGATTTCCGAGGCACCGTGGTGCGACCGGCCTCGGTTCGCCCCGGCGAGGCCCCGGATCGTCCTTGTGT
>CAZZBI010000490.1:0-2703 GCA_964652385.1 uncultured Pirellulaceae bacterium | reverse complement strand
ACCAACGCCTCGACCAATTCGAGCGCCCGAGGGGAATCGCCCGTTTCGATCGTCAGCAGGATCCGTTCCCAGATCGCCGACGCCTCACCCGCTTCGGAGCGTCGTTCGAGATCGTCGATCCGATTGCGAGCCGAGTCGAGCGCCTGTACGACTCCGGCACCGATCGACCAGAGACGGCGGCCGTCGCTGAGCAGATTGCCGACCGGAACCGCTCCGAGCCCTCGCACGCCGACCTGAGCCAGCTTGCGGGTCCGCTGCCCCGCGGGGAGGTCATAGGCGTAACGAATGATCGAGTTCGAGGTCGGCATGTAGATACCGGTTTCGGTCAGGCAGCCGCGGCCCAGGCTCTCGCCGCCGAACTCCTCACGCCAGACCAGGCGTCCTTGCCCCTGAAGGTCGTAGCAGAGGATCGATTCCTTGCCCGCCGCGAAGAGCTGTCGTCCGCGGACTCCGATGACGTATAGCATCGGATCGGCGAACGGATTCTTCGGTGCGCTCCAGACGAAACGACCATCGGTCCGATCGAAAGCGATCAGTCGATCCGAGTCGGACGGAGCGACGACGATCACGCTCCGGAACGGAATGACGAGATCTTCGAGCCAACCTTCGAACTGAGCGGTCGTCGGCATCTGGCCGCCCCAGTTGTTGGCGGCCGAGTTGTCGGTTCCGCCGATCACGGAACGCTCGTAGCGTCGCGCGAACCGAATGCGTCCGTCGGCAGCGTTCACCGCAAAGACCAGCCCGACGCCGCAGCAGCAGTACAGATCCTGACCGTCGACCGCCAGGCGAACCGGAGCCCACTTGGGCGAACCGGCGCTCGGTGCGTCGCACAACTGAGTGCGCCAGACGGTCTTGCCGTCCGACAACGAGATCGCCTGCAGATGCACCGATCCGCCGTCGGACAACGGCAGGATCATCAGTCCTCCGACCGCGACCCCTTCGCCGAGATAGCCGACACCGTTCGAGACCATCGGCGGACCGTCGCGACCCGCTGCGATCGGCAGGCCGTCCGGACCGATTCCCTGACGATTGTCGCGCGGTGCCTCGGGTGCGGCAGGCTCCCCGGTTACCGGCGTCACCTCGTCGGGAACGGCCGGCTGTTCGGCCGGAGGCCCGGCGCCCGGGGGTGCATTGGGCGGAACGGGGGGAGGCAGATCGGGAACGACCAAGCCGACACCGGGGTTGGGCACGATCGCGCCGGAACCGGCCACGAAATCGGGATCGATCGCCGCTCGCGTCCACCGGAGCTTGCCGGTCCGCAGATCGTAGGAGGTGAGCCAACTGGTGCGCGATCGACGAATCGCCTGGATGCCGAACCCGCCCGCATTTCGCGCAAGAGCCGCCGCATCGGGGCGCTTGCCCCCCCGCGGATAAGGTTGTCCTTCGACGACGATCACCTGATCGCCGACGATCGTCATCGACTGATGGATCCGATCGCCGTACAGGAAGATCTCGGTCAGACTCGACGGTCCGCCGCGAACCCCTTGCGTTGCGCCGTACATCGCCAGGTTCATCCGCTCGGCAAGCGACGCGTCGTCGAGAACGCAGGGGTTCGACCAGAGCGATTCCCAGACCTTGCTGATCTCTCCCTGGTCGTTCGCGCGCACCGTCAGCGGGCTGGTCGCCGAGCGGACGACGATCCCTTCGGGAGCGATCAGCCCTTCCTGAGTCGGGAGCCATCCGAACTGCGACGCACGGAGGAGCGCCGGGCCGTACTGATCGCCGGTCGCCTCCTGAGTCATGCCGCCGAAGTTCCGCATCGCGGCGTCGAGCTGACTCCGGTCGACCGATCGGTCGGTCTCTAGCGACGCGGTCACCATCAGATCGCCTGCCAGATAATCGTCCGGAAGCGACGGCATCAGGCCGTCACGTCGCGGGTTGCCGAACGGCTGGCCCCACGGAATCGCCGTCCGAGCCGTCGCGCTCGGACCTGGGCCTTGCTGGATCATCCGATCGACGGCGTCGAGCAACTCGGGAGCGACGGACGCACCGGCCGCCAGCGACTTGCGGAACGCCTCCCGCGCCTCGTCCGCACGCCCCAGCATCGCGAACGCCACGGCGCGGCGGAGCGACAACTCGGCTGCCGGCACATCCGGATCGGGGTGGCGATCGACGATCCGATCGAGCAGACGAATCGCGCCGACCGGATCGTTGCGATCGAGCCGCAGCCCGGCGAGTTCGAACGCGGCCTGATCGCCGACGCTGCTCAGAAAGTAGCGCTCGACGACTTGAGAGAGCGCGACCTGGCGCCCCAGACGGTCCGATTGAGCCAACAACGCCTGCGCCTCTCCGTCCGCGACGATCCGATACGCCTGGCGTCCTTCGGGAGGAAGCGCGGCGATCGCTCGCTCGACCTGTTCCGAAAGGGGCGTGTACGTCTCGCCGTCGTTCGAATGCAGCGCGCTCCCGCCTTCGTCGAGCACCTTGTTCCAGAGGATCGTCGCGTTGCGGAAACCGCCGTCCGCCGCGAACATCTCGGCGCGCCGCAGCAGATCGTCGAACTCGGGGCGAGTCACGACCATGCCGCCGTTGGCGTAACGCTTCTCGTTGTTCTCGCGGACCTGCTCGATCGTCTCGTCTTCCCCTTCGGCGGAGCGCGGCGCGAGAGGCGAGCGGATCGCCGCCAGAACGCACGACGCGATCACGAGCGACGCGGCGACACCACGCCCGAACCGGCGGCTCGACGACCGCTTCGGACGATCC
>CAZZBI010000489.1:0-2732 GCA_964652385.1 uncultured Pirellulaceae bacterium | reverse complement strand
TTGTTGTACTGATCGACGAAGAGCTTCATGTTCGTCTTGAGCTTCGAATCGGTGCGGGTCACGTTGACCGAGACGGGCGAAGTCGCTCCGTCCAGCACCGTCAGTTCGACGCCGTCGATGATCTGGTCGAAGACGTTCGACGAGCTCGACGCCAGAATCCCGGCGCCGAGGCTGTCGGCCGAGCCGACGAGAATCAGCGCATCCTGGCCGCGAACGATCTCTTCGAACTCCAGACCGAGTCCGTCGAGCTCGATCTGCATCCTTCCCGCCTCGCCCGACTCGTTGCTGCTGAGCGAAAGTCGGAAGCCGGTCCCGTCGAAGAACTTCGACGCGGTGATCCCGGCCCCCGATGCGTTGATCTTCGTGATCAGATCGTCGAGCGTATCGGTCGCGAGGAGCTCGATTTCGGTCGCTTCGGAGTTCGCGATGGTCCATTGCGGTCCGCTGCCGTGATCGACCTGAGTCGCGACGCCGTCCCAGCCGAGATCGGCGAGCGTGGTCGCGGTTCCGGACTGCCGTAGCGACATCGCTCCCGACCCGCCGGCGGTATCGACCAGCTCGATCCCGTCTCCGCGATCGTTGATCCGTGCTTCGACACCGATCGATAGCCCGTTGATCGCATCGAGCAGATCGCCGACCGTGTCGATCCCGGCCGCCGCGGTATTGACCGCTCCGATCGCCCCATTGCTGTCGGTGATGGTAAACGAGCCGTCGGCGATTCCCTTCCCTCCGTTGAGCGAAGCGAGCGTCGTATTGACGCCGATCGTCGCTCGCGAGAGAGAACCGCCGTCGAGGGAGCCGACCGAGTCGTTCACGACCAGCCCCAGTTTGGTCGCCGTCTGACGCCCGTCGCCGCCGTCGGCGACGATCAGATTGCCCGATCCGCCGGAGCTGTCCTCGAGCAGCAGTCCGTTTCGACCCGCATTGATCGACGCCTCGATGCCGACCGCCGACGCATTGATCAGTTCGACGACGTCGTCCAGCGTCTCGGCCGTAGACAGATCGACGGCGGCAGTCGCACCGTTCCGATCGGTCAACGAGATCTGACCGAGGGCTCCGAGACCGTAACCGCCACCGAGACTCGACAGCAGCACTCCGGAAAGCCCCGCCTGGAGCCTGTCGCCGCTGATCGTGGCACCGGCCGCCGCGCCGGTCAGACCGAGGTCCTCGGCAGTCCGGCCGCCGAACAGACTCGTCACCTCGAAGGTCCCTCCCGAATCGACCGTCAGATCGGTCAGTTCGATCCGGTCGCCGTCGGCGCTCAGAGCGGCTGAGAGTCGCGTCGGCGCAGCGGCGTTGATCGTATCGATGACGTCTCCCAGATCCGATACGTCCGCGAAATCGATCTGCAGCGCGGCGCTGCCGTCGCGAAAGTTGACTTCGATGTCGGCGAGCGACTTGTTGAAGTCGACCCCGCGCCCGTCATTCAGCAAGTCGAGCGACGTGTCGGAACCGAGTTCGACGATGTCGCTCCCGAGTGCCGTATTCGCGGCGACATTGATGCCGGCCAGCCCGAGATCGGCGGCCGTCGTCGCCGCTCCCACCTGCTGGACGATCAGATTCGACACGGTCTGACCGGTGTTGTCGGTCAATCGGATCGCGTCTCCATCCAGACTGGCGGTGACGTTGATCGTCGAACTGCCGTTGATCGCTTCGACGACATCCCGAGTCGTCTTGGCGAAGCGGAGGTCGATCACGCCGGAGCTTCCCGAGCGATCGGTGATCCGGATCTGACCTCGCTGGACCCCTTCGCCGCCGTTCAGACGATCGAGCGCCACGGGATCGTCGACGAAGCCCCCCTTGCGCAGACGGACCGTCCCGGCACCGAGCGGCTCGGTCGCCGACGCGATGCGACCGCTGAGCCATTGTTGACTGCGCGCCGTGCGGACCGGCTGGAACGAGTATGTTCCGACTCCCGGCGTACCGGTGACTCGGGTCGAGAGCGCCGCCGTGTTGCTGCTCGAGACGGCGACCGCATCATGCACGTCGGCTCGCCCGAGATTGTCCGAAGCGAGCTGGACACCGATGACGAGCGCCGTCAGCTCGGTGAAGGCGACCTGCTGCGACTTCATCGCGGCAATGCGCGAGACAAGACGATCGCGGGGACGCGCCGAGATGGCGATCAGCTGGTTGATCGTGTCCTGAATCGGAATCCCGGTGATGACACCGATGGCCGATTGGATACCGCTCATGGTCTTCTCCCCGCGGACAGGAATCGACGAGGCGTCCCCCCTCGACCGTCCGTCCGAAGCATAGGTCTTGCCGGAGGATCACCGGCTCGGGCGTCTTCTTCGTATCGACGTTCGCGGGTGAACACCCCACTGCGGCTTGCCGAACCGGACAGGTCGACGCGATCTTCCTGATCGCGTTCGCCTTGCGCCGTCGTCTCGCGAACGTGGCTCAAGAACGATCAAGGCCCCGAGACCGCGCGGGCGGATCTCGGGGCCAGATCGGATCGAAGCCCGTCTTTCGGTCGCCGGCTTACCGGAGCAGCGAGAGGACGTTCTGCGGATTCTGGTTGGCGATCGCCAACACCGACGTGCCCGACTGGACGAGCACCTGGGCTCGGGTCAGCGCGGCGCTTTCCTTGGCGAAGTCGGCATCGCGGATCGCCGACTCGGCTTCGGTCAGGTTCGCCAGATAATCGCCCAGCGCGGTGCTGTTCGACTCGAGGGTCGTCCGCTGGAACGCACCCAGTCGACCACGGAGGTTGGCGACCTTGGTGATCACCT
>CAZZBI010000488.1:0-2746 GCA_964652385.1 uncultured Pirellulaceae bacterium | reverse complement strand
CTTTTCGACGACGCGACATCGCACAGCCGCGCGTCGGGGACGACGCGGGCCTACGCCAGGGCGACGCCGTTGATGTGGGCAAGGCTCGGGTGAAGCACCAGGGTTCTTACACCCCGTTCTGCCGGGGCTCTCCAATCTTCCTTGACGTCGTCGGCAAGTCTCCCTAGCATCCCGCCCCGTTCCGCCCCTCGGCCGCGATCGTCCAGGGGGCCGGACTTCCGTCGGCGCCCGCCTTTCCCCTCACGACGAACGGAAGCACGGATGATCTCGTCGTTCCGATCCGCGGTGCTCTGCGGCGCCGTCCTGACGCTCGGTTGTTGCTGGCCGATTCCGAACGTCTGCGCCGTCGTGCTGCAGAGCGAAACGACTCGGCCGTTCGAGGTGCTGACGGTCCGTCACCGATCCGCCTCGGATACGGCGCGTCTCCTCGGCGAACTGCTCGACACGCCGGACGAGCTTCGGATCGTGCCGGACGACGTCCGCGGCGAGCTGCTCGTATCGGGGCCTCCCGCGCTGTTGCGGACGGTGCGCGAATCGCTCGCTCGAATCGATGCCGCGGTTCCTCAGGCGGCCGAAGCGCGTCCCGAGATCCGCATGTACCGAGCGGCTCCGCGGCAACTCGACTCGTTGGCGGCGGAACTGCGGACCTGGCCTGAAGGGGTCAAGGCGAGCGTCTCGCCTCGCGAAGGCATCCTCCTGGTATCCGCCTCCCCCGAAGTTCACGAGCGGATCGCGCCGTGGATCGCCGAGCGGACCGATCCGCGCACGCCGAACGTCCGTCCCGCTTCTCGCGACGATCGTGCCGCGCCAATCGAAGACCGTTCCGATCTGACGCGTCTGCTCGCCGGCTCCCCGATCGGTCCCCCGCGCCCGCTCGCGTCGAGTTCCGCTCCGAACTCGATTCCCGCCGACATCGAACGGATTCGGACCTGGTTGCCGGCGACGACCGGAGGACCGACCGAACAGCTGAACGAACTCTCCCGTCTGTTCGGCACGCGACTGCGACTCGATCCCGACGACGCGACGCGCTCGCGGCTGATTCTCCGCGACGGCGAGTCGATCGAGCTGCGCCGCGAAGGGAACGAAGCGCTGCTCGCCGCGGGGCCCGCCGGCGCGGTGGAGCAGTTGGCGCTCCTGCTGACGACGCTCGACGAGCGACGTCAGCCGGGAGGTGCCCCCCGGGCTCAGGTCCTGCTGCTGCAGCGCGAAGCCCAGGAGCGGGTCCGCTCGCTCGTCCCCGATCCGGCTCGCGGCATCGATCGCGGGCGACTCGATCGCCGCGGCCCGAATCCGGTTCGCCCGGCGTCGTTCCGTCAGGATCTTCCTGCCCCGCAGCTGCCGCAGGAAGACCCGATCGACGGGCTCCCGCTGGATCGCTTCGAAGGGGTGCAGATCGATTCGCTTCCCGACCTGGACGTGATCATCCTGCGCGGGCGAGACGACGAGATCGAACAGCTCTCCGAGATCATCCGCGAACTGGAACGGATCGGCCGCGAGACTCAGGCCGCGATCGATATCGTCGAGCTCCGCTTCGTCGCCGACGAACGGATGGCCGAACTGATCGAAGAGGTGCGCGAAGACCTGGTCGGCGGACGTGCCGGCAGAGCGACTCTGATCCCGCTGGGGACTCCCAACGCGCTGATGCTGATCGGCTGGGGAGATGCGGTGACGGCGTTGCGCGAGCTGATCGAGCGGCTCGATCAGCCGACCGATCCCGGCGCTCAGTTCGAGGTCTTTCCGCTCCGTCATGCGACCGCCGAGCAGGTCGACCAGACGCTGCAGGAGTTCTTCGGCGATCGGAACGGTCTCGGGCCGAGCATCACCTCGTCGATCGACGATCGGACGAATTCGATCGTCGTGCATGCGGCCGGTCGAGACCTGGAACAGGTGCGGGCACTGATCGCCCGCCTGGACATCCCTCGCGGCGAGCGGACGCGGCGCGCCAGGATCTTCGAGCTGCGACACAGCCTGGCGGCCGACGTCGCCGAGACGCTCGGTGACGCGATCGCCGCAGCAGCTCCGGCCGGCGGAGGTGCGTCGCTCGAACTGCTGACGGTCGACGATGCCGGCAAGGAACTGTTGCGGAGCGGCATTCTCGAGGATGTCGAGATCACCGCCGACGAACGACAGAACACGCTGATCGTCACCGGACCGATCGAGACGTTCGAGCTGATCGAAGCGCTGATCCGTCAGCTCGATTCGCCCGGGATGACCGTCAAGATCAAGATCTTCCCGGTCGTCAACGGCGACGCGTCGAGCATGGTCGAGACGCTGCGGGCGCTGATCCCCAGTCAGACCGGCAACGACACCGGTCCGCGACTGTCGAGCGAGCCGGGCGAAACGTCATTGGCGCCGCTCCGATTCACCGTCGACGTCCGGAGCAACAGCGTCATCGCGACCGGCTCGGACGGCGATCTGCGGATCGTCGAGGCGCTGATCGTTCGGCTGGACGAAGGGGACGCGATGCAGCGCAAGACGGCGGTGTATCAGCTGAAGAACGCGCCGGCGGTCGACGTCGCCCTGAGCATCAACGAGTTCCTGCGCAATCGGCGTCAGGTCGAATCGGCCGCTCCAGGACAGGCGAATCCGTTCCAGCAGCTCGAAAAGGAAGTCGTCGTCGTTCCCGAACCGGTGGCGAACAAGCTGATCCTGAGCGCGACCCCTCGCTACTTCGAAGAGATCGAACAGCTGATCGAGAAGCTCGACGAACAGCCGCCGCAGGTGATGATCCAGGTGCTGATCGCCG
>CAZZBI010000487.1:0-2754 GCA_964652385.1 uncultured Pirellulaceae bacterium | reverse complement strand
CGCCTCACCCCGTGCCTCCCCAGCCCGCAGCGTCAGCAAGGGGTCCCCGCGCCTCGCTCCGTGCCTCCCCAGCCCGCAGCGTCAGCAAGGGGTCCCCGCGCCTCAACCCGTGCCTCGCCAGTATCGCAGCGTCGGCAAGGGTCCCCGTGCCATTCCGCTCCCGTAGGGCCGCACTGGGAGGACACTGTGCGGAATCGGTCAACCTGCCGAGAAACATCGCCCCGGATTCGATGACTCGATGCCGAGACTTCGGTAATCTGGAAGTCGTTACGTCCGCCGCTTGAAACGGAGATACTGCCGTGCACCTTCCGGAGACCGTCAAGGCACTGTCGCCCGAGGACAAGCTGGCGCTGGTGACCGCGATTTGGGACGACCTCGCCACGTCGGCTCCGATCGGCCTTCCGACCGACGAGCTCTCCGAGATGCGCCGTCGCCGAACGGAGCTCCGGCACGACCCGACAAAGGCGCTCGCATCGGACGAGTTATGGCGTCAGATCGATGGCGAATGAACGGTATCATCCGCTCGTTGCGGAGGACCTTCGCCAGGCATGTCGGTACTTCGATGCGATCTCGACTCGACTCGACTGGGGAATCGCTTTCGGTCCCAAATTCGGTCGAAAATCCGAGCACTGTGTCGACGACCCGAATCGTTTGCGACGGTCGTCGACGAGTTTCGCTGTGCAGCTGTCGACCGATTCCCCTACGTGATCATCTTCGTGATCGAGTCTGACGGTCCGACGATCTACGGCGTTCGTCATGCAGCGTCTGACCAAGGCGCGTGGTTCAACCGAAAGGCAACTCGCTGATGCCTCGGCTCGGATGACTTCAACTGCCGGAGATCGCCCGAACGACACGTCGCTCCGTGCCTCACCAGCCGGACGCGCAGCGCCCGGATTCCTCTCCGCGCCTCACTCCCCGTGCCTCTCGGTTCCAACGCGTGCTCCCCGAGCGCCGTCGAGCTCTGGCGGAGCCTGTGACCCCGGGCTCTCCGAGCCCGAGAGCGGATGGACGCCGACACCGATCACGCTGCAACGCGGGTTCCGTATCGAAACGAAACCCTGCCTCTGCCGCACAGTGGCCGGGCCTACGAGCACTCCGAGCGTCAGATCACTTCCGCAGGATCGGGCGACCGTTGCGGTCGCGCAGGCGGATCGCCGGAGCATCGGCAGCTCCGTCGGTCGACGCGGTGCCGGTCGGAGCGGCGGTCGTGCTCTCGGTCGACGACTCCCCTTCCAGCGTCTCGGTGAACCGGCCGTGGAACTCCATGAAGCTCTGCGGGCTGCTGAAGCCGACCACCTCCTGATCCCACTTCATCTCCTTCGAGATCGGGATTCCCCGCTCGATATCGAAGCGGATCGTGCCGGCGGTCATCTCCTCGAGCAGCTGTGACTGGATGCGGGGATTCTCGATCGGAGTCAGCACCTCGGTCCGCATCGAGATCGTCGCGATCCCGTCGGCGACCGATTCCAGACGGTACGCCTTGCGGAGCTTGATCACCACGTTGCGGCCGTTCTCTTCGGTCGCCGTGATGTCGGTCGAGGTGTGCCAGGTCGCGCCGATCGCCGCCGGTTCGGACGGCAGCGGGACCGCGACGTCGTCCATCCCCATCTGCGAGCCGCGGTAGATCGCTTCCTTCTGCAGGATCCGGCCGTCGGTGCCGATCGTCACTAGGGTGAGCGGAATGCCGATCGTCTTGGCGATCCCTTCGTAGCGCAGCGGCGGCGCGTCGGCCGAGCGGCTGTCGAAGCGGATCTCTTCGCCGTCGCCGATCGATTGCGACAGGTTGATCCGATCGATGCTCTGTTCGAAGACGATCGAGCCGTTCTCTTCGACTCGCTTGACGGTCCAGACCTTCACCGTCTCGGTCGTGCTCCGATCGTGGCTTTCCTTCCCTTCGATGCGCGTCAGCGTCGACGCCAGATGGCTGGTCGTCCAGCGAATCGTGTCCCCCGGCTTCATCCGGTAGCGGAGATCGAACTTGCGCTCCGCCGAAGCGTCGGCATCCTGCGCCGCGATCAGAGCGGGCGGTTCGCTCCCCTGCAGTTCGGACACCGTCAGCGGCAGCAGCAGCACGAGCGGCGAGGAAGCGGAAGCGGCCCATCGGGCAGCGATCGAAGCACGTCTCATCGTCAGGCCTCCTTGCCCACGGAGAAGTCCGACCGTCACGGCGGCGATCGATCAGCCGGGAGCCGAGCGGAATCCGCCGCTCCAGCCGAGCTTCTCGCGCAGCGTCCGGTAATAGCTGTGATCCAATCCTTCGACCAGCTGAAAGACGCTCTCGGCCCGCTCGACGCGGACCCGGTGGCGTTCGGTCAGCCGACACAGCACCTGACCGTCGAGCACCGCCGAAGTCGACTCGTTCGGCGTCCGCACCACCACTTCGAAGATCCGTTCCGCCGTATCGACCAGCGGGCGAACCGTCAGCGTGTGCGGACTGATGGGCGAGACGACGAACGCCTGCAGATTCTTGCGGACGATCGGCCCTCCGGCCGACAGATTGTGAGCCGTCGAACCGACCGGGGTACTGAGGATCAGGCCGTCGCAACTATAGGAAGTGGCCAATTCTCCGTCAACGTAAAGATCGATGTGCTGCATCGAGAACGGCGGCCCGCCGAGCACCGCCAATTCGTTCAGTCCGATATCCTCGGCCACCAGCGTTTCGCCGTCGAAGACGCGGCAGCGGAGCATCAGATGGTCGATCAGTCGGTACTTCCCCGCCGTCAGCGACTTGACCACCGCCAGCGCGTCGGCGGG
>CAZZBI010000486.1:0-2764 GCA_964652385.1 uncultured Pirellulaceae bacterium | reverse complement strand
CCGCCAGCCGAGTCGACAGGATAGCTAGCTGGCGCGATTTTCAACAGGCTGCTAGCAGCGCCAGCGCGCGGACATACTCGTCGCACTCGAGGTCACCCCCCAGCGCGTCGATCGCCGCATAAGTCCGGATCGCCTTCGATCGGTCGCCGCCGCGATAGGCGATCCGGGCCGAATGACGAAGAAAGTCGGGTTCGTCCGGAACGATCTCGACCGCACGTTCCGCCAGTTCGCGGGCGGTCACCGGATCGAACAGCGGATCGTCCGACGGCCCGGTGCCGAGGTGGGCTGCGGCACTGGAGGCCACGAGTGCCAGGTTCATCGCGAACATCGGTTCCTGCGGGTAGTCCCGGGACAGTTCGAAAGCCAAACGGACTGCCTCGTCGAAATCGCGACGCGCTTCGGTCGGGGAGTCCCGATGAAACGCCGCTGCGCGAGTCAGATGGAATTGCATCACTTGCTGGCGATAGATCGGAACGTCGGGAAACTCCTCCGCGAGTGCGGCTGCCACCGGCAGACCGCGATCGGCCAACTCCCCAGCCGCTTTCCCGGCGTCGATGGCCAGCGTCCAACGGATCAACGCTTCGGCCAGCAGGTCGCGGAGGTCGCGGGTCGGATATTCGGCGACCGCCGCTTCCACCGCGTCGGTCACCCTGCCGAACGCCTTTTCGGCCGCTTCACCCTGATCCGCGTAGGCCAGGGCTGCTGCATCGACCAGTTCGGCTCGCCAAACGAGTGCGAGCAGGTTCGGGTCGTTCGGGAAGCGTTCGAGCAACGACCGCAAGCGCGGAAGCAGCGATCGATCGATCGCTAGTGTCCGATCGTTGGCCGGCGTCTCGAGGTACAGGAACGCCAACTCGCAGTCCACTCTCGAACGCTCGATTTCGATCGACTCTTTCAGCGCCCGGCGGTCCGCATCGGATTCGGTCGAAGCAAGCGATTCCGACAGACGAACGAGTCGGTCCGACGCCGACTGCAGCAGACTCTCCGAACGTTCCGGAGACGTATCGAACAGCGTCAGCGCCGACAGGCGTTCGAGCCGAGCGACATCGACCGAGAGTTTCGGATCATTCGGATCGAGAAGCGAAGCTCGCTGCGTCAGTTCCAGCCCGCGTTCGATCCGCCTGATCGCCTCGTCGGGCTGCATGATCGTCTGAGCGATCCCCGCTCCCTGATCCCAAGCGCGGGCGACGATCGCGGTCGCTCGGGCGTCGTCCGGTCGATCGAGCAGCTCCTCCTCGAGAATCGCGACGGCGGAACGGAATCGCGCGTCGGCCGACTCGGGTTCGCCGAGCGAAAACTCGATCGAGGCCATCCGTGCCTCGGCGGCGGCGACATCGAATCTCAGCTCCGGATCGTCCGCCGCCTCGGCGACGAAACTCCGATAGAACGACAGGACCGACGTCAGCAGCTCGCGCTGCGTCGCATCGAGTTCCTGACGACCGCCGAGCTGACCGTCGATCAGCGGCAGGACCAGTTCGTCGATGGCGCGGCGCGACAACTGATAACGGCGTTCCGCCGCGCGTTCGGCATTCACCGCGCGCCAGGCCAAGGTCGATGCGACGGCGGTCCCGAGCATCAGCAAGCCGACGACCGTCGCCAGGAAGCCGAGCGTCACCCGATGGCGCCGCAGCGTCTTGGTCAAGCGGTACCAGGCGCTCGGCGGTCCAGCCTCGATCGGCAATCCGTCGAGCAACCGGCGGATATCGGCTCCGAACGCATCGGCCGAACGGTAACGCCGCTCCCGGTCCTTTTCGAGCGCCCGCATGACGATCCAGTCGAGTTCCCGACGCGATCCGGCCGGTAAACGACGAGTCGCGCGTCCCCCTTTCGCGCCGGAGTCGGCGGGGCGAGTCGATGCCGGCAGAACGGTCCGCTGACTGGGACGCGGGGGATCGACTTCGGCAATCAGTCGTCGGATCTCGTCGATCCCCTTGGTCCGCAGCGTCTGCTTGTCGAACGGCGTCTCGCCCGTCAGCAGCTCGTAGAGCATCACGCCGAGCGAGTAGATGTCGCTGCGCGCGTCGATGTCGATCGCACCGCGTCCCGCTTGCTCGGGACTCATGTAGAGCGGCGTGCCGATGAGTTGTCCGTCACGAGTCCGGTCGAGCGACGTGTCGCCGGTCACGTCGATGACCTTCGCGACTCCGAAATCGATCACTTTCGGATAGGGGCGTCCGTCATGCATCCGAACGAGCACGTTGCTCGGTTTCAGATCGCGATGGACGATTCCTTTCTGATGTGCGTGCTGCACCGCATCGCAGAGCGATGCGAACAGCTCCAATTGCTCGCGTCTCGATAGCCCTTCTCGATGACAGAACTCGGTGAGCGGGATCCCCTCGACCAATTCCATCACCAGATACGGGTCTCCGGTATCGGTCGAACCGACGTCGAAGATCCGGGCGATGTGTGGGTGATCCATCAGCGCAAGCGTCCGCCGCTCGGAAGCGAATCGGGCGACCAGATCCTCCGAGACCGCGTCGGGACGAATCAGCTTGATCGCGACTCGACGGCGGATCGGTTCGAGCTGTTCCGCCAGATAGACCACTCCCATCCCTCCGTGCCCCAAACGCTGGAGCAGGCGGTAGGGACCGATCGTTTCCGGCACGGGGGACTCGGTGCGCAACGCAAGACCGGGGTCGTCGAGCGTTTCGCCCGGGGTGCGATCCCATCGCGCGATCGGTCGTTCGAGAAAACTCCCCATCGCGCGGTGGTCGGCGAGAAGACGTTCGACCTCGCGACGCAGACCGGGCCGGTCGCCGCAATG
>CAZZBI010000485.1:0-2773 GCA_964652385.1 uncultured Pirellulaceae bacterium | reverse complement strand
TCGTTGGCCCGCGTCGTCCCCGACGCGCGGCCGTGCGGTATCGGGCGTCGAAAGAGCTTCGGAGCTTGCTCGGCGTCTCGGTCGCACTCCCGCGACTCGGGACGAGCCGGGGCCCCTGTGGGGCGCAGTCAAGCCAGTGCGACCGGGGTCGGTCGCACGACGACAAGTCGTACTACGACCAGTCGCGGCGACCGGCGATTCGACCGAGGCTCGAGTCGTCAGCCGAGTCCCTAGAGACTCCGCAGGAACGTGATCAGATCGGTTCGGTCCGCTTCGCTCAGCGGCTCGTCGAGCTGATGCCTCAGTTCGCCGAAGAGCTGATCCAGGTCGGCCGCCCGACCGTCGTGCAGATACGGGCCTCGCTGCGACAGTCCTCGCAGGCTCGGCGGATTGAACCGGCGATTCCCCTGTTCATCCTCCAGTCCGACGTCGTACGTCTCGGGACTCGTGAAGCGATTGCCCGCGTGACACTCGCTGCAGCCGGAGCGACGAAAGACCGCCTCCCCTCGCGCGATCCCTTCGCGAAACGACGCGTCGATCCGGTCCCGAGCGGCATCGATCGACGGGGGGGCGTCGAGCGACCGGACAAACGCCGCGATCGCCGCCACCTCCGCCTCGCTCGGCGGCTCGGGCGCCTGCATGGTCGCTTCGATCGACGCGCGGACCTGCGCTTCGAGCGACGATTGCTTGCCGTTCCACGCGAGCGGTTCGGTCTCCGCGACTCCCAACAGCGTCAGGACTCGTTTCGGCGCGCCGAACGACCCGTCCGAGAAATTGTCGTTCAGCTGGCCGTTGCTGTGCCCGTCGACGTGACAGCTGGCGCAGCTCATCCAACCGTCGTGGGCCAGTCGCCCCTGATGGAACAGACGCCGACCCTGTTCGATCGGCGTCTCGTCCGGCAGGTTCCCGAGCGGCAGTCGGACGACCGGATCGCGCCGCTCGACGTCGATGATGCTGACCGAGTCGTCCCAGCGATGAGCGACGAAGAGCGCCGCGCCGTCATCGGAAAAGGCGACGTCGACCGGGCCGGGACCGACCGCGATCGGATCGAGACTGAAGTCCTCTTCGCGACCGATCAGCACTCGATCGACTCCCTGGATCGCCACCGCCACCTCGCCGCGCGAGCTCATCGCGATCCCGGCCGGATCGGCCATGCCGGCTCCCGGTTGCCCGAGCGGATGCATGTGCGAATCGTGGTAGAAGTTCTCGGTCGGCCCGAGCAGGACGTCGAGATCGAGCCACCGGAGGTCGTTGCTCATCATCAGCCCCCAATGCACGTCGTTGCGGATGGCGTGCGCCAGGCCGTTGAGCATCTGATGACTCATCACCAGTCGCCGGCCGTCGGGAGTGAGCGCCAGTCCGCGGATCTTGTGCGCCGGGACGTCGCGATCGCGAAGCACCCGCCCCGATGCCGCGTCGAGCCCGATCAGCCGCCCGCCGAACGCGTCGGCGACGATCAGCCGTTCGTCCCCCGGCAGGAACTGCAGCTGCCGCGGAGCGAACGGCAGATCGACGGTCCGTTCGTGCTGGAGCGCCGAAGCATCGGCCGCCAATCGCCACGTCGACAGCTGACGGGACCAGAGCGAAGCGACCGCCAGTCGCGTGCCGTCACGCGAGATGGCGAGCTGGACCGGGTAGCGCGGCGGAGCGACTTCGGCGAGCGTCACCACGCCCGATTCGCCCGCCCGATCCGATCTCAGCCGATGCAGTCTCAGCCGATGGTCGACCGGATCGACGCTCGCGAACAGGTCGGTCCCCGGGATCGTCTCGAGATCGGCGACCGAACTCCCGACGCGCACCTCGACGATCCGATGCGGCGGTCGGATATCGACCAGCGAGAGCGTGCCGGTCGCCTCGTGGCCGACCACCAGACGCTCTCCTCCCGGAGCGACGATGATCGACGACGGCAGTCGTCGCGTCGGGACGCTCGCGACGATCTCGGCGCTCCGCACCGGATCGCTCGCGATCGTCAGGGCAGGTCCCACGAGCGACGTCAGGAACGAAATTGCCGCCAGCAGCGACCGGGAAGCGAGGCGGCGAAGCATCGCTGACCGGCAGCGCGGCGGCGAGAGCGGACGACGAGCGAGACAACGACTCATGGACGACTCCGCAAATCCGAGCGAGGCGAGTCGATTCGATTGTGTCCCGAGTCGCGCGGTCGAGGCAACCTTGTCGGATCGCGTCGAGCCGGAAGGGGGACGATTGCGACCGCTCCGCAGCGCTGCGATGATCCGCCGGTTGCGGCGTCAGGCGAGCGACGGGAACGAGCGAATCGAGGGGGCCGGAGTCGCGCTCGAAGTCGCGGCCGGAGTCGTTCGTCGGATCAGTCGGGAGGATGGTCGATGAGGCGAAGGGGGTGGCAGGTGCGAACGTGGCGAATTGCGGCGGTCGTCGGTCTGGCCTGGATCGGGCTCGCCTGCGGTATCGCTCAGGCGATGCCCGAGGGGGGCGGCGCGAACGACGGCATCAGCGATGGCGCCAACGAAGAGCGGGGCGCAGCGACGAGCGAAGCGCCGGCCGGTCCGGTTCGTCCTGTCCGCTCGGAGCTGATCGCTCGAACGCGTGCGGAAGACGGCAGCCCGGTCTGCGGACTGGGGCGCGCCTTTCACGAGGGGCGTCGCGCAGCGCTGTTGGCGGAACTCGGCGACGAGGTCTTCGTGATCCGCGGCCTCGACGAACCGCGCGACTACCTGAAGTTCTATCAGGACAAGAATTTCTGGTACCTGACCGGGATCGACAGCCCGGGAGCGGCGCTGGTGCTCGACGGCCGGAC
>CAZZBI010000484.1:0-2812 GCA_964652385.1 uncultured Pirellulaceae bacterium | reverse complement strand
GACCCTTTGCTGACGCGGCGGGCTGGCGAGACGCGGAGAGGACGGAGGCCCCTTGCTGACGCGGCGGGCTGGCGAGACGCGGAGGGGACGGAGACCCCTTGCTGACGCGGCGGGCTGGCGAGACGCGGAGGGGACGGAGCCCCCTTGCTGACGCGGCGGGCTGGCGAGACGCAGAGAGGACGGAGGCCCCTTGCTGACGCGGCGGGCTGGTGAGACGCGGAGAGGACGGAGACCCTTTGCTGACGCGGCGGGCTGGCGAGACGTTGCCTGCGCGAGGGCTCTCAGGCGGTCTTGGCCCAGACCTTCCACCAGGGGCGGCGCTTCTTTTCCTTCAGCTTGAAGGGGCCCGAGGTGCCGAACTTCTGACCGTAGACGCCGGTCGATCCTTCCAGCCGCGAGCCGGCGAGCTTCGCTCCCTGAAGGTTCGCGTTCGCCATGTTCGCCTCGCGCAGATCCGCCTCCGACAGATCGGCCGACGCCAGATCGACGCCGTACAGGTTCGCTCCCCGCAGCTCGACGCCGTGGAAGTTCCCGTGCAGCGTCGCGAACGACAGATCCGCCCCCGGCATCCGCGCACCGCTGAGGTCGCTCTGATTGAACTTCGCGTAGCGGAAGTTCGTCTTGCGAGCGGTCAGGCCGGTCGCCGTCGCGCCGAAGAAGCAGGTGTCCGACAGGTCCGCACCATCGCAGACCGCCTGCTGCAGATGAGCCCGATTGAAGACCGCGTTCTGCAGCGTCGCCTTCGAGAAGTTCGTTTCGCGACAGTCGCAGTCGTTGAAGTTGCAGTTCCGCAGATCCGCTCCCGACAGATCGAGTCCGCTCAGGTCGGTCCCGGAAAAGTCGGTGTTCGGAGCCGAAAGCCCCTGCAACGAGACGGTATCGAAACGAAGCACTACCTCGCCGCTCGAACGTCGACGGATCTCGATCATCGCTGCACCCATGACTGTAAATCGACCGACGAACAGGCCGGATCGCGCCGATGCCCTCGGGGCTGACGACCGTCGTCGCGCCAATCGGTATCAGGTCCCATTCCCAAATTCGAGACGAACCACGCTTCGAAGCTGCTAGCAATCGGTCCGGTCACATGCCGACTGCTTGACTCCGACGACGATCCGTCCGAGGCAGCTCCCAGGAAGAAGCCGCGAAATCGGAGCGAATCGGGCGGAAGTCGATCGAAAGGTTGCCGTCGCGATATCGTTGCCGACGCGTTCGGCGACTCGGAAGTTCCGCGGTCGCCTCGCATCGGGACAGGTTCGGGCGAGCCGTTCCGTAGCGAGCGGACAGGGCATCATGCAGGCGGGGAGGTCGCGAAGGGGTGTCGCCGTGCGACGGTTCGCGACCCGGTTGCATCGAAGAAGCGACTCGAATTCTACGGCTGCGTCGGAACGTTCCGCAATCGGTTTCCGCTCGGCAAGACCGAGAATGTCGCCGTTACGGACCTCCGCCGGAACCGGGTTCCGTTCCGTGTTCGATAACGTTCGACGAGCGAGTTCGTCTCCGCCCCGCTCGCACGATTTTCCCCCGAGATCCCTCGACGAGCGGAGTTCTCTGAGGGAGCCGAGTCGTCGCGACGAACCGCTTCGCCGGGACGGCGTGACCGGACGATTCGCGTTGACCTCGGTCCGACTCGGGTGGTTCAATGCCGGTCCGAGGGAGTCTCGCCGAACTCCGCTCGGACGTCTCGTTCATTCCGACGGACGAGCTCGCGACCTCGGAGTTCGCGGAGACCGAGCAGCGGCTTGCGGCGGGAGAGGGAGGAACTCGAGGCTCGTGAACCAACCCTTCTCCATTCGCCTGGACAGCTACCGCGGACCGATCGATCTGCTCCTGTTTCTCGTACGCAAGAGCGAGGTGTCGGCGACCGAACTGCCGATCGCCGAGATCGTCCGGCAGTACGCCGAGTACCTGGACGTGATCCGCGAGATCGACATCGATTCGGTCGGCGACTTTCTCGAAGTCGCGAGTCTGCTGGTCGAGATCAAGTCGCGCGAGGTCCTGCCGCGCGTCGAGGCGATCGACGAGGAAGAGACGTTCGAGGATCCGCGCGAAGAGCTGGTCCAGCGTCTGCTCGAGTACCAGGGATTCCGCGATGCGGCGAGCATGCTCGACGATCGGGCTCGCCAGTGGCAGCAGCGATTCGTCCGTGCCGCGAACGATCTGACCGTCCGCAAGGTCGATCCGGCTCGCCAGCCGATCGCCGACGTCGAGACGTGGGATCTGGTGAGCGCGTTCGGCCGGATCATGCGCGAACACGCTCCGTCGCCGGTCGAGAACATCGTCTACGACGACACGCCGATCACGCGCTACATGGAGCGGATCCATGCCGAGGTGCGGGAGCAGGGGAAGACCCGCTTCAGCGACCAGTTCCGCCCCGGCATGCACAAGTCGGCGCTGATCGGCGTCTTTCTGGCGATCCTGGAACTCGCCCGACATCACGGCGTTCGGGCGCAGCAGGAAGGACTCTACGGCGAGATCTGGATCGTTCCCGACGAAGGCTTCCGGACCGAACTCGATCTCAGCCAGGTCGACCAGTACGACCCGCGTCTGGACGGCCGGGCGGACCCGGCGTCGATGGTCGGCTGAAGCGCCTTCCGCGGCCTGTCGTTCTCGCTCGGCTCGCACTCGCCTCGTCCCCGCGCCGCGCTCCTTCGCCTCCCCTCCCGCCGCTCCCTGGGAAACGATCCTCGCAGTTCCTAAACTGGTCCCTGCGTGCGTCGCTCTCGGGGTCGTCCGGTTCGAGGGTCCGACTCGCTCTTCCCCCCTCGTTCCGCCCGAAGCGGTAGGTCGATGCTCAAGAACGCTCCGATCCAGG
>CAZZBI010000483.1:0-2827 GCA_964652385.1 uncultured Pirellulaceae bacterium | reverse complement strand
GCCGACCACCGCCGCATCGAGATAGGTGTCGGCTCGCGCGGCGAGCCAGTTGCGGATCGACTCGATCGTTCGCCGCCGCGCCTCTCCCGGTTGCTCCTTGTCGAGCAGACAGACGATCGAGACCGTACGGCGATCGGCCGAGTGGGTGAGCCCCTGCAGCAGGTCGGTCATGCGGCGAGCGATCAGCCCGTCGTCGACGATCCGGGCTCCGAGCGTCTCCTGCAGGAGTTCGTCGAGGTCGGCCAGGCTGGTCGTTTCGACGACGCCGTCGAGCGTTTCGAGGTGTTCGGCCAGGCGTTCGAGTCGCTCGAGGCCGCTGCCGTCGGCGTCGAACGCCTTGGGATCCCGGTAGGCGACGAGGATCGGTTCGCGAGGTCCGAAGACCCGAATGGCCGTCTGATATGATCGATACTCGCCGTCGCGCGAGTCGAACAGACGGTCGATCGAACGCTGCATCGCGACGTTCGGAGCGAACCACCATCCGGCCGCGGCGAGCGCGAGCCAGGCGACCGCCAGCAGGTAGCGCGACGCGATCAGAAGATCGACGATCCGGCGAGTCGACATCGGCGGGATTGGCTCGGGGCGAAAGGAACGAGTGCCGGATCCCCGGGACTCGTCGGCAGAGTCCACCAGGGTACGTGGGAGTCGGCGGATGTTCGACGGGGCGAAGGGGTGGACCTGGCGCGAACTCGCTCTGGCGGCGATGCTGGTGCTGGCGATTCGCGGAGCCGCTCTTGCGTTTTCGGGAGATCGGCTCGCGCAAGACCCCGACGCTTACGTCAGCCTCGCTCGCGTCTGGTCGCGGACCGGCACGTTCGGCGTCGAGCTGTCGTCGCGTCAGGAATGGCCAGCGACCGATCCCGATCGGCTCGCTTCCCCTCGCCGGCCTGGAACGATTCCTTCGCGAGAGACGGATTCGGCGGACGTCACGTCCGCCACCGGGACAAGCGGCGAGTTGCCCTCTTCCGTAGACGGCATGACGGAAGGACCGAAAGCGGCGGATCCGAACAACGCGCCGGACGACTCGACGCGAACCGTCGTCGATGGCGGCGTCGCAATTGCCGGGGTCCGCCCGACCGCGTATCGACCGCCGTTCTACCCGGCCTTGTTGGCGCTGCTCGATCGACTGGGATGGCTGACTCCGTTCGGCATCGGGCTACTGAACCTGTCGGCGGGCGCGGCCACCGTGCTCCTGCTGGGGAGCGCGATCGTGCGGCGTTCGGGTCGCCGAGTCGCGTGGGTGGCGGTTCTGCTGATGGCGATCGACCCGCTGTCGGTCCTGCAATCGCTTCAGGCGATGACCGAAACGTGGGCGACGTTGCTGGCGGTGGCAGGAGGGATGGCGTTCGCGAGGTTTTCGCGCGGGGGACCATCGCTAGGTTCCGTCGCGACCGGAGTGCTTTTCGGCCTCGGCGCCCTCTGTCGCCCCCCTTTGTTGGTTTGGGGGAGTCTGCTGCTGGCGATCGAGGGGGGGATGATCGGCGTGGCGGCGTTTCGACAAGCGAAACGCTCGTCGCCACCGCCGGCACCGGGGACCGAACCGGTAGGGAACGGCCAGGGAACTGAGGGCGTGTCGGCGAGCCGGAAGGTTGACGGGAGCGGTCGATCCGACCGGCACGAAGAGGTTCGGCCGGCGATGCGCTTGGCCGGCTTGGGGCTGATCGGCGCGGCTCTGCTGGCGACGCTGTTGCCTTGGGGGGTGAGGAATCGGTTCGTTCTCGGCGAGTTTCGCGTCACGACGACTCACGGTGGCTACACCCTGCTGTTGGCCAACAATTCGAGTCTGTATCGAGCGATGCGCGGTCCGGGAGACCCGCGCGACTGGCTCGCCACCTCCCCGGATTTCGTGGCGTTGCTGCGAGAAGCGGATCCCGAACCGGTGCGACAGGCGGCGGATGAGGTGCGACGTGATCGAGCCTGGAATGCCGCGGCAGGGCGAGTCATTCGCGAGGATCCGTGGGGGTTCGTACAGAGCGTGGTGATGCGAGTCGGCTGGTTCTGGGGACTGGCTCCGCACTTGCGAGACACCTGGTCGGGACGCCTGGTGATGCTGGCGGTCGCCGCCTTTCATGGAGCGATCTTCTCGTTGGCGATCGCGGCGTGCGTTCGTCGCAGCATCGGCGATCGACTCTGGTGGCAGCTGGGGTTGCTGGCGCTCGTGCTGACCGCCATGCACGCGATCTGGTGGAGCAATCCGCGGATGCGGACTCCGATCGCTCCGTGGATCTGCTGGACGGCCGCGGCGAGCGTGACGGCGTTCGGAAAATCTCCGCGACCGACGGCCGCGAGCGGTTCCCAAAGAGCTGCGGAGGAGCTGCAGAACGGCTGAATTCCCAGGGAATAACCGCCGATAAACGAAATCCTCGAGCAATCTTCGCGAGGCTCTTGACAGTTCGCGTCGATTCCCGGAGACTCTGCACCTCATCGCTGACACGCAAGTGACGGCGACGAGAAACGGCAGCGACAACCGGTCGAGCCGAGTGAAAAAAAGAGCTCGAGTGCTCTTGACTCCACTCGCACGATCGGCGAAACTGCCGGGCTCCTGGTTGGCCTTCGGGATCGACCGGGAGCCGAAACCGAATCGAAAAACGATTTGCGAAAAATCGAGTTTCGACCGGTTGACGAGCGAGGCGGAGTCGATAAGATGTCCACCTCACCGCGGGCCTCAAGGCCTTAGCGGTTACGATCTTTGACAATTGAGCAGAGACCTATCAAGTCTTTGAGAACAGCTCCAGACTGTGACAGTTTTGTTTGTTTCGTCTCGGGTATTCCACCGAGACAAAGCCAAACAGACCTCAGATTGTTAGCCGTCCTCGAACGACGCTCG
>CAZZBI010000482.1:442-2830 GCA_964652385.1 uncultured Pirellulaceae bacterium | reverse complement strand
GGCGCGGAGGAGCGCGAAGGCACGGGGACCCCTTGCTGACGCTGCGGGCTGGGGGGGCGTGGCGTTGCTCCAGAGCGTCAGTGGACGCGCTGGCCCGGCTTGGCGCCCGAGTCGACTCCGAGCAGGAAGACTTCGGTTCCCCCCGGTCCCGCTGCGGTCACCATCCCCTCGCTCAACCCGAACCGCATCTTGCGCGGAGCCAGGTTGGCGACCATCACGACCAGGCGGCCGACGAGCGCCTCGGGTTCGTACGCTGCCTTGATGCCGGCGAAGACGGTCCGCGTCTGGTCGCCGCCCAGGCTGAGGGTCAGCTTCAGCAGCTTGTTCGCCTCGGGGACGCTCTCCGCCGCCAACACGCGCGCGACGCGCAGATCGACCTTGGCGAAATCCTCGATCGAACAGGTCTCGGCCAACGGCTCCGCCGCCAGCGCCTCGGGACCGTCCTGCCATGCTGCGGTGTCGGAACCGCCGGCGGTCTCGGTCGCCGCAGCGGGATTCGTTGCGGCAGCACCCGTCGTCTTGCTCTCTTCGATCATCGCAGCGATATCCTTCGGATCGATCCGTTTCATGAGGTGTTCGAACTTGGCGACCGGAGTGCCGACCAGCGGCCGAGCGACATCCTCCCAGCCGACGATCGGCGTGCCGAGCAGCCGCTCGGTTCGCCGAGCCAGCTCGGGGAGGATCGGTGCCAGGTAGATGACGATCTGGCGATACAGGTTCAGACCGATCGTGCAGATCTCGCGGACCCGCTCGGCCTGTTCCGGATCCTTGGCGAGCTTCCAGGGAGCGGCTTGCTCGATGAACGGATTCGCCTGATCGGCCAACTCCACGATCGTGCGGACGGCGCGGTTGTAGTCGCACTGCTCGTAGGCTTCCGCGATCTCGGCTCGCCGCTCCGCTCCCCGAGCGAACAGGCCGCCGTCGTCCGGATAAGTCGCCGAAAGCGTCTTCCCTTCGACGAACTTCGCGGTCCGACTCGCCAGGTTCACCACCTTGCCGACGAGATCGGCGTCGACCTTGCGAGCGAACTCGTCGAAGTTCAGATCGAGATCGTCCAGGCGCGGTCCGAGCTTCGACGCGAAGTAGTAGCGGAGCGTCTGGGGATCGAGATGCTTCGCGAAGGTCTCGGCCTTCACGAAGGTCCCCTTCGACTTGCTCATCTTCTCGCCGTTGACCGTCAGGAAGCCGTGGATGTGCACCTTGGTCGGAAGCGAGAAGCCGGCGACATGCAGCATGCCGGGCCAGAAGAGCGTATGGAAATAGGTGATGTCCTTGCCGATGAAGTGATGCACTTCCGTCTCGTCAGAGCACCACCAGGTTTCGAGCGACTGGTTGTTGCGACGGCACCACTGAGCGGTCGAGGCGATGTAGCCGATCGGCGCGTCGAACCAGACGTACCAGTAGTTCCCCGGCGCGTCGGGAATCTCGAAGCCGAAGTACGGTGCGGGGCGCGACACGTCCCAGTCGCGCAGCGGTTCGTGCAGGAAGTGCCCCTTCAGATAGTTCGCCGTCTCGCTCTGCAGATGATCCCCCTGCTGCGTCCACTCCTCGAGAAACGCGTGGAGCGCTTCCAGGCGGACGAACAGGTGCAGGGCGCTGCGGAGTTCCGGAGTCGCCCCCGAGAGCGTGCTGCGCGGGTCGATCAGATCGGCGGGCGAATAGGTCTGACCGCACTTGTCGCAGCTGTCGCCGTACTGGTCGGACGCTCCGCACTTGGGGCAGGTCCCCTTCACGAACCGATCGGCCAGAAACGTCTCGCGGACCGGATCGTAGAGCTGCTCGACCTGACGCTCGACGATCAGACCGGCCTCGCGCAGTCGCTTCCAGAAGCGGGCGCAGAGTTCCCGGTTCTCGTCGCTGTCGGTGCTCCCGTAGTTGTCGAAGCGGACATCGAACGCGGCGAAGTCGCGCTGATGTTCCTGACTGACCCGAGCGATGAACTCCCGCTCCGAGATCCCCTCGCGAGCCGCGCTGATCATGATCGCCGTCCCGTGCGTGTCGTCCGCACAGACGAACACGACCTGGTGACCGCGCAGCCGCTGGAAGCGGACCCAGATGTCGGTCTGGACGTACTCGACCAGATGACCGATGTGGATCGGGCCATTGGCGTAGGGAAGAGCCGAGGTGACCAGCAGTCGGCGGGAACTCATGAGGCAGCTTGTCGGAGGGGGAACGGACATTGGGGGCGAGGCGATTTTACCCCCGAGCGGGCATTGTAACGCCCACCGCTCCGAGTCTCCCAGCCCGTAGCGCTCGGCGCAGGCGTTGGCCCGCGTCGTCCTCGACGCGCGGCTGGACTCGCAACGGCGGTCCCCTCAGTGCCTCCGCTAACTCAGCGTCTCCGTGCGAAAACCTCCGCTCCGTGACTTCGTGGCTCCTCGGCGCCTC
>CAZZBI010000482.1:0-342 GCA_964652385.1 uncultured Pirellulaceae bacterium | reverse complement strand
CGTGTCTCGGCCCCACGGCAACCGCCCCCGATCACTCGCAACGCTTCACAGCTCGATCGGCGTCGCTGTCGCACTCCCTCGGCTCGGGACGAGCCGGGGCTACTTCGGGGCGACGTCGATTCGGTGCGACCGGGGTCGGTCGCACGACGACAGAGGCCGAGTCCGCGGCTGGACTCGCAACGGCGGTCCCCTCAGTGCCTCCGCTTACTCAGCGTCTCCGTGAGAAAACCTCCGCTCCGTGACTTCGTGGCTCCTCGGCGCCTCCGTGTCTCGGCCCCACGGCAACCGCCCCCGATCACTCGCAACGCTTCACAGCTCGCTCGGCGTCGCTGTCGCACTCCC
>CAZZBI010000481.1:0-2856 GCA_964652385.1 uncultured Pirellulaceae bacterium | reverse complement strand
GATTAGCCTCGCGCCTGCCCGAATCGGCTCGAGACGAGGCTCAGGAACTGCCGCAAGGCGGGGGACCCGATGGACGACCTCTCGGCACATCACGAAGCGGGACATGCCCTGATGGCGATCGTCTGCGGCGCCGAGGTGCTGTCGGTGACGATCGACCCGGATCGGGACGATGGTCCGGCTCGCCACGCCGACATTCAGGTCGCCTGGCCTTCGGAGCGGTTTCCCGAACGCCGCCGACGCGAGAGCATCGTCCTCGTGGCGTTGGCCGGCCCGGTCGCCGAGATGATCCATACGGGCGAGCCGTATCATCCGGGGTTTGTTGCCGAATGGGCAGCGGACTGGAGAGTCGCCTGGGAAGCCGCCTCGGCACTGGTCTCCGACGAGCGGCGACGTCTGGCGTATCTCGAGCAGGTGACGGCCGAGCTGCACCGTTCGCTCCGTCGCGATCGTCACTGGGCGGCGCTCGCCGCGATCGTCGACGAACTCTCGGCTCACGAAACGCTCGACGGCGACGAAGTCGAAGCGATCGTCCGACAGTGGCTCGATTGAGCCGGGCGTTTCGGGGCCGATCGAGCGGCAGTCGTTCGACTTCGCCGCGGAATTCCCTTCTTGGCGGATCAAGAAATCGACCGCCGACCCGAATCCCGCGCGAACCGATCGGTCGCTCGATGCGTCTGATCGTCGTCGCGACGAGACACCTTCGTCGGAAGAACGGGAGACGGATTCGATGACGAACGATCGACCAGCACGGTCGCCGAACCGGCGACTCGATTCCGATCGCCGACGGCGGTCGTTCGACCCCCTTTCGCTGCACCCATGACTCGGGCGAGTCCTTGCCGTTCCACGACAAGGCCCGGTGTCGCGTGCGATGCCGGGCCTTGTCGCGTTTCGGGGCCGGTAGCTGAGATGGTCCAGCGGCGGTCTGAAGCACCGCAGACGAGGATTCGAGCGCCTCCCGGCCCACCTGTAACCGACGGTCGATCCCTCCGAGTTCGATCGTTCCTGTTCGACCCGTCCTCGTGGAGCAGCGGAGTGCTCGCCTGCCTGTCACGCAGGAGATCGTGGGTTCGAATCCCATCGGGGACGCTTGCGGACCGCCCGTGCGGCGTCCGTTCGCCCTGTTCGCCCGTGGTTGTGCCGGATTCGCATGACGGCCTCCGAAGCCGTCGGACCAGGTTCGATTCCTGGACGGGCGACTCGATCGGCGGAGCTCGGTCCACGTCGTTCATCGCGCGCCGCCCCGGAACGATAGCGACCGGCGATCGGCTCTTGGCGTCCCCTCTCCCTTGCGCTACGGTAACGGCACCTCGGCGGAGCGACCTTCGCTCGCGTCGCGATTGCCGTTCGGTCGGAGTCGTTCGCATGGATTCGTGTTTCGGGACCGCTCGAAGCGGTCTGATGGCCGCGGGGTCGAGTCTGCTGATCGCGCTCGCGGTGTCGGCCGACGAGCCGATGCTGCGTTCGATTCCGCTGCGCAGCGACGTGATCGCCCCTCAGCCGCTGACCGGTCTGGTTCTCTGGCACGACAACGAGGTGATCGATCGAGCGCCGGTCTCGCTCGAGTTCGCGTATCTCCCGTACGCCGCAGTCGTCGATCTCCAGGGCGAGTACGACTGGACGCCGGTCGATCGCCTGCTGGACCAGGCGGCGGCGCGGCGCCATCAGCTCGTGCTGCGGTGGTACGACACCTATGTCGGCAAGCAGACCGGAGTCCCCGGCTCGGTGACTCGGCGCGAGGACTACCGGACCGTTCGCGCCGACAGCGAAGGAGAACCGACCGAGTTTCCGGACTGGTCTCACCCTGCCCTGCCGGACTTCCTGCTCGAGTTCTTCGAGCGGTTCGCGGAACGGTACGACCGCGATCCGCGTCTGGCCTATCTGCAGGTCGGGTTCGGACTCTGGTCCGAGTACCACATCTACGACGGACCGATGCGACTGGGCGAGACCTTTCCTTCGCTCGAGTTCCAGAAGCGTTTTGCCGAGCACCTGGACCGGGTCCTGATCGAGACGCGCTGGATGGTATCGGTCGATGCGGCCAACGATTGGAGTCCGCTCGCGAGCGACGAGCGGATCGCTGCTCTTTCGTTCGGACTGTTCGACGACTCGTTCAATCACAAGCGACATGCCGACGAGAACGAGCCGAATTGGCATGCGTTCGGTCGGTCCCGATGGGAACGAGCGCCGGCGGGAGGCGAGTTCAGCTTCTTCGAGGCGCGCGATCAGCGGCTGGCGCTCGCCCCCGAAGGGCCGCACGGCATCCCGTTCGAAAGACAGGCGGCCAAGTTCCATCTGAGCTTCATCATCGCCGACGCCCAGCCGGAGCATCAGTCCGACGATCGCCTCCGTTCGGGCGGCCTCGCCTGCGGCTACCGATTTCGGATCGAGCGGTTCGAGGCGAACCGGACGCGAGCCCGAGTCGTCGTCGCGAACGTCGGCATCGCTCCGATCCCGTACGATGCCTTCGTCACGATCGACGGTCGGAAGGACGAGGGGTCGCTGCGCGATCTGCTCCCCGGAGAATCCCGGACCGTCGAGATCGTTGCCGACGAGGGGAGCCCGTTCGGCGACTTGCCGAAGCTCGAGATCGTCTCCTCGCGACTCCTGCCGGGGATGACGGTCCCGTACGAGGCGCGACTCGACTAGCACGAAGCGTTTGCCGAGGATGGAGGGCTGCTGGAAGCGGATTGGAGTGACGAGGCCCCGGCACTCCGCGCCTCACAGCCCGAAGCGCCAAGCGCAGGGGTCCTCAGTGCCTCGGTTCGGAAACCCAGTGCGACCGGGGTCGGTCGCACTACGAGTTCGGCGCGGGCCCAGCGTAGGCCCGCGTCGTCCCCGACGCGCGGCAGAGCGACTTCG
>CAZZBI010000480.1:0-2898 GCA_964652385.1 uncultured Pirellulaceae bacterium | reverse complement strand
CGGCGGGCTGGGAGGGCGCGGAGGACCCCTGCGCTTGGCGCTACGGGCTGGGAGGCGTCTTCGACGGTTCGGACTCAGGCGAGTTTCGGCAGCGGCTCATCGCGATGAACGGCCGTGCCGACCAAGAGCTCCGAAAACCCGGCCTCGCGAGCTGCAACGAGATCCGCTCCCGAACGAACTCCGCCCCCTCCCCAGAATCGAATCCCCGGCAATCGCTCGCCAAGCGAACGGACCAGCGACAACGTGCCGAGTCCTCGTCCCTCGCCGACATCCGCCAGATCGAGCAGCAACAGTTCGCGAAAGCCGGCCGTTGCCGCGGCGATCGCCCAGTCGCTTGCGGTTCCGAGCGATTCGGACGCTTCCTCGTTACTCGACCTTCCTGACTCACCGAACCAGACTCTGCCCGCGAAGAGATCGAGCGAAAAGATCGCGCGACTCCCCGCGACGTCGAACGCCTCACGGAGTCGTTGTTCGCGTCGCCCCGGAACTCCGTTCTCCGGCCGCTCGTCGTTCGCGACCGCCGCCAACGACTCGAGCGAGACGACCGGACGAAATCGGTCGCGCTGCAGCAGTCGAGCGAGCGACTTGCGGTGGCGGACCGCAGCCCAGTCGGCATCGACGACCAGACCGAAGCCGTCGTCCAGCAGCCGCTCGAACAACCCGATCGCCGGCTCGCCCCCTCGAAGCGCATCGAGATCGGCGACGTAGAAGCGCACCGCTCCGCGGCGTTCTCGCAGCGCCCGAGCCGCTTCGAGCGGATCGTCGCTCCCGAGCCCCTCTTCGCGCAGCGTCCGGTACGCATCGCGTCGTCCGCCGACCCCTCGGACCGCTCTGCCACCGAGCAGATCGAGCACCGGCACGACGTCATCGGGAATTCGGAGCAGATCGCCGGCCGTCACGACTCGCGCTTTCGCGTGGGGAACGCGGACGACGGCGCGAGCCATCGGCGTTCGGTCCGGTCAGTACGGAAAGTCGACCGCGCGATCGCCGTAGAGCGGCAGATAGCGGTAGTAGACCTCGAGGATCATGATCGACATGGCGGTGCTGTACAACCGCCCCGCCTGGTCCCCATGTTCGTCACCGAAGTGCCAGCTGCCGCGCTCGTGCCCCGCCGTCTCCTGAGTCCGGATCAGGTACTCGCGCATCGTCAGATTCCATTTCTCCCAATGCGGCTCGCCGTAGTGATGGAGCACCTGAGTCGCGTAGTAGTCGAAGTACAGGTCGGTGCGCGACGGACCGAGATCGGCCAGGTACGCCGCGCCGTCGCGGATCGGCGTCATCGTCCGCGGCCAACCGAGATACATGCGACAGAGCAGGCCGACCGCGGTCGGAACCGGAGTCGCTTCGTCGTACTCCGGCAGATAGCGATACCGCGCCCCGTAGTGCGTCTGGACCGAATCGAGAAAGCGCGAGAACGAAGTGACGGTCGGCGACGGAACGTCCAGTCCGCACAGATGGCCGCTGTGGAGTGCCATCATCTGCCAACCGCCGACCGTCATGTCTCCCGGCTGCCCCGGGTTGTAGCGCCAACCTCCCTCCTTGTGCTGCGACGCGACGATGAAGTCGAGCGCAGACTGCGCGAGCGGCCGGAGCGACGGATCTTGAGTCATCCCATACGCCTCGGTCAGCGCCAACGTCGCGATCGCCTGACCGTACATCGTCCCTTCCTGCAGGTCGGCGCCGCGCGGACCGAAACGGATCCGCTCCTGGAGATAGTAGAGCCCCCGGCGCACCGTCTCGCTGTGCTTCCCTTCCTGAGGCGTGTCGCCGTGGCCGAGAAAACAGAGGAGCGCCAGGCCGGTCGCCGCAGTCGAACTGCCGACGTTGCCCGCATGGCGACACCGACCGCGGCAGGGACCGGTCGAGAGATCGAACCACCAACTGCCGTCCTCGTGCTGATGCGCCGCGAGCCATTCGAGCCCGCGTTCCACCGCCAACTCGCTCCCCGGCGTTCCCCCTTCGCTGTCGAGCAGTTCCTGCCGCCGCCCGGCGCTGCGACCGTCGAGTCCGCCGCCGGTCGGCAGATCCGAGAGATTCCTCAGTTCGGACGAGGTGGCGGCACGAATCGTCGATTCGGGGACGGGAGTCGATTCGGATTCGGCACCGAGCGTCGGCGCTTCGGGATGCGGCAGGCGGATCTCGGTCGGATCGATCGCCATCGACTCGCTCGCCGAGTCGGCTCGATCGGTCGTCACGGCGACCGCATCGGCCTGAAGTTCGGCCGGATCGGCCGCGAGCGACGCCTCGAGCACCAACGTCGTTCCGATTCCCCGCCCCTCGATCAGCACGAGCGTCAGCAGGACGAACGCGAGGGCATGGCCGAGCAGACTGACGACGAACGCGACCGCGTGACGGCGCCCGTCCCGATCGCGCCAGAACGCCCAGACGGGACGGTCGGTCGGATCGGTCTCACGAACCGGCTCCGTCTCCCACTTCGGTCGTCGACGACGTGAGACGGGAGGCGGGGGAGGGGGAGGCGCGGCGCGCAGAGCCCCCGGCTCGCGCGTCTTCGCCGCGCGATTCGGGGAGGGGAGCGGTGTTTGTTCCTCGGGAAGAGGCATCGCGCAATCGCCGGCGCCATCAGAATCGTCTCGACCGGCCGTCGGCGCGCGCTCGACCGCCGGAACGAGATCGTCCGGACGCCAAACCTAGGCCGCAACGGACGACACGTTACCCGACCGTAATGCGACCGCCCCCGGTCGCACCGCGTTGCCGTAGTGCGACCGACCCCGGTCGCACCGCAACAGCTCTGCCCCGTTGTAGCCCCGGCTCGTCCCGAGCCGAGGGGCGAGCGACATCGACACCGGTCACGCAACGGGGCGCCTCGAACGCCCGAAGTCGCTCTGCCGCGCGTCGAGGACGACGCGGGCCTACGCCGGGGCCGAGCTCGTAGTGCGA
>CAZZBI010000479.1:0-2913 GCA_964652385.1 uncultured Pirellulaceae bacterium | reverse complement strand
CCGCATTCGGCCGGTCATGACGACCGGACCGGCAGGCACCGAGGGGTCGAGGCAGCGCATCGCGGCGATGCGCTGCGACGGATCATGGGGACGATCGCGCCGAGCTCGAATCAGTTCGCTCCGGTTTCGCCCGCCGCGCCACTGACGGTCTGATCGAGCAAATACACCTCGACCCGATCGTTCGTCTTGACCTTCACCGGATCGGTTCCCGAATAGAGCGGTTCGAACGGTCCGGCGGTCGTCATCCGGACTCGCTCGGGTTCGACACCGACCTGCTCGATCAGGAAACTCATCACGGAACGCCCGCGTGCTGCGGCGAGGTCCCAATGGTCGCGATAGGGCGAACCGGCCTCGAGCGGCTTGCGCGACGTGTGGGCCCGCACCTCGATCAGCTGCGGCTTCCCGATGAAGTCGCTTGCCAGGCCGCGAAGCACCTCCGCCTCGGCCGGCCGCAGCTCGCCGCTCCCGTCGTCGAACTGCAGCGAGGTTCCGCGCGCGGTCCGATCGCCGGGACGGACGATGCGGACGGTCCGGTTCTCGCCGACCGGTGCCTTGGTGCGATCTCCCCCCTGCATCAGGTCCATCCGTCGCGATCGCCCCATATTGGCGACCTGCTGGAGCGACGAGTTGCGAGGTCGGACCTTGCCGGGAGCCATGCTGTCCATGCTCGTGGTATGGCCGAGCTGTCGCTTGATCGACTCGACCATCGCCTGAAACTTCTCCTCCTGCTTCATCTCGCTGAGCGAGACGAGCATGATGAAGAAGGTGAGCAGCAGCGACATCATGTCGCCGAAAGTGACGACCCACTCGGGAATCGCACCGGCCGAGTTCTCTTCTTCCGCCATCTCACGCCGCCTCCTGCACGCGCTGTTTCGGCGGCAGGAACGCCGAGAGCTTCTGCTCGATCACGCGCGGATTCTCTCCCGACTGGATCGCCAGGATGCCGCGAATGATGATCTCGCGCGCCAGCAGCTCTTTCTTGTTGTAGTAGGCGAGCTTTTCGGCGAAGGGAATGAAGACGCAGTTGGAAGCGATGGCTCCGTAGAGCGTCGTCAACAGCGCGACCGCCATACCGGCTCCGATGCTCGAGGGGTCGGACATGTTCGAGAGCATCATGACGAGACCCAGCAGCGTTCCGATCATCCCGTAGGCCGGGGCGAAACGGCCGAGCTGGTCCATGACCCCTTTTCCCTCGCCATGCCGCGTGGCGATCGAGTCGACCTCGGTTCGGAGCAGATCCTCGATCACTTCCGGCGGCGAACCGTCGATCGCCAGCTGGATCCCCATCCGAATGAACGGATGCTTCACCTCTTCCATCTTGCTCTCGATCGCCAGCAGGCCGTCACGCCGAGCGGTCTCGGCGAGCGCCACGATCTGGGTGATGATCGTCTTGATGTCCTCGACCTTGTTCAGGAAGACCTTCAGCATCACCTTGAAGCTGCCGAAGACCGGCCCGAGCGGAAACGCGATCAGCACCGCCGCCAATGCGCCGCCGATGACGACCAGCACCGACGGGATGTCGACGAAGGTCATGAGCGAGCCGCCGCCGATGAAGATCGACCCGATGATCAGCACGACGCACAGGACCAGACCGATGACGGTAGCGATGTCCACGACGAGTCTTTCCGTTCGTTACGAGGCTCGTTGTGCCGCGCCGAGCGTCGGCATCAGGTGCTTGGACTGCTGGTAGCGGATCGTCCGATCGAGTACCTCGTCCATCGTCTCCAAGACGATCAGCCGATCGCCGTTGGTCAGCGTGATGAACGTGTCGGGACGCCGCTCGACGTAGCGGATCAGCTCGGCATTGAGCACGAACGGTTCGCCGTTGATGCGGGTCAGTCGGATCACGACCGGCTCTCCAGTCACCCTTCCGCGGGCGCGGTCGGACCGGGTCCGATCCGAAAACGACCCGCAACCTTAGGCTACGGAACGGAGCGGAGCGGCCGACGGGGGATCGCGTCCGCCGGCATCCGCGCCGTCCGGGGCGGAACTACTGCCGGAGATTCATCAGCTCGTCCAGGAGCGATTGGGCCGTATTGATGACCCGCGAGTTCCCGCGGTAGAGCGTCGAGGCGAGGACCAGGCTGATCAGATTGCGGCCGATGTTCGTGTTGCTCAGTTCCACGAAGCCGGACTGCAGCTTCCCCGCTCCGTCGACTCCCGGATTGAAGAACGAGATGCCGGAATTGCTGCCGGCGACGTACATGTTCAGTCCGGACTGGACCAGACCGGCCGGGTTGGCGAACTTCGCGAGCCGGATCTGACCGAGGTCCTTCGAGGTGCCGTTGTCGAAGACGCCGGTGATCAGGCCGTTCTCGCCGACCACGAAACTCGTCAGCACTCCGGGCGCCGAGCCGTCCTGGCGCGAGACGGTCATCGTCGGCGAGTCGGCGGCCAAGCCCGACATCCGGCTGAAGTCAAGCGTGAACTCCAGCGGACTCATCGCCGGCGAGTTCCGCCGCTCGATCGAGACGGTGTCGTTCGAGACCGCCAGATAGTTCCCCTCGCCGTCGAACGTGATCCGTCCGGTACCGACGGCGATGTTCGACCCGTTGAGCGGATCGTTCGAACTCGACTCGGCGAACCAGCGATAGACGGTCGAGTTGCCGTCGATCTGCTCGAGCACCGTCGTGATCCGGACGTTGACCGGAACGCCGAGCGAATCGTAGGCCACGAAGTCGGCGACCGCACCTTCGCCACGCGCTTCCTGGACGGTGCCGAACGCCAGGTTCGGAACGCTGATCGTCTGGTCTTCGCCGACGATCGTGAACCCCGCGGCGCCGATCGACAGGGCGTTGACGTCGCCGTTGTTCGAGACGAAGCGGAGCTTGCCGTCGACGATCGAGCCCCCCGGGGTCAGTGCTCCGGTCTCGCCGGGAATCTGATTCAGGCTGGTCGGAATCGGATTGAGCG
>CAZZBI010000478.1:0-2932 GCA_964652385.1 uncultured Pirellulaceae bacterium | reverse complement strand
ACCACCTATCCCAAGGCGAAGCAGGTGCTGATCGAAGCGGGAATCGACGAGACCAAGGTCGACGCGATGCCGGTCTCGCGTGTCATCATCCAGGCAAGTTGGAACCAGTACCGCAAGCTGCGGGATCGCGAGTTGCGACTGCTCTTCCTGTCGCGAGAGGAAACGGCGAAGTTCGATCCTGCGATCGGAATGCCGGACATCGAGCCCCTTCCCCCGTTCAAACGCCAGTTCCTGATGCCGGCGACCGGGATCCAAGCGGCTCAGACACGTTTGGCTCGCGAGTTCGCCTTGCTCCGGACTTGCGAGGCGCTTCGAGCTTACGCGGCGGTAGAACTCGGTAGCCTCCCGGCGACGCTCGATGAAGTTCGGATCGTCCCGATTCCTCTCGATCCGGCGACCGGCCGCCTCTTCTCGTTCGAGCGTCAGGGTGAAGGGGAGGGGGCGAACCGAGTCGGCCGCATCGTCGACGCCTCGGTCGAAGGGATGAAGATCGACATCCGCTTCTCGATTCGACCTCGCACGACCGATCGATGAACGCCGTGAATGAGAACGGAGGAGGCGCGAAGAGTCACTCTTCGCGCCTTGCTCCGTCCGAGAGATCGTCAGGCGAGTCGATCGCATCGCCCGACGACGTCGCGCGAGTCGGCTCGATCGGCCCCTGCCACGCATCGGCGACCGGACCGTCGCTCAGCCGACGAGCGGGCATCAGGTAGTCGTTCAGCACCGACATGCGGCGACGTTGGGCGCCGCGGCGAGCGGCATCCCGAATCGCGGCCTGAGACCAGGGGCCCTCGCTGAGCGCCACCGAGTCGTATTCGAGCAGCGATCCTTTGGCGAAATGGACCTGCCGGATCGCCAGTTGATACTCGACCTGCCCCCGATGACAGCGGCTCTCGGCTTCGGCAACGTTGCGCTGCGCATCGAGAATCAGGTCGAGCAGTCTCAGACGCTGGTTCTCGTCGGTGATGTCGTCGTCGTAGACCGCCTGCAGCGCCTCGAGCTGCAGCAAGGTCGCCTCGAGCCGTTCGAGATTGCTCTCCAGCGTGACGAAGGCACGATCGAGTTCGCTGACCGCGTTGGTCAGATCGGCGACGACATCTCGCTCCTGAGCCTCGAGCAGCGCACGGTCGCGAGCCAGATTGAGCTGAGCCTGGCGGTAACCGGCATGCGCCTGACGGAATCCGACCGGAAACCGGTACTCGACTCCCATCTGCCATTCCTGAAAGTCGCCGGTCACGAGATCTTCGAGCGCGTTGTCGAAGCGGGGATTGGGCCCCTGCGTCGCGAGCAGATCGTGACCGAATCCGCGCCAGCGATACCGTCCGACCGCATCCAGTCGCGGGAGCAGGTAGTTCTTCGCGGCGATCAGTTCGAGCTCGGATCGCTGAATCTCCCACCGTTGTCTCCGGAGTTCGACACGACGAACCAAGGCCTCGTCGACGCACTCGCCCCACGCGAACGAGACCGGAGCGACGATCGGTTCGTCGGCCGGACGGATCAGGCGGCCGTTGACGATCGGCAGATCGAGCAACAGTCGCAGCCGCCGTTCGTTGGCCAGCACGCCGCCGGTTCCGCGGAACGTCGTCGCTCGCGAACGCTCGAGCGCCTGACCGGCAAAGGCATTCTGCACCTCTTCCTGCTGGCGATAGAACTGAGCCCGCGCTTGCGCCTCGCGACTTGCCTCGCCGCCGCGCTGGCCGGTGTCGGAGAGGCTTCGGATCCGCTGCCAGGTGGCGAGAGCTCGGTCGCGCGAAACGGTCTTGGCGTCGAGATCACGATAGCCGTAGTAGAGCTCCCAGTAGGCCGTCTCGATGTCCAGGACCAGATCGCGCACCGCCGCCTCGAAGTCGGCCAGCGCGACGTCGGCGTTGACCCGCGCGATCAGGACGCCCTGATTGAGACCGGGAGAGCCGTTGGGGCCGGCGATCCGGTTGAAGTCGACCCCCGCTCCCTGCAGCAGCGGTGTTCGCGCTTCGGCTTCGAGCTTGACCGTCCAGGCTCCGTTCTCGAAGAGATTGGCAGGAGCGTTGTTGAAGTCGTATTCGGCGATGTTACGGACGGTCAGCAGCGACCCGGTCGCGGTCCGCTTCGAGAGTTCCGAGCGATACTCGGCGAGATCCTGCTGCAACAGTCGGGCACCGCCGCCGAAGAACTGGTTGTTCAGCGCGCGATCGTTCTTCTCGACGAACACGCCGGTCGACCACTGCGCGTCGAACGCGCTGAGCGCTCCTTCGACTCCGAACCGCGGATCGGTCTCGGTGACTGCCGGATCGAAGACCGTGCGAGCCGCGGCGGGGGCGTCGAGCACGACGCCCCCGAGGTTCCGAAAGACGCGCGAGCGCGACAGGCCGATTCCGATCGCCTCCTCGAGCGAGAGATCCCAGTACTCGATTGCTCCCTCCTCGAGCGTGCGGAGCGTGATCGGCGGCACGTCGATTCCGAGATCGTCGGCCGTCGGTCCGTCGGTCGCTGGGGCTTCGATCGCGAGCTGCGTGTACTTGGTCAGTCCGCCGTTCGACGCTGCAGGAGGACGGCGAGCCGATCCGAGCGGACGGCAGCCGCCGAGCTGGGCCACGCAGATCAGGAGAGCGAGCGCCGCGGTCGCAAGAACGTACGATCGACGCTCCCGAACGGCTCGCCGGCCGACGTCGCGGCGCGGTGTTTCGAGATGGAGACCGTGTCGGAACATCGTTCGTGTTCGAGCCTCGGCCGACGAAAAGCGAAACGACGGGGTGTCGAGGCGCCAGGCGACTCTTCGCTCGGTCATCGTCACGACCGGAGCGACCCGTTCAACCGTTCCCGACAATCGAGCGGGAGAGAGAGCGAGACGCGCGTTCAGGTTTGCGCAGTCGCCCTCGTTTCATGTCGAGGTGATGTCGCGAGGGGGCGGACCTTGGGGGGGCTCGGACGGAGCCCATCTATACTGGATCGC
>CAZZBI010000477.1:0-2933 GCA_964652385.1 uncultured Pirellulaceae bacterium | reverse complement strand
GTCCTTGGACGTGTGGTCGAACAGGAACTCCCGGTTGCCGACATGCAGCAGCGAGCCGCCGATCTTCAGGTCGAGGTCTCCGGCCGCCGCGAGCATCGCGTCGCGAATCGCCTCGCTCTCGAGCCGCCGCACCGAATGACGCGCGAGCCAGCGATTGTCGGGATCGAGTTCGGCCGAACGACCGTCGGGGATCGCTCCCAGGCGATAGGTCGCGCTCGTCATCAGCGTCCGATGAAACCACTTCGTCGATCGATCGTGATCTCGGAAGCGGAGCACCAGATCGTCGAGCAGTTCGGGGTGCGTCGGCAGATCGCCGAGCAGACCGAAGTTGTCGGTCGACGCCACGATCCCTCGTCCCAGATGCCAACGCCACAGACGATTGACCCAGACCCGATCGGTCAGCGGATTGGCCGAGTCGACGATCCAGGCGGCGAGTTCCAGCCGTCCGCTCGCATCGGTCGGCATCGCGGGAGCCGGGGTGTCGGCCGAGACGAAGACCGCCGGGATCCCTCGCGGCACCACTTCGCCGAGCGTCAGATGATTGCCGCGGATGCAGAGCGCCAGATCGACCGGCGACGGGGCATCCGAGACTCCCATCGCCGTCGGTTCGAGCGGCTTGGTCCCCTCCAGTGACTTGCGTTCCGCTTCGAGCGTCGCGAGCCGCTCGCCCAGATCGGCGCGATAGCGTTCCCCCTTGTTGGCCGGCAGCGCACCGTCGGCGGCCAATTCCCCCGAGTCGATCAGCGACTGACGCAGGACCCCGTCCGCTTCGCCGACGACCTGCTCGATCTCGCTCGTCAGTTCGGCCAGACGCGATTCGACCGATTGACGAGCCGCTCGCTCGGCCGACGTCTCGATCGACACCTCGTTCCACTTCGCGATCTTCGTGAAGTGCTCCATGGTCCGGGTGCTCTTGAAGATCCCGGCAAGGGCGTAGTAGTCGCGAGTGCCGATCGGATCGAACTTGTGGTCGTGGCAGCGGGCGCAGCCGAAAGTCATCGCCAATAGGGCGCGCCCCGTCGTCTCGACCTGCTCGTCGATGATGTCCATCTCCATCTTCGTCTCGTCGACCTCGGCCAGCACCTTCGGGCCGAGCGAGAGAAAGCCGGTCGCGATCGTCCGCTCGATCCGCTCCTGCTCGTCGTCGGTCGGCGGCAGGCGATCGCCGGCCAGTTGCAGGGTGACGAAGGTGTCGTACCCGAGGTCCCGATTCAGGGCTCGAACGACCCAGTCGCGATAGCGCCAGGCGTTGCCGTGCGCGATGTTCTCGTCCATGCCGTTCGAGTCGGCGTAGCGCGCGACGTCCAGCCAGTGGCGCCCCCAGCGTTCGCCGTAGCGCGGCGAGGCGAGCAATCGATCGATCGCCCGCTCCCAAGCATCGGGACGCTCGTCCGCAACGAACGCCTGCACCTGGTCGTATTCGGGAGGCAGACCGGTCAGGTCGATCGACGCGCGGCGGATCAGATCGGCGCGCGACGCTTCGCTGGCCGGAGTGACTCCGGCGGCGCTCCATCGCGAAGCGATCCCCCAATCGATCCGATCCTCGGGGCGGAATCGGTCGCCGAAGCGCGATGCCTCGTCCGCCATCGCGTCGAGCGCCGACGAGACCGCCGAGTCGACCGGCCGGAAACTCCAGAACGATCGTCCCTGTTCGAGATCGATCCCGCGATTCGTCGCAGCAGCCTCGTCGCTCTCGCGCCGCGGATCGACCGCTCCCTCGGTGATCCACCGTTCGAGCACGGCGATCTCGGCCGGCGAAAGGGCCGAATCGGGAGGCATCTGCAAGGCGTCGTCGTGCGGCCGAACCGCGCGGATCAGCCAACTCCGATCCGGCTCGCCCGGCACGATCGCCGTTCCGAGTTCGCCGCCGCGCTCCCAGCCGTCGCGCGAGTCGAGCAGCAGCCCCCCTCCCGCTTCGCCCGAGGCGCGCGAGTGGCATTCGTAGCAGCGAGCGACCAGCAGCGGGCGCACCTCGTCCTCGAAGCGCTCGACCGCTACCGGATCGAGCGGCGGATCGTCGATCGGAAACGGTCGAGCCGAATCCGGAGCGATGGTCGCGAACGCGATCAGCCACGCGATCGGACCGAACGACGGGCGCGCAGGGAACGCACCGAAGCGAAGCATGCGAGACCTCGCGGCGGAAGGAGACGGGCGAGTCGCGGGGGCGAAACGAGTCGACTCGCGGTGGGCCCTGCATTATGTCGGACCGAAGGAACCTGAGCCAAGCGCGAAACCGCGTCGCTCGCTCGATCTCGAAGGTTCGCGTCGCGCCGCACGATCACCTAGGATGTCCCGCAAGGCACTAGGTCCTACCGCGACTGCCGGTCCGCCGCGCGGACTGCGGTGCCGAAAGACCATCGCCCAGGACGAGCCGGCGTTACGGACTCGGCCCGATGACTTCGCCGCCCCGATGTCTCCGCCGGCCCGCGCCCCACGCGGCACCCGAGCGACGTCGGGCGCCGACCGTCGCCGAAGTCTGAAGAGCGGCGTATCCCGACGCCCTCAGCGAATACGACCACCACACGGAGCGGCGACGCCATGCGTTTCGCTTGCGCCCACGCGTCGATCAACGGGCAGCGCACGACGCGACGCATCATCGCGATCGTCGTCGCGGTCGTTTTCGGAGGGGTCGCGAGTCTCGTCGGCTCGGCCGAGCCGGTCGGTGCCGACGACTCGACGTTCGAGAGCGCGTCGCGCGTGCTGCTCCGCCGCTGTGTCGCCTGTCATCAGTCCGGAAACGCTTCCGGCGGTCTTCGACTGGATGACGCCGAGGGGATCGGCCGCGGGGGGGACTCGGGAGCGGCCTTCGAGCCGGGGGATGCGGCGGCGAGTTGGATGCTGCAGCGGATCGACGACGCCGAAATGCCGTTGCCCGAGCGCGGCGTCCCCAAGCCGCTCGCGCCGGACGAGCGGCGCGCGATCGCCGACTGGAT
>CAZZBI010000476.1:0-2939 GCA_964652385.1 uncultured Pirellulaceae bacterium | reverse complement strand
GGGCTTGATCAAGCGAGAGGAATGGGAGCGGACCTGGGAACTGCAGCGCGAGGAGGATCGGACCGGCCGGCCGATCGACGGCGGTATCCCGGTCCCGCCGAAATACGCCTCGTCCGACTTCCGCAAGAGCGACTACTGGCGTCTGCGCGGCAAGCTCGACGTCCCGAAGGAACGCTGGCTCACCTTCCCCGGCTGCGAATCGAGCGACGGGACGCTGCCGATCGCCTGGGCCGGCTACGACGCGCTGCAGCTCGCCCAAGCGATCGCCGCCTACTACGTCGACATCCAGGAACGCCAAGGAGGCCGAGACGACCCGCGCCTGCTCCCGCTGCTCGCGTCACTGGTCGAGCTGCTCCCGTGGCTCAAGCAATGGCACGACGCCCCGGACCCGCGCTTCGACGGCCTGAAGATGGGGACCTACTACGAAGGCTTCGTCACCGAAGAAGCCCGCGCCCTCGGCCTCGCCCTTCCCCAAGTCAGAGCCTGGACCCCGGAGAAGACGACGACGCGCGGCCGGAAGAAGAAGGAGTAGCGGACCTGTCGCGGGAGAGGCCCTGGAGCGTACGGAGGCACGGGACGGAGTTTTTCTCACGGAGACACGGAGGTGACGGAGTCGCGAAAGGGCGCCCGAGATCCGAACCGTCCCGGAGGGAACACGATGCCCGCGACGGCCTCGGAGCGTCGCTGGTATGCAGCGACCATCGATCACCAGGAGGCCCTCCCCGGCGCTTCGCTGCGGCCTGGGAAAGTCGCCGACGAATTCGGCCCCCGCCGTTGCCCCGGCTCGTCCTCGAGCCGAGGGCGTGCGACACCGAATCCGAACGAACACCGAGGCCGGCAGAACCGCCAGGTAACTCACTGCCGCGAGTCGCCGCCAACGAGCTCTCGATCGACGACACTCCGTCCGAACGGACGCTGCACTGCGAGGCGATCGGCCGAAAGAACGGGCTCTTCGCCCACAACGATCGCAGCGACTCGACAGCCGCGGTGCAGATGAGTCTGATCGGCAGCCGCAAGCTGCTGTCGGTCGACCCGCGTCGCAACCGGCGCGATCAGCTGACACGTCTGCCGCCCTCGGTCCGCAGGTCGATGACGACATGGTCAGGAAGCTGCTTCCCGACGCGAGACTCGTCGACCACCCCGACGGTCATCCGATCGCCCGGGACTGACGGAGCGTCACCCGCGGATGCGGCAATCCGTCGCCGTCCGAGCCTCTTTTTATGCAGCCGAACACACCGCGTCCACGCCACTTCGTCGAACGGTTACAGCCCGGCGCGGTTGACATCGTCGAACGGGCCGCGGAGTCCCTGGTAGGTGCCATGAATCTCTGGCTGGTCTTGCTCGCGATCTGGCTCGTTACGGCGGTGCCGACCTGGCTCGGGATGCTGCTGCTCCCGCTGTGGCGCTACGCCTGGCCAGGAGCGGTCGACTTCGCAGCAGCGTCGATCGTCTTCGCGGTCGTGTCGCTCTGCTGGCCGGCTTTCGTGTGGCGCCAGCTGACCGCGACGATCGGCCGCTCGGACTTCGAGCGGGACTGGATCGCCGGCCGGCGTCCGGCACAGGATCCCGCTTCGCGACTGATCCTCGTCCTCGTCGCGAGGCCGAGGGTCGTGATCTCGGCCGATCGGGTCGAGCGCGAGCGACTGGAGCGTTATCGATGACGATGGCTATCGAATCCGAAGCGGCCGGCGAGGCACGCTGACAGGCCACTTGTATCCCTTCTGGGCAGTTGCAACGTGAAAGACTGCCCGTTCGTAGAAGGTCAAGAGCCAAAGTGAAATGTCTGGATGGCCGTCGCAGAACGCGCATCGCATCGAGAACACACCTTGTCCGATGCCGATTGGCGGTGGCGCTCCAATGGAGTCGAAGATTCCATGGCAGTAGGCGATGTCATTCGCGGCGGTTCGCAAGACTCGGATCTCGCAGTCCTTCGACAGTACCGTCTTTCGAAGCCGATAGTTGAGGCCTCGAACGGTATAGCCGAACATCGAAACAGCTCGAGCGAAGGAAAACTTGCCCATGTACGCGGTGTCGACAATTAGGCCAGACGGGGTCTTGATGTCGATCGGCTTCCCGCTCTCGACCATGATTTTGGCTGCGAGGGATTGCCCCCGGCTCATCGCACGCATGACCTTCTCATCGAAGATCTTCTTCGCAATCGGACTTTCGCAGGCTGCGTAGTCCATTACCAGAATGTCTCTCAGAAAACTGTCGTGCTTGGACTTGTCGTTGTTGCATTCGTTGCAGGAAGGAACTGTTGGCATGTACTTTGGAAGCGGTCGATCAAAGAGCGACTTGGGAATGACGTGATCCCGAGTGATTTTTCGGCGTTTTCCACAGTACGCACAAGTTCCAAGACCTCCGTTCCTAGCCATGGGCGACTCCGTCCCTTGTAATTCGTTCCGACCGTAGGACTCTGTGCCTAGGCATGATCATTGACACGGTTCAGAGTGTCAAATACCTTCCGTTCGAACTTGTGCTTGGTTTAAGAGATGCGAGATGAGTCAGGCGTCGATTCTCAGGCCTCCTGGCGGCCGATCAGTCCCTTCGACGTTTGCCTCGGCCGCCGGCAACTGGTCCGCGTCGAATGCATCGAATGGTTCGCCACGCCGATCGCGATCGAGGAACTGCCGTTGCCGTGCGACCTCGGTGCTCGAACCGTGCCGTCGCTCAGGCTGGACTACGACTTCGTTCTGATCGGCGTTCGGCGCGATCGCCTCGAGGTTCGCGATCGAGTCTATGGACTCTCGACCTGGGAGGAATGGGAAGAGCGAGAGCACGTGGTCGATGCACGCTCCCGTCTGATGCAGTGGCTGGCGACAAGACTCTCACTGAACGCAGCGACTCAGAGGGATTGCCGAGTAATGGATCCAAGAAGCTCTAAGAGTACGTGCCGGCGAAGCTCTACGTGCTGGAACACGCTCGCGCGAAGTACGCGT
>CAZZBI010000475.1:0-2947 GCA_964652385.1 uncultured Pirellulaceae bacterium | reverse complement strand
AACCGGTGATGATCGACGAGGGGTTCCGCATGCTGGAGCGGGACGGCCGGCGGCTGAGCTTCAACGCCGGTCTGCTGCTGGCGTTGGTCCTGCTGCTGACCTTCCGCAGTCTCCGCTGGGCGGTGATCGCCGGAGCGGTCGTGCAGACCTCCCTGTCGGTCGCCCGTCTGAGTCTGGCGGTCAGCGGCGCCCAGCTGACGCTCGTCAGCACCATGTTCGGCTCGGTCGTCACCGTCATCGCCGTCGCCTCGGTGATGCACTGGATCGTCCGCTTCCGCGAGCGCCAGGCGGCCGGCGATGATCGACGCCAGGCGCTCCGCACGACTCTCGAGCAGATCCTGGCGCCGACCTTCTGGGCATGCGCCACCGATGCTGCCGGATTCGCGGCGCTGCTGGTGGCGAGCGTCGAACCGGTCCGCGATTTCGGCGCGATCATGATCGTCGGCAGTCTGGCGGTCCTGCTGGCGCTCGTCTGTCTGGGCCCCGCCGCGATGCTCCCTCCCCTCCCCCGCTCTCTCACTTGGCTCGATCCCCCGCCCCCCGCTCCTGGCGCGACCGGATCGCTGCTCGATCGGCTGCTCGAACGTCCGCTCGAATCGGTCCGCCGTCGTCCGGTGATCTGGTTCGTGCTCGTCCCGCTCGCCGTCGGAGCGGCCGCCCTCGGCCTGACTCGAGTTCGTGTCGAGACCGACTTCACTCGCAATTTCCGTGCGGGGAGTCCGATTCTCGAGGACTATCGGTTCGTCGAAGAGCGGCTCGGCGGCGCCGGCGTCTGGGAGATCCTCGTGCCGCTCGAGGGGGCTCTCGACTGGAACCGCGTGCAACGGATCCGGCAGCTCGAATCCCGGTTGCGGGACGAGGTGCGGATCGGCGGCTCCCCGGCGACCGGTTCGAGTGAGCCGCTCGCCGCCGCGGCGCCCGATGGAACGCCGATACTCTCCGGCGAGCCGGCGCTGACTCAGGTGCTGAGCATCGCCGACTCGCTGACCGGAGTGATCGACATCGAGCGACTCGAGCGGATCCCGATGCTCAACGACTTCGTCATCTCGCAAGGGCTCGAGCAGTTCCGCACGCGGCTTCCGGGCCTCCATGGTTCGCTGCTGGCCGAGGATCCCGACCGCCCCGGTGCCTGGTACGTCCGGATCCTCCTCCGCTCGCGACAGCAACTGCCGGCCGAGACGCAGCAGGGGATCATCGATCAGGTTCGAGCGATCTGCGCCGACGAAGCGGAACGCTGGCCGATCGACCGACCGCCGGTCGTCACCGGATGGTACGTGCTGCTCGCGCGAATCGTCGACCATCTGCTGGCCGACCAGTGGCTGACCTTGGGTGTGGCGACCGTCGCGATTCTGCTGCTGTCATGGGCCGCGACGCGTCGGCTGTCGCGAGCGGTGATCGCGGTTGTGCCCAACCTGTTGCCGATCGCGGTCCTGCTCGGTTCGCTCGGGTGGCTCGGCATTCCGATCAACATGGGAGTCGCCCTGATCGCCGCCGTCTCGGTCGGGCTGTCGATCGACAGCACGCTCCATTACCTGGAAATCGTCCGTCGCCGGACCCGCGATGGTGCCTCGGCGACCGACGCGATCGACAGCGCCCAGCATCGAGCCGGAGCCGCTTCGGTCTTCGCGACGATCGCGCTCGTCGGCGGTTTCGCCACGATGGTCGTCAGCGAGTTCCTGCCGACGGTGTACTTCGGAGCCCTGGTCTGCGCCGCGATGCTCGGCGGGCTGATCGGCAACCTGCTCGTCCTGCCGTTGCTGCTCGTCTGGCTCGATCGCCGCCGCTGATGTCGTCGATGTGGCGGAGACCGGCGGCCGATCGTCAAGGCGAATCGCGAAGGGGTGTGCCCGTTCCCCAGGTCGCGAGCGATGGCATCCGATCGGCCGCACGTGTACGGTAACGGAGTGGTGTCTTCCTTCGCGGTGAACTTCCTTCGCGGCGAAAACGCCCGGGGCATCCGCACCGACCCGCCTTCGCCCCTCCCCTTCCTTGCGTCATCCGGAGATCGCCGTATGGCTTCGTCGTTTGGTTCGCGCCCGAATCGCCGCCGTTTCCTGGCCGCCACCGCCTCGGTCGCCGCGACCTGTGCCGCTTCGCGGCAGATGTTCGGTTTCCAGTCGACGTCGCTCGCCTCGCTGTTGCCGACCGGCCGCCAGGATCGCCCCAAGATCGGCTGCATCGGCGTCGGCGGTCAGGGGACGTACATCGGGCATCGCGCCCGCGGCTACGGCGATGTCGTCGCGGTCTGCGACGTCCGTCGCCAGCACGCCGAGCGGGCTCGCAACGAGTACGGCGGCGAGGTGGAGATCTTCGAGGACTATCGCCGACTGCTGGAACGGGAAGACATCCAGGTGGTGACGATCGGCACTCCCGATCACTGGCACACGGCTCCGGCGATCGCGGCGGTCGAGGCGGGAAAGCATGTCTATTGCGAGAAGCCGCTGACGCTGACGATCGACGAGGGAAAGCGTCTGGTCGAGGCAGTGAAGAAGAGCGGTCGGACGTTCCAGGTCGGCACCATGCAGCGGACCGACATGCTGCAGTTCGCTCGCGCCGTCGCGACCGCGCGGACCGGTCAGCTCGGCAAGCTGACTCGGATCGACGTCGTTCTTCCGGGCCCCGCGCCGGCCGGCGGGCCGTTCGCGAAGCGAGACGTTCCCGAAGGGCTGAACTGGGACTTCTGGCAGGGACAGACGCCGGACGTCGACTATATCCCCGAACGGGTCGAGCAGTTCCGTTGGTGGTTCGAGTATTCCGGCGGCATGATGACCGACTGGGGAGCCCACTACGTCGATATCGCTCACTGGGCTCTCGGCATCGAGGATTCGGGGCCGACCGAGATCGACGGTTCGCGCACCCGATTGCCGAACGTCGCCGACGGCTTCAACACGCCGACCGACTATGACGTCGATCTCAAGTACGGCGACGTCCTGGTGAAGATCACCAG
>CAZZBI010000474.1:0-2982 GCA_964652385.1 uncultured Pirellulaceae bacterium | reverse complement strand
TCGGCTCGGGACGAGCCGGGGCTACGCCGAGGCGACGTCCATTCACGGCGACCGAACGGGGTTACCGCATCACAACGCAACCTCGCCTCGGCCTCGGAAAGGCCGGGCCGGCGTTTTTCGCGCGCCGAATGCTTGCGTCGCGATAGATAGATCGGCTATCTATCGAGCATCGACTCTTGAAGGGAGGAGATGCGATGGCCGAACGGAAGGGACACGAACTGCTTCGCGGGAGCCTGGACCTGATGGTCCTGAGCGTGCTGGCCGACGGCGCGAAGTACGGCTACCTGATCCAGAAGCGGATCGGCGATGCGAGCGACGGCGGCGTTCGGCTCCAAGCCGGCACGCTCTATCCGCTCCTGCATCGCCTGGAAGCAGATGGGCTGATCAAGGCGAAGTGGGAGCCGGGAACGGGACGGCGCCGCTGCTGGTACGAGCTGACTCGCAAGGGGCTCCAGCGTCTCGGGCGCCAGGCCGACCAGTGGCAGCAGATCGCCCGTTGCATGGACCGGTTGATCGAGTCGGCGAGTGCGGCGCTGAAGGAGGTGCGACATGCCCCCGGAGGCGCATGAGAGATTCCTCGCCCGGATGGGGCGAGCGTTGTCCGGCTCGGGAGCCCGACGCCGATGCCTCGACGAGATCGAGGATCATCTGGCCTGTCGGAGCGACGAGCTGATCGCGGAGGGGCTGACGCCGGAAGCGGCGTGGCAACAGGCGATCGACGAGTTCGGGGCGCTGGAGACCTTCGTCGGTCTCCGCCGGGGAATCGACCGTCAGCTCAGATGGAGGTGGGTGATGCGCTACACGACCTTGACCGTGATCGGAAGCTTCGTCGCGATCGTCGGCATGATGACGATGGGACCGGAACGCTCGCAGTTCCGCTCGCCGCCGTTGACCGCTCAGGAGGAATCGCCGCTCGGACCGGCCGCGGATGGCCCGACCGTGATCGTCGAAGCGCAGGCCGAAGGGATCGACGCCCAGGTCCGCGAGGTGCTCGATCGCCGCGTCGCGGTCAGCTTCACCGGGACCTACGGCGACTTCATCCGATCGATCGTGCGGGAAGCGTGGTCGCTCGAGGTCTACGTCGATGCGCCGACGCTCGACGATTCCGGCGTCACGCTCGAGGAGCCGCTCGAGCTCGAGTTCGGATCGATCCGCGCCGAGATGCTTCTGTCGCTCGCGCTCGAGCGGATCGGAGCCGCGTTCGTCATGCGCGACGGCATCCTGATCATCACGACTCCCGAGCGGATCGAGGAGAATCTGGTGGTCCGCGTCTATGACTGTCGTCGACTCCTGAGCGAGCTGTCGGCCTATCCCGGATCGGCCGGCGTCGCGATGGGAGGCGGAATGAGCGGCATGGCAGAGGGGGGCATGATGGGTGGCGGCAGCATGGCGGGGGCCGGCGGGATGATGGGCAGTGCCGGGCTGCCGGGTTCAGGCCAGTCATCGAAGGGACAGATCGGCGGCGGCATGGGGGCTCCTCCCATGATGGGCGGCGGTGGGGGAGGCATGCCGGGTATGGGGGGCGGCATGGGCATGGGCATGGGAATGGACATGATGCCCGCTCCGCTCTCGGCCGAATCGCAGCTGATCCGCGTCGTGCAGACCGCCGTCGCTCCCGATTCGTGGCAAGAGATGGGAGGGGCCGGTTCGGTGTCGGGGATCAACGGGCTGCTCGTGATCCGTCAGGACGAGAAGGTGCACCGCCAGGTGCTCGAACTCCTCCGGCAACTGCAGTCGGCCGTCGACTCGGCGCAAGCCGAAGCGCCGTCCGGTGGCGGCGGAGCGGCCTTCGGAGCAGCGGGGAGCGATCCGTTCGGTGGGTCCGGAGCAGGGTTCGGCGTAGCTCGGTGAGGCCCCACGAGCCGAAGCGGCAACAAGTCACGGTGCGGCCCCTGGCGTCCGATCGCAGGGGCCCCCGTGCCATCGCTCCGCGCCCTCCCCGCCGCGACCTCCAGCCCGCCGCGTCAGCAAGGGGTACTCCGTGCCCTCGGCTCGAACCACCGCTGCGACCGGGGGCGGTCGCACTACGGCACGCTTCGACCGGGGCCGGCAGCACGACGACGGTCCGCTTCGTGGCCTCAAGTCAACAAACGCTGCGAACGAGGAACCGCTTCGGTCCGAAAAGTCCCGCAGGGACGACCGAAAGTAGCCCGGCGATTGATCGCCGGGTGCCAAGACCGACCTCGTACGATCCGAAGTCCCGCAGGGACGACAGAACCGAGTCGTGAGACAGTAACCACAAGGATCTTTCGTCCCTACCGGGACTCGACGGATCGAGGCGGCCGACGTCGACCCGCCGATAAATCGGCGGGCTATTCTCGGACGTCCCTGACGGGACTTGTTGCGACCGAGGGCGGTCGCAATACGACGCGCTTCGACCGGGGCCGGCACACGACGACTACCTCGGCGACGGCGCTAGGACAGGCTGAGCCGTTCGCGGGCTTCATCGGCCCAGGGGCTCTGCGGCGCCAGCGACAGAAAGGTTCGCCAGTGATGCTCCGCCTGAGGGCGTTGCGACTGGCGATCGAGCAGGCGTGCCAGATGGAAGTGGACGTCGGGATAGTCGGGATGGAAACGGAGTGCACCGCGAAAGGCGGCCGCCGCCAGGTCCAGATCCCCCAGCTCCACGAGAACGCAACCGAGATTCGCCCGCGCCTCGACGTACGCCTCGTCGAGTTCGATCGCCATGTAGTAGCGCTCGCGAGCGGCCGGCAGATCGCCGACCCGGTACAGCAGCTCCGCCAGAAAGAAACAGACCTCGGCCGTCGCGCCGTACCCGACCAGATACGAACGATACGCCTCGATCGCCCCTTCCAGCTGCCCTGCTTCTTCCAGCTGAGCCGCGACCATCGTCAGTTCGTCGGCGGTCGCCGTCCCGCGCGTCTCTTCGGGGCGCGACAGACGTTCGAGTCGATGGCGCGAGAGATCGAGAATCCTCGGCGGTGTCGGCTCCCCTTCGAGCGCCTCGAAGTCCATCCGCAG
>CAZZBI010000473.1:0-3004 GCA_964652385.1 uncultured Pirellulaceae bacterium | reverse complement strand
CTTCGATTCCCGAAACGTCGCAATCCGTTTTCGAAGGCGGCGGCAGAAATTCGTCCGCAACGGCGGCAAGTCGTGTCAGGCGTGATCGCCGCAACGCGCGGCCCCCTCGGATCGAAGGGCGCCGCGCGCTGCGGAAGTGCGAACGAGAGGGGGTGGCGCGAAGCCGCATTCGGACTAGCCGTCGATCCCCTCCATCATCCGGCGGATCATCTCGTGCATCTCGGCCGGGTCCCTCATGTAGCGCTGGTACAGCCGATACGCCTCGGCGTTCTTCTTCCGCAGCTCTTCCTTGTTCGGAGCCTTGACCACCGTCTTGCGCTCTTCGCCGTCGATCGTCTCGGTGACGGTCACGGTGATCCCCGCGTCGCTCGACTCGGTGATCGCGACCGTCCGGCCGTTCTCGCTGACCGACACGCTCCGACTCGAGGCACCGCTCTGCTGCATCACGCCCGGGAACTCCTGCGGCAGTCCCTGCTGACGCATCAGTTCCTGAAGGTTCAGCCCGTTCGGAAAGCCGACTCCCCCGCCGACTCCTCCGCCGGCAAAGCCCCCCGCATTTCCTCCCGCCATACCGCCGGCCATCGCCGACGACGATCCGCCGGCGCTCGACGACGACGAGGATCCGCTGCGAATCACCGTCCCGCTCGACTGCGATCCCTGCTGCTGCGTCGCTCCGGCTTGCTGAGCCGCCGCGGTGCCGGCAGCGAACAGCGGAAGCGACATCGCAGCCGCCAACAGCCAGGGCTTCTTCGACTTCGTTCGTCGCGCGATCATCGGTCGGTTCCTTGCGTACGTGGGCGGTCGAAAAACGGTCGGCGGCCGCGCCCCTCGGTGGCTCGCGTCCCCTTCCCCTCTCCGGTTGCCGCCGCCGGTCGGTCGTCACGCCGCCGTCCGAAGAAACTTCCCGATGCGGGATCGGACGGCAGCTCTCCCACGGCCTTGCGGCACTACTCGCCGCTTCCCAGATAGCGGTCGTACAACGCTCGCGCTTCGGGGTTGCGAGTCGCCAGATCTTCGGGATCAGTCGCCGTCACCACCGTCTCGCGACGCTCCCCGTCGATCAGCTCGTCGATGACGACACGAATGCCGTCTCGACTCGATTCGGTGATCGAAACGTTTCGGCCGTCGACGTTCACCGAAATGCTGCGCGAGCGGAAGTTCCCCATCCCTTCGACAATGTTCGGTCCGAAGCCGCCGTCGATCGTCGTTCCGGCGCCCGCCAGCGCCATCGCTCGGACCATCTCGGACCAGACGCGTTCGAAGTCGGCCGGAGCCGCGACGAGTTCGCCGAAGACACGATCGCGATAGGCCAGGTACTCGTCGGGCGAGTCGAACTCCAGCGTTCTTCCTCCCGCGCTGATCACGCCGAAGAAGGTCCCTTGGCGACCGTGGACGGCGGTCGACACCGGAAGAGAGGTCGACGCCGAGAGGTCGACCTCGGGAATCGACGCGACCGAGCGATTCATCCCCTCGGCCGTCAGTTCGATCGAGCGTCCCGGCGGCTCGCTCCCATGTTGCGGCCGGAAGATCACCTTGCCGCTCCGAACCAGCGTCTCGGTCGTCCCCGACGCCTCGACCGCCACGTCGAACTCGGTCCCGAGATCGACGACTCGGCCGACCGGAGTCACGACGGTGAAACCGATCGCCTGTGACGGAACGGCGACACTGACCTTCCCTCGCACCAATCGGACCTCGTCCGGATCGCGAAGATCGAGGGTCGCCGGTCCGACCAGGCGAGCTGCCGTCCCCTTGTCGAAACGGATCGTCGCCTCGCCCGACGACAATCGGACGAGGCCGGACGAGAGTCGATCGCCGTCCTGATGAGGCGTCTCCCAAACCGCGTCGCGCGAGGCGGTCACATAGGCGAAGCCGGGATCTTCGTTCGGCAGCCCCGGCAACGGTCGGCGCGGGAGCGGCGTCGCACGATCGAGACGTTGTCGAGCGATCGGCGGCGTCCGATTCGGCGAACGACTCCAGCCGAGTTCGTTTCGCAGCAGCCAGCCGATCCCCAACAGGATCGCGATCACCGCAGCAAGTGCGATCAGACGCTCGGTCCGGACACCGGCACGACGGCGGCGCGTCGGAGTCGTTCCGGAGGTCGGCGTTCGACGAGACACGGTGAGCGGCTCGGCGGTACGCGGCGGCTCGGCGATCGGACTCGGCCCGATTGGCGGTTCGGCGGCGCTCGTCGACGACGTCGTTTCGACCGACTCGCGATCCCTCTTCGCGATCCGTTCCATCGTCGCCGCGACGAACGACTCGGCGGTCCGATCGAAGGTCGCTGCGGCGATCAGCGAGCTGTCGATCTCGAGATCGATCGTCAAGCGACGGCGCAGTTCGGGGTGTCGCTCGATCTGCTCGAGAATCGATGCCTGTTCGTCGTCGCTCAACGCTCGATCGGCCGAGATTCGCGACAGGAGTTCGGTCAGTTCGCGCGAGTTCATCATGGCGTCCTCGCCTTGTCCGACCTTCGTTGCAGACACTCGCCGAGGGTCTTGCGGATTCTCAGCAGCAGCATCCGCAACGCGCCTCCGGTGCAGCCCCAGGTTTGCCCGAGCGACTCGAGCGTGCGCGATCGGAAGTAGTGCTCTTCGATCACCTGGCGGCTGCGCGGAGCCAGGGCTCCGATACAGTCGCGCAGCCGAGCGAGCGTCTGCTCGTACTCCTCGGCCCCCTCCGTTTCTTCTTCCAGACGTTCGGCTCGCCATTGGGCGAGCAGCTGCGCCAACGGTCCTTGTTCGCGCCCCTTGCGTCGGATCTCGGCTCGAACGAACTCCTTCGCCTTGTTCCTGGCGATGCCGATCAGCCAGGGGCGGATCGAGACGTCGCCGCGAAACCGATCGAGGTGGCGAAAGGCGTGCAGAAAGACCTCCTGAGCCAGATCGTCGGCGGCGGCCGCGTCGCGCAAGGTGCGCAGCAGGAACCACCGGACCCCCCCGTGATGTGCGCGCACCAGCCCCTCGAACGCATCCGCTCCTCGGCGGATGTCAGAGCTTCCCGAGTC
>CAZZBI010000472.1:788-3009 GCA_964652385.1 uncultured Pirellulaceae bacterium | reverse complement strand
GCGTTCGACGACCTCTCCCGCTGCGACGGTGCCGGCGAGTCCGCTCGAGCCGGCGGTCGAGGAGCTGCCCCCGCCGCTCGACGAACGCGACCTCTCGACGCCCTCTCGCTCCGGATCGGGAGAGGCAGCGAGGTTCGAGTCGATCAACGAGCGGAGTTCGCGTGCGAATGAGTCGTTTCGCCCCGACGGGATGACGCAGCTGACGGGCGAGCGGCGTTTTCGCTTGGCCTACGACGTCGATTCGGTCGGCCGCGCCGGCGTCGCGAAGGTCCAGCTCTGGATCACCGAGGACGGAGGTGCGTCGTGGCATCCGTCGACCGAGGATCCCGACTGCGAGAGTCCGATCGACGTCGAGTTGCCGGGGGAAGGGACGTTCGGTTTTCACCTGGTCGTCACGGCTCGTAACGGCTTGGCGGGGGAAGCGCCGAGTCCGGGGCAAGAGGCGGATATGTGGGTGACGGTCGACCGGACCGTTCCCGAGGTCCGACTGATCGAGGCGCCGTTGGGAAGCGGCGACGACCACGGTCGCGTTCTGATCCGCTGGGAAGCGAGCGACGAGCATCTGGGGAAGCGGCCGGTGACGCTGCAGTACGCCGAGACGCTCGACGGGCCGTGGGAGACGTTCGCCGCGAGCCTGCCGAACACCGGTCACTACGCTTGGACGATCGTACCGTCGCTCCCGCGGCGCCTGTACCTGCGGGTCGAAGTGAAGGACCGCGCCGGCAATCTCGGCCACGCCGTCTCGCCGCTGCCGATCGATCTCGGCTCTTTGGTCCCGCGCGGAACGCTTCGCGGCGTCGTCGGAAACTCGGGCGACGAATGATCGACTCGCTCGAGTTCGGCCGGCGGACTCTCGCGTCCGCGGGTCGCGGAGCGGAGGCGAGGGCGTCAGAATACGCGACGCGTCGACTCGCCCGATTCCCGGGGAGCGATCGCATTCCGGAGTCGCGCTCCCGCAGCCATGGCCACGCTACATGCCTTCGACGTGCTCGAATCGGCTCCCGATTGGGAGCGCTGCCCCTTTCTCGTCATCTTCGGTGACGAGCTCTTCCTGCGCCGGCAGATGATCGACGCGGTCCGGGGGCATGCCGAGCGGGCGTCGGGATTGCCGGCTTCACTGGTCGATGGTGATGCGGCCGGTTGGGCCGACGTGATGGACGAGGTGTCGACGCGCTCGCTGTTCGCGGACGATTCGCGTCGCTTCGCGATCGTCGATCCGGCGGACAAGTTCGTGTCGGCTCATCGCGAGCGGCTGGAAGATCAGGTACGGCTCACCGAGGCGCAGGGGTGTCTGGTTCTGGTCGTCGGCGCCTGGGCGTCGAACACGCGACTGTACAAGGCGGTCGATCAGTCGGCCTTGCAGATCGATTGTCGTCTGCCGAATCGCGGCAGCGGCAAGCAGATCGACGAGCTGCGCGTGCGCGACTGGATCGTCGGCTGGGCGCAGCGACGACACGCCCTGGCGATCGCTCCGGATGCTGCGCTTGAGCTCTTCGAGACGACGGGGCATGCGCTCGGCATGATCGATCAGGATCTGGCGAAGCTCGCGCTGCTCGGCGGAACGGAGCGCAAGGTCGACCTCGACACGGTCCGACGCGTGATCGGCGGCTGGCGCCAGAAGACGGTTTGGGACATCATCGATGCGGCGCTCGACGGCGAGACGGCCGAGGCGCTCTCGCAGCTCGATCATCTGCTGGCCTCGGGCGAGGCGGCGATCGCGATCTTCGCTCAGATCAGCTTCGTGCTGCGTCGTTATGCGTCGGTCGCGGATCGCCTGGCCCGCAACGGCCGGACTCGTCAGCGCGAGTCGATCGGCGATGCGCTGCTGGCCTGCGGCTTCAAGGATTGGCCCAAGGGGTCGCTCAAGGGGGCCGAACGACGACTCGGCCGGCTGGGGAAGGGGAGGGCGACGATCCTGCATCGGTGGCTGATCGAAACCGATGTCGCGCTCAAGGGGACGCATGCGGCGCCGGATCGCGCCCGCTTCGCGCTCGAACGACTCTTCCTGCGGCTGGGTGCGGCGACGGCGAGCTGAGACGCGTCGGAGCGACGAATCACGACGGCGCAGCAGGCCGGCATCTCGCGGACCCGCTGCGACAAGCGAAGCGAGAATCCCGCGCCGCGGTGCGCCGAATCGCCGCGACCGTCGGAATTTGCTCGCGCCGCGCCGCGCCCCTTATGCTGATGCCGCTTCCCGCCTTTCTCTCCGCCCGGAGTCGCC
>CAZZBI010000472.1:0-778 GCA_964652385.1 uncultured Pirellulaceae bacterium | reverse complement strand
GTCGCCCACCATGTCGGTCCGCGCCCTGCCGTCTCACGTACCTCACCCATCGCTTCGCCGATCGATCACCGCTCGCTCCTTCAGGACGCTTCGCCGCGTCGCTCTCGTCGGCCTGGCGCTGCTGCTCGTCATGTCGGCGGCAGTTCCGGCGAGCGCTCAGGCGCCACGGGTCGAGCCGGTCGGGGTTCGGCCTGCCGACCGGCGTCTGGAACCGCTCCTGGACCTCGACGGCTATTTCCCGTTTCGCCTTCCCGAGTCGCTCGAAGCGTGGGAGGTGCGGCGAGCGGAGGTGCGACAGCGGATCCTGGTCGCCAACGCTCTCTGGCCGATGCCCGAGCGGGGCGAAGTGAAGGGGGTGCGTCACGGGCGCTTGGAACGGGATGGTTATGCCGTCGAACGGGTCTACTTCGAGAGTCTGCCGGGAATGTTCGTGACCGGTAGTCTCTATCTGCCGACCGGCAAGCCGGGGCCGTTCCCTGCCGTCCTGTCGCCGCATGGTCACTGGGCGGACGGGCGGTTCTACGATGCCGGGGCGGACGAGGCGCAGCGCCAGATCGCCGCCGGGGCCGAGGAGTTCGTGGAGAATGCCCGCTCGCCGCTGCAGGCCCGTTGCGTCCACCTGGCTCGCATGGGCTGCGTCGTCTTCCACTACGACATGATCGGCTATGCCGATTCTCGGCAGATCTCGTTCGACGTGGCGCATCGTTTCGCGGAGCAGCGACCGCATCTCGGTTCGGCCGAGGCGTGGGGGCTCTTCAGCCCGCGAGCCGAATCGCTG
>CAZZBI010000471.1:0-3018 GCA_964652385.1 uncultured Pirellulaceae bacterium | reverse complement strand
GCCCGCGTCGTCCCCGACGCGCGGCCGTGCGACTCTCCGCGTGCGAGACGCTCCGCAGCTCGCTGGGTGTCGCCATCGCTCCCCCTCGGCTCGGGACGAGCCGGGGCTACGGCGGTTGCGAACCTCCGCGTCTCACAGCCCGTAGCGCCAAGCGCAGGGGTCCTCCGTGCCTCGGTTCGAAACACGTTGCGACCGGGGGCGGTCGCACGACGGCAATCCGGTGCGTTCGCATCGACGTCGCCGCGCCACGAATCGGGTAGAATCCTCGGGCCCTTCTGCAGGAGCCTGCTGATGATTCGCGGTTTGCTCTCTTCCGTTCGACGCTCTTGCTTCTTGCTCGGCATCGTCGGGGCGTTCGTGTTGGTGCCGAGCGCGTTCGCGACCGAACTGAACGGGGCGCCGTCCGCTCGCCCCAACATCGTCTTCATCATGAGCGACGATCACGGCTATCAGGCGATGAGCTGTTACGGCAGTCGCGTGAACGAGACGCCGAACATGGATCGGCTGGCCCGCGACGGGATGCGGTTCGATCGGGCCTACGTCACCAACAGTCTCTGCGGTCCCTGTCGCGCGGTGCTGCTGACCGGCAAGTACAGCCACCTGAACGGATTCGCCCAGAACGGCGACCGCTTCGACGGATCGCAGCAGCACATCGGCAAGCTGCTGCAGCAGGCGGGCTACCGGACGGCCGTGATCGGAAAGTGGCATCTAGAGACCGACCCGACCGGATTCGATCATTGGCAGGTGCTGCAGGGGCAGGGACCGTACTACAACCCGGTGATGCTGACTCACGAGGGGCGTCGACCGATCCGCGGGTACACGACCGAGATCATCACCGATCTGACGCTCGACTGGCTTTCGAAACAGGACGGTTCGCAGCCGTTCTTCTTGCTCTGCTGGCACAAGGCGCCGCATCGCAACTGGGAACCGGGACCGAAGCAGCTCGACCTGTACGACGGGGTCGAGTTCCCGGAGCCCGAGACGCTGTTCGACGACTATCGAGGTCGCGGCTCGGCGGCGACCCGTCAGGAGATGACGATCGCCCGCGATCTGACTCGCCACGACCTGAAGCTCGATCCGCCGCACGACCTGGATGCCGAGCAGCGGATCGCCTGGGACGCCGCGTATCGGGACGAGAACGCGGCGTACGAAGCGGCGAAGCTTTCCGGAGACGAACTGACTCGTTGGAACTACCAGCGCTATGTCGGCGACTATCTGCGGTGCGTCGCCGCGGTCGACGAGAGCGTCGGCCGCGTGCTCGATCATCTGGACGAATCCGGATTGGCCGAGAACACGATCGTCGTCTATTCGTCCGACCAGGGTTGGTACCTGGGCGAACACGGCTGGTACGACAAGCGTTGGATGTACGAAGAGTCGTTCCGGACGCCGCTGCTGATCCGCTGGCCCGGCAGGATCGAGCCGGGATCGGTCAACTCCGATCTCTGCATGAACCTCGATCTCCCCGAGACCTTTCTCGAGGCAGCCGGGGTGCCGATCCCCGACGACATGCAGGGGCGCAGTCTGGTGCCGATCCTCGAAGGTCGGACTCCCGACGATTGGCGGCGCGAGGTGTACTACCACTACTACGAGTACCCCGGCCCGCATATGGTCGCCAAGCACTACGGGATTCGGACCGAGCGACACAAGCTGATCCGATTCCCCGAGCTGAACGAATGGGAGTTGTACGACCTCGATAAGGATCCGCTCGAACTGACGAGCGTGCACGCCGATCCGGCCTATGCCGAAGTGCGAGCCGATCTCGAGCGGCGTCTGGAAGCGCTGCGGCAGCACTATCGCGACGACGATACCGTCATCGATCCGAGTGCCGCGCGCCGTCGATCGTTGCCGGCCGAGACGGTGGTGCATGAGGGAGTCGACGGCGCCGTCGCGTCGCTGCCGATCCATCATGACTCGACCGAGGCGAACGATCCGTCGCAGCGGCCGTTCACCGTCGGCGCTTGGGTCGAGTGGAGCGGCGAAGACGGAACGCTGCTGGCGCACGGCGGCGAGTCGCACGGGTACCTGCTCGGAGTCCGGGACGGCCGACCGACATTCTCGGTTCGGCTCGAGGGCCGCCTGCAACGGGTCGTCGGCGCGCCGCTCGAGCGTGGCGTGCCGACGCATCTGGCGGCCCGACTCGACGAACGCGGCCGCGCCGTGCTGTCGGTCGACGGTCACGCGACAGGAGATCCGATCGACGTCGGCTTGATCCGACGACGCCCTGCCGACGGCATCGACATCGGCCGCGATGCCGGCTCGTCGGTCGACGGAGTCGAAGGGACACGCCCTTGGTCCGGCTCGCTCCGTGACGTGCGACTGATTCTCGGCTCGATGACGGACGAGGCCTTTGCGGAATGGGCTAAGCGATAGGCGAACGCGGACGTGGGAGAGGCGTCGGTCGCACCGGTGTCGTCGTGCGACCGACCCCGGTCGCACGGGATTGCCGTAGCCCCGGCTCGTCCCGAGCCGAGGGGGAGCGATGCCGACACTCAGCGAGCTTCGGAGCGTCTCGCACGCGGAGAGTCGCACGGCCGCGCGTCGGGGACGACGCGGGCCAACGTAGGGGCGACGCGTCTCGACATGCTGCCGGCGTCGTGCGACCGATCCCGGTCGCACCGGTTTCCGAACCAAGGCACAGGGGACCCCTGCGCTTGGCGCTACGGGCTGTGAGACACGGAGCCCTGGTGCCGGCACTGCGGGCACGGCGAATTTCCGGAGCACCTGAGCCTTGTCGATCGCCGTAGAATGATCGAGCCGGGCGATTCGCTTGGCGTTCGGCTCACGTCGCATTCGTTCCCGTCATCAAACGGACTCCGATGCCTGCCAGCGACTCCCGGCAACGCCCGCCCGACTACGGTTCGCGATCGATGCAGTTCCGCCTGCTGCTGATGGTCGGACTGCTGATGCTCGTGCTCGTCGGCATGGACGAGGCGCGGAAGCCGCACAACTGGGCCTGGATGGGGTTCGAGGAGTTCCGTCGCCCGGTCGCTCCGGCCGATTCGGCGGGGACTCCGGGAG
>CAZZBI010000470.1:0-3091 GCA_964652385.1 uncultured Pirellulaceae bacterium | reverse complement strand
GCACTACGATGAACGCTGCGACCGGGGTCGAAAAAGTCCCGTCAGGGACGCCAGAGAATAGCCCGGCGATTCATCGCCGGGTCATCGAGGCTCGTCTCTTGCTCCTCCAAGTCCCGTCAGGGACGACAGAGCACCGTTTCGCAACGACCGGGACTCTTCGTTCGCACGGCGAGTTCTTTCGTCCCTAGCGGGACTCTTCGTTCTGCGTTCTCGGCGTTCCTCCCCCGCCGATGAATCGGTAGGCGATTGTCGGCCGTCCCTGACGGGACTCGATGCGACCTCGGGGCGACGTCGATCCCGTGCGACCGGGGTCGGTCGCACTTCGGTGAGCAGCCGTTACTCGCGCCAGAACGTCGAAGCCTCGGGCGCCCGATACGCGATCCGCATCGCATCGGTCTCGTAAGGCACCTCTCCTGCATGCAGCGATTCGACTCCGCCGATCACCATGCCCGAGGTCAGCAACGTCCGCTCGATCGGATATGGCGCCTTGCCCTCCAAGACCATCGTTTCGATGTGTCGGCAGAGCGGAGTAAAGAAGTCGGCGGTGGTCGAGCCGTGGCCCGGCATCGGCAGATACATCTGGCAGGTCAGCGTGCTCCCGTCCCTCAGGCGACCCGCGTAATTGAAATCCTGGATGCCGGTCAGCAGGATCGTCGTCCGGAAGCCGTCCAGGTGTTCGATGAAGTAGGCGACGACCGACGGGAGCGCCTGTCGCGCCCACTCGAACGAGACGCGATCGGTCGGAAAGCCGCCGTCGACCGGCAGATTGTGACTGCGCGTCAGCGCTGCCACCGTCAGTTCGCGCGTCGTCCTTTCCGCCTCGTCGGCCAATCGCTCCCAGACCTTGGCATCGCGCAGCGCATGGACCGAGCGGATGCCGACTTCGCCGCCGCGCCGCCGTTCCGACATGCACTGCGCCGTTTCGAGCGCATGAAAGTCGTAGCTGTCGACGCCGCCGTAGGCGACACAGACGCTCTCCTGAAGATCGGCGTCATACGGCATGTCGATCCCCGGCAATCGCCACGTGACCGGCAGACTCGAACCGGCCAGGAACGGAAAGCCGAGTCGGCGCGAATCTTCGACCATCTCGACGCATTCGTCCCACTCGGTCGACAGATGCTTGTCGTTGAAGACCGGACACGAACGCCCCGTCCGCTCGAAGACGTCGACGACTTGCTTGAACCAGTCGTACCGCGGATAGCGAGTCTGTCCCTTGTCGTTCCGCGGATAGTCGCCGTGCTCGCCGATGATCACCACGCCGTCGACCGCCAGCGAATCGGTGCCGAGCGTCAAGGCGTCGGCGATCGAATCGACCTGCGTCAGCGAGTGACGGGCGATGCGCTGCCGAGCCAGATCGCCGTCGGGGAACTGATCGACGTAGACCGATGCGACGTCGATTCGCGGCGCCGTCCAGACTCCTTGCCAGGCGTAGCCGAAGGTCAGCCGATCGAGGAAGTGCTGCGCGTGCGAGTGGCGCCGCACTTCCGTTCCCAGAAATGCGACTCGCTTCCGCGGCGCGTCGTCCGGCGAGGCTCCGCGGCCGGAGCGAACTCCGGGGAGCGACGCGGCAGCGACGGCGCCGAGGCCGGCGGCAAGAAAGCGGCGGCGATCGAACATGGCGAGAGGTCTCCGGCGGGAAATCGTCAGGGCAGGACGCCGGCTCGCACGGTCGAGCGCGGCGGCGATCAGTAGTGAGGGGGCTTTTCGTCGAGCAGATCCCGTCCCGGCTCGCGCATCGCCAACGCCGTGTCGACTCGACTGTCCAGCAGCGTGAATCGCGCGGTCAAGCGCGCGATTTCCTTGCGGATCTCGAGGATCGACTCGTCGAGCGCCTGGATCCACTTCTGCTGATGGGTGTACAGCTCCTCGAGGTGCTGCTGCTTCTCTTCCAGACGACGGAGTGCGGACGACGGGTCCTGAGGGGCGGACATGGTCTCTCCGAAAAGGGCGAGCGGTGACGTCGGACGTCGGAGTACGAGGCGAAGCAAGCGGCGCCGTCGTTCGCAGGCGGCGGGACGATCGCCTCAGTCGAGCACCTTGATTCTCAGTCGGCGATAACGCGCCTCCATCGGCTCGCCCGAATGGACCTGAGGCGCGATGATCCCTTCGAGCGGGATCGCGGGATCCGATTCGGTGTAGTCGACGGTCGGGACGCCGTTGATCCACAAGCGGATTCTCGGGCCTTCGCACCGAATCCGATAGTCGTTCCATTCGCCGACGCGGATCGGTTCGGAACGCTTCTCGGGGGCGGGGCCGGCGAGCACCCGATTGCGCCGCGATTCGTCGTACAGACAGCCCCACCAGCCGTTGCCGAGATCGGCCTGATAGCCGCTCACCTCGTGATGACCCGGAATCTCGGCCGTGCGGATCTGGACCCCCGCATTCGCGCCGTCGGTACCGATCAGCTTGAACTGCAATCGCAATTCGAAGTCGCCGTACGTCCGATCGGTCCGCAGGAACTCGTTCCGGGGAATCGGTCGTTCGAGCGTGCCGGCAACGATCTGCTCGTCCTCGATCCGGAACATCTCGAGGTTGCCGTGCCAGCCGTCGAACGATCGGCCGTCGAACAGCGGTTCGAACTCCAATTCGTCGGCCGCCGTTTCGTCGGCCGGTCGTTCGATCTCGTCGGCCGAGATCGGACGCAGGCGAATGCGGCGATAAGCCGCCTCGACCGGGCCGGTCGGTTGGATCTGCAGTGCGATCAGTCCCGAACGCGGCACCGATTCGGTCTCGATCCAATCGACCGTCAGCGTGCCGTTGAGCCAGATCCGGATGCGGTCCCCTTCGCAACGGATCCGGTAGTCGTTCCAGTCGTTCGAGACGAGCGGCCAGAACATCGCCGGCTGGAGCATCCAATTGCGTCGCGCCTCATCGTACAGCCCTCCCCAAAACCCCTGTCCGAGATCGGCCTGGTAGCCGGCGACTTCGTTCTCGCGTCGCTGCGATCGGACATTGACGCCGCCGTTGGCTCCGTCGCCGCGCAGACGGAACTGCAGTCGGAGTTCGAAATCCTGGTACTCGGTGCCGAACGTCAGGAACTCGTTCGGGCCTCCGACCGGTCCGCTCAGGCTCCCGCCGACGATCGCTCCTC
>CAZZBI010000469.1:0-3110 GCA_964652385.1 uncultured Pirellulaceae bacterium | reverse complement strand
GTTCGGTGACGATCGGTGACGTCGTCTTTCGCGGCGCCGCGATCGGCTTCTCGCGAGCCGGAGCGAGTCAGCGGACCGAAGGCCCGATCGTCGTGCTCAAGGCGACCGGCGCCGAGACCCGGTTCGACCGCAATTCGGACATCGCCGGCAAGGTCGTCGTGCTCGTCGGTCGCGACCTGCCGCGCAACTTCGAACTGCAGGTGCTGGCGGCCGAGCCGGCGGCGGTGATCAAGCTGGCCGACGGTCCGGCGATCAACCAGCCGACGCTCCTGAGACCGGGTCAGCCGGCGATCGGACCGCAGCGTTCGGTCGTCGAAATCTCTTCGGCACACGCCTCGGATCTCGCGTCGCTGCTCGGCGGGATCGAAGGAGGGCTCGAACCGCTGGCCGCTCCGGGACAGACGCTGATCGGTACCACGCTGGCCGGCGTCGTCGACGTGAAGTCGATCGAGTCGTCGGCGATGGTTCCCAACGTCGTCGGCTGGCTCCCCGGGTCGGATCCCTCCGTCGCGGCCGAATATGTCGCGATCGGCGCTCATCTGGACCATCTCGGCGTACAGGGAGGAGAACTGTTTCCCGGCGCCGACGACAACGGCAGCGGCTCGACCGCCATCCTGCAGATCGCCGAGGCGCTGCATCGGAATCCGGTGAAGCCGCGTCGCAGCGTCCTGTACATCGCGTTCGCGGCGGAAGAGATGGGGCTGCTCGGATCGAAGCACTACGTCGATCACCCGCTCGTGCCGCTCGAGAACTGCGTCTGCATGCTCAACATCGACATGATCGGACGGAACGAGGAGCAGGAGGGAGAGACGGCGGCCGAGAACGAGGACAGCATCCATCTGGTCGGCACCAAGCAGCTCTCGACCTCGCTCCACAAGGACGTGCTCGCCGCCAACGAGTATGTCGGCTTCCGCTTCGAGTACGACGAGGAGCGGGTCTATCGCCGCAGCGATCACTACAGCTTCGCGGCCAAGGGGATCCCGAGTTCGTTCCTGTTCGGCGGCTTCAATCCGCACTATCACCAGGTTTCGGACGGCATGGACGGGATCAACCCGTCGAAGATCGCCAACTGCGCCCGGTTGTACTACCTGACGCTGTTTCGAGCTGCGGAACACGGCAAGTACGAGCTGGATGCCGAAGGGGTCGAGCCGTCGGGGGAGTGATCGGTTCGGTATCCCTGAGGCCGAAACCGGTCACGAAGCGGCGGGACCTCTCCCGCTTCGCACTGGGAACGGTCGCGGCCGGGGACCATAATGAAGGAGCCGGTCGGCGCGGGCACGCCGGCCGGCTCTTTTCGTCTCGCGGCCCCCGGGGCCTGCCGTTCACCGGACCGAGCGGCCGGTTCGGTTCCTCCTCTCGTCTCTCTGCAGGACTCTCCCCTTGCCTCTCGATTCATCGTCGCGGGATGACGTCAAGGAACGGACTCGCTGGTGGGCGGTCGGCGTCGCGCTCGGTCTCACCGCGCTCGTCGCCTGGATGGCGCTCGGCTACTACAAGTCGGCGGTGCCGCGCGGGCATTTCGAGGACGGCGTGCTCGCGATCCGCGAAGGGAAGTGGATGAACGTCCGACGCGCCGCGACGGCGCTCAAGGCGTCGCCCGATTTCCTGCCGCACCTGAGCTATCTGGAAGCGGCGCTCGAGGCGAACGATCAGGACTTCGAGACCGCCGCCAAGTACCTGACTCGGGCGCTCGAGCATCCCGAGGTTCGGCCGATGGCGCTGGCGATGAGCGGCATGCTCGATTACCGCGACGGCGACTTCGAGGCGGCTCGCGCCAAGGCGAACGAAGCGCTGAAGCTCGTCCCCGAACTCCCCGAAGCGACCCAGCTGCTCGCGGTGCTCGAGGATGCCGACCAGCCGATGGCTCGCGTCGCCCGGGCGATGATGGCGCTCGACAACAACGACCCGACCACGGTCGAAGCGGAGCTCAAGGCGCTGAAGGAGACGGAGAGCGGGACGCGCTACGCCGAGTTCGTCGCCGGCGTGATCCTGATGCGCCGCAACCAATACGATCAGGCGCTCGAGATGTTCGGTCGGGCTCAGGAGGTTTCCGAGCTGGCCGTGCAGTGCTACATCCTGTCGGCCGAGGCACTGATCCGAAGTCCGACTCCCGATCCGGCGAGCGCGGTGGGACTGCTGAATCGGGCGATCTCGATCGAACCTGATGCGGTCGACGCTCACCGCTGGCTCGCCGACATCTTCTACAACCAGGGGCTCGACTCGCTGGCGGTCGTCCATCTGCGGCGCGTCGCCGAACTCGATCCGTCCGACTTCCGCGCCCCGTGGAAGATGGGCCTGATGAACTTCGACTTTCAGGACTGGCAAGGAGCGCTCGGGCACTTCGACCAGGCGCTCGCCTGCAACCCGCCGCTGCCGATCCAGGTGCAGATCCTGCTCGGCAAGGCGCGCTCGCTCGTCAAGCTGGCGCGATTCGAAGAGGCGCGGGCGATCCTGATGTCGCCGATCTTCACCGACGTCACCGAGCCGGCGATTCGCGCTCAGGCCGATGTCACGCTGGCCCAATGCGAGTTCGACGCGGGACGCGGGGACGAGGCGTTGCGACTGGTCCGTACCGTGCTCGAACGGAACCCGACCGATCTCGAAGCGCTGACGATCAAGGGGATGGTCGAACTCGACAAGCGGAATCCGGCCGTCGCGGCCCAGACGCTCCGTACCGCGGTCAACGTCGACCCGTACGACTATCTGGCTCGCTATCAGCTGAGTCTGGCGCTGCAGGCGGCCGGCGAAGTCGATGCGGCTCGCAGCGAGGCGGCCGAAGCGAATCGTCTCAAGGCGCTCCGCGAGGAGTTCTCGCAGTTGCATGAGGAAGCGGACGTCCGGCCGGGAGACGTACCGATCCGCCTGCGTCTGGGCGAAGTCGCGCTCGAACTGGGACAGCCCGAGATGGCCCTCAACTGGTATCGCGCGGTCCAGGCGCTCGAGCCCGAGAACCCGCAAGCCGCCCGCCGCATCGACGAACTGACTCGCGCTCCGGCTCCGCGGCAGTAGGCGGCCCCTCCTCGCCTCCCCAGCCCGTAGCGCAAAGCGCAGGGGACCTTGTAGTTTGTCCCCTGACACCCGGCTTTCAGTGGCTGCCCTGAACTCGCCCC
>CAZZBI010000468.1:0-3142 GCA_964652385.1 uncultured Pirellulaceae bacterium | reverse complement strand
TCTCGATGCCGTCCTCGCGCCGCCGCAACAGCACGTCCCCCTCGGCGACTCCCTCAGGCAACTCACGGACGCGGACGATCCCCGCTCGATCGGTCGATGCCGCACTGGTCGATTCGGCCGCGCTCGGACGCCAGAGGGCCGATAGCGGTCCGAAGGCCGACGCGACGAGCGCCACCCCGACGGCGACGATCGCCAGTGCCCAAGGGAGCCGTCCGTCGGTGCGACGCACGGCCGAGACCGGTTGCATCGGAGGCGGTTCGATCGCTCCGACCGGCATGGCGCGCGTCGTCCGTTCCAGTTGCAGTCGCGTCCGATAGCGCTCCACGAGCGACTCGAGATCGTGACCGATCCGAAAGGGAGCCAGTTCGCGGAGGAGGTCGGCCGCCGATGCCGGCCGTTCCTGGGGCTCGTCCGCCAACAGACGACGCAGCAGGTCGCGCACCGACTCGGGAACGCCAGCAAGCCGACCGCTCGCATCGAGAACCCCCGCGCGAACACCTGCGGAACTCGGCGGGCGACCGGTCAGCAGTTCCCGCAGCACGAGCCCCAGCGAATAGAGATCCGATCGCGGCTCGGCACTCCCGCCGTCGCGCCCCTGTTCGGGAGCCATGTAGCCCGGGGTGCCGACGATCTGACCGATCCGAGTCAGCTGCGAGTCGATCGCAAGGGGACCGGCGAAAGCGAGTCCGAGGTCGAGCAGCTTGACGCTCCCGGACGTCGACAACATCAGGTTGCTCGGCTTGACGTCGCGATGGATCAGCCCGGCGCCATGAGCGTGATGGAGCGCTTCCGCGGTCTGACCGACGATCTCGCAGGCGTCGGGGTAGGGGACCGGCCCGAGTCGCCGCACGAGTCGCGCCAGGTCGATTCCTTCGACGAACTCCATCGCCAGAAAGTGACGCCCTTCGACCTCACCCGCGTCGAGCGCCGCGACGATGTTCGGATGCTGCAGCTTGCCGACCGCCTTCATCTCGCGCCGGAATCGCGACACGTACTGCTCGTCCCGACTGCGATCGAGACGCAGGAGCTTGAGGGCGACCCGTTTTTCAAGTCGCGTGTGCACGGCGAGATAGACGGTCCCCATTCCCCCTTCGCCGATCTTGCGGATCAGGCGATAGTCCCGAATCCGATCGCGCCGGCGCTGCGGTTCGGTACGAAACGACTCGGCGCGAGACGCTCCGTTACGCGGCGCCGAGCCGTCTCGGCTCGCGACCTCCCGCTCCGATACCTCGTCCGAATCGAGCGATTCGGTCGGACGAGACGCTTCGAGTTGAGCGAGGCGCGCTGCGAAGACCGCGTCGACGATCGCTCCCCACGCAGGAAAACGAGACCGCGTGCGCTCCGCCAGCGCCGCCACCGCTCGCGGTTCGCACTCCTCGAACTCGATCGCGAGCAGTTCGCCGAGCAACGGTGCCCGCGCGGACTCGGGAAGTGTCGCCAACAGCGGTTCGATGTCGGGCGTCCGACCGTCGCGGCGTTGCCGCTCATAATCCGAGGCGACGCGATCGATCGCCCGCATCTCATCGGGACTCAAGCCGTCGAATCCGAACCGGGTCCGAAATCCCATCGCCTCGCCCCTCACCGGTCGTTCGTCGTTTCCCGCCGGTCACGTCAGTCGCTCGCATCGGGCAGCGCGTTCTCGGGATCGGACCAGAGACGCCTCACCAGCCTCAGTCGACGTTCGACCGTACTGAGCGAGCAGCCCATCCGAAACGCGAGCTCGTCGTTGGTGTGCCCTTCGAGTTTGGCGATCACCAACTGCCGCAATTCGTCGTCGGCCAACCGACCGAACAGATCGTCGATCCGTTCGCGAACCATCGCGATCAGCGCCGGTGGCGGATCGCGACCGACCAGCCCATCGAATCCCGCTTCGCCGACTCCCGACTCGCCTCGCACCCGGCCGCGACCGCGCTTCTGACGACGCTCGCGCCGAAGTCGATCGATCACCTTGCGACGGGTCATCCGAGACAACAGACGCCAAAGCGAGTCGGGACCCGTCAACTCCGCTCGGAATTTCGGATCGGCAGCGCGCAGGAATCCGTCGAGTGCACTGAGCGCCACATCCTCGCCGTCCGCCGATGCGCAATCGGCTCGACGCAACTCTCGCGATGCCAGAGCCGCCAGATCGGGAAAGAAGCGATCCCAGAGCGCATCGACCGCGTCAGGATCGCCGTCGCGAATCCGCTGCCACAACTCGACGGAGTCAAGCGATTCGGCCGACATCTCGCAACCACCGCCTACCGGGACGATTCGGAAGGTCCCCTGAGCCCCTTCCAGGCGACCGTCCGACGCAGCGTAGTCGACGGCGCTCTGCGGCCGATACGGTTCTCCGGCAGCCGAACGTGAAATCGTCTCGAGTTTCGACCAGGGAATTCCCTGGCCTGTGCACCGCCTCGTTCACGCGATGCGAGGGTCGTCGAGACAAGAGGAGCGGGGAGCGACGACGGACGATCCGAGCGGAGCCGATCGCTTCGCCACAGGATCGCGCGAGCCGCTCGGAGCGGAAGGACGCCCGTCACTCTCGTCGGATCGACCAGGTCAGAAGCGGCGCCCCGGCGGGTAGACCGGTCCCTTGGGCTTCCGCGAACTGCGTGCGACGAGCACGACGATCAGCACGATCACGAGCACGACGGTCGTGCAGCCGCAGAGTCCACCGAGGATCACGATCGGGATCGCGACCGCCGCCGCTGCCTCGACCGCTTCCCGCTCCTCGGCACTCAGTTCGTTCTCGTTGCCGAACGGATCCTCTTCGAACTGATACGGATCGAACGGCTCGGGCTGAGGAAAGCTCGAATCGAACGACGACGAGCCGGGGAAGGTCGGACTCGGCGGGGTCGGTACCGGAAAGTCGGGAGACTGACCGGCTCGAGGAAAGTTCGGCCCCGGAAAATCGGGGCGCGGGAAATCCGGCGGCTGGAAGGCAGGAGGCTGAGGGAAATCCGGAATCGTCGGCCCCTGCATCCCGCCCGGACCGAATCGGGGCCCCATACCACCGGAAGGCCCGATCCCGCTGGGCGGTCCGAAGCCGCTCGGCGGTCCGATCCCGCCTGGAGGTCCGAAGCCACCCGGTGGCCCAAAGCCCCCTTGCGGACCGAAACTGCCCGGCGAACCGACACCGCCGGGAGGTCCGAACGGCGAAGAT
>CAZZBI010000467.1:0-3152 GCA_964652385.1 uncultured Pirellulaceae bacterium | reverse complement strand
GGTACAGGAAGCTCGCAGCCAGCGTCAGCAGTCCGAGCATCAGGAAGGCGACGATCCGGTAGAACGGATCGAGCGACGCGAGGTCGATCAGGAAGATCTTCAGCACCACCACTGCGAACAGGCCGAGTCCGGCGAAGCGGAACTCCGTCCGGCGGCTGCCGATCCCGGCGATCAGCATCGCCAGCGCGAAGGCTCCCCACAGCACCGAGATCCCTCCATGCCGCATTCCCGGCAGGAAGGTCGCGAGGATCGTTCCCGTTTCGCACGTCAGGTACAGCCAGCCGAGCGCGACGGCAGCGGCCGGAGCGAGCCTTCCGACGACCGTCGCGACTCGATGACCGATCGCCAGGTAGCTCAGGAATCCGATCACCAGAGCGAAGTCGAGTCCGCGCACCAGCGCCGGCGACAGCGTCCAGTCTCCCGCAAAGCGAAGCGATCCGAAGGTCAGCCAGGCGGGAAGATCGACGGCCAGCAGCTTGATCAGCACGATCCCGATCAGCAGCAACGCGACTCCCTGGCGTCGAGCGGAACGATCGTCCGCGGTGAATCGCATCGTCAACACGACCGCTGTGACGAACGCCGCGGTCACCCAGAGCGCGGTCAGGATCAGCGGTCGGGCGAGCGGCATCGCGTAGGTCGCGATGCGCGCCAGTTCCAGATGCGCGACGACCATCCCTCCCGCGACCGCAAACGCGATCAGCGTGACGGCCAGCGACGAGCGTTCGATCGCTCCGACCAGGTCGTTCTCGGGAAGAACGCGGCGACGTTCGAGCGGTCGAGTCCGCAGGACCGTCGCTCCATAGGCGAACGCGACGATCGGTAACCCGAACGCGACCAGTCGCTCGAGCACCTGGCGAGCGAACTCGCCGCGCGTCAGTCCCAGATCGTCGGACGACGCGATGATCAGGTAGCGATGCGGCAACTCGAGGATCAGGAACCGAACCGCGACGATCAGGTACAGGACAGCGGCCAGCGATCTCAGAAGACCGCTGTCGAGCTTGCCGGCGATCCAAAGCATCGTCACCGCCAACAGCGACCAACTGACCGTCAACCAGCTTCCGGAAAGCAGCAACGGGAACGTCGCGGCCGAGAAGAACGCGGCGCCTCCCAGGAAAGTCACCAGCAACAGGCGATCGACCCGCTGTCGTCCGAGAAACAGCCACGCATTGGCCAGATGGAAGAGGGCGAGCGGAATCGTCACCGCCGCGACCCCTTCGCGGCCGAATCGACCTTCGGTCAGCCGATAGGCGACGGCGAAGAAGATCGCCGCGTTCGCGACCAGAGCGAGCACCTCGAGAACCGTCGACTTGAGGCCGCTGCGCAGATGGAACAGGAACGACGCATAGGCGAAGAGCAGGAAGAAGACCGCGGCGAACGGCATCACTTCGACGTAGTGCTCGGGAGCATAGGCGCGCAGCGACGGCAGGAAGACGGCGTAGGTTCCGACCAGCGAGGCGAGCGTCAGCAATCGCCACTGGCGAGCGTACGAGACGGCGAGCGTTCCGTAGCCGAGCACTGCCAGGTAGGCCAACAACGGCACGAACCGGACCTCGTCCGACGCGAGCATCAGCGGCGTCGCATAACCGCCGATCAGGCCGAGCAGCGCGATCAGCAGCGAATCGAAGCCGACCGCCATCCCGACCGCACCGATCGTGACGCAGGCCATCAGGGCAAAGGCGGGAACCGACCCGATCATCCCGTAGAAGTGATGCGCGGCGTAGACCGCGAAGTAGAGCGTCGCCAGTCCGCCGCCGATCAGTCCCTGACCGAAGGCGTGATAGCGCGCACCGAGCATTCTCAGCCCGAGTCCGATCATCGACGAACCGGCCAGGATCGACAGTGCGACTCGGCCAAGCGGCGGGAGCAGCCCGCGATCGATCGAGTACTTCAGGAAGAAGCCGATCGCCATCACCAGGATCACGACTCCGATCCGCAGCAGCCACGTACTGGCGATCGCGAACTCGAGCGAGACCCCCTTGGGGCGATCTTCCTCGCCCACCACGATCCAGGATCCGATCCGACGCAGCGCCCTCAGCGCCGCCGATTCCACCTCGGGAATCGACTCGCGCGTCGACGGGGCATCGGACCGCGAGGGTGAGGACATCGGAGTTGCCGGAGCGGGCGAAACCCAGGCCTCGGTCGGTCCCTGACCCGCCATGACGCGAGCCGATCGTTCGCGGACGACATCGATCCAGTCCGCGGGCTCGGCCGACGAGTCAGCCGGCGGTGACGGCGGCGGCACGGCGTCAACCGCTGCGTCCGTCCGCGACGCGACCACCTCCCCTCGCCAATCGAGCCCTGTCGGCTCGGCCGGCGCGACTTCGACCGCATCGACGACCGTCGTCGGATCGGATGCGGTTCGCGTCAGGGCATCGGCGCGGACGCTCGTCTCGAACGACGCGGACGAATCGCCTCGGAACGCCGCCGCGTTCACGGGAAACGGCGTGCCGATCGGGGCGGCGGCCATGCGCGGCGTCTCGATCGGCCGATCTCGCATCAACAGTTCGATCGCCCTGATCAGACGACGCTGCCGAACCAGGACGATGAACGATACGACCAACGAGGCGAGGGGAAGGATCGCGACCGCCAAGGCGGCAGTGAACGCGACCGTCATCTGAACCAGTTCTCTCATGGCGATCTTCCCGATGCGAACGGAGCAACAGCCGGGACGATTCCCGCAGGAGGAATCGACCTGGGATCGAGAGCGGTCGACGAGCGAGACGTCCTTGGCCAGGCGTCTCGGATCACTCGGCGTTCAGCCGGAATCGTCGCAGTAGCTGAGCAGCCCGCGGACGCGCCGGATGATCGACCCGATCGCCAGGCCCATCGTCACCAGGGCGACGACGAACATGGCGCAGAAGTCGAGACGGGCGAACTCGGGCTCCGGAGCCAGCGTCACCAGGCCCAGGAAGCCGACGATACAGACGGTCGTCATGAAGGCGACCCACGAGACGCGATAGAAGAGCCCCGACGCGACGATCAGCAGCGGGTAGGTCATCGTCAGCAGGCCGCGCGGCGGATCGGCGAGCGCGATGAGCATCGTGCTGCCGACGACATCCATCGCGGCCCAGGTCAGACACGAAGCATCATGCAGTCGCGGACGGCGCACCCCCTTCTGCAATAGCCAGCAACCGCCGACGAGCGCGCCGATC
>CAZZBI010000466.1:0-3185 GCA_964652385.1 uncultured Pirellulaceae bacterium | reverse complement strand
CGAAATCAGTTGCCGCGAAAGCGGTTGAGGGTTCGAATCCCTTGCCCTCCGCTCGAATGATTCAAGACCCGCGCCGACCGAACGGTTGCCGCGGGTCTTGTCGTTGAAGGGGGATGCTGCACCGAGGGGCGGGTGGTTGCCGAGGTCGAAGATTCGGCGGATCCGCTGGCGATCTGCTTTTCCCTAGGGAGTGACGAGCCATGCGTCTGGCATCGATCGTCCTGTTGGTGGCGCTGAGCGGCTGCTCGGAACGGAGCGAGAGGGGGGCTGAGGTCGCGAGTGCCCCGGTCGACCAAGTCGGGAGCGGGGCAGCTCCGGGGACGCTCGAAGAGACCTCCTCGCATCCGAACGTCGGCCAGGTCGAGGCATCCGGCTTGGCGTCGGCGGAAGGGAGCGAAACAGACTCGATCGCCCCCGGTCCCTCCGACTCCTCGACCGCCACGGGAGCCGGTGAAGAGGGAGTCGTTTCCGACGCTGACGCGGCGCTCGACCGCCGGCTCCGCGAAACAAGCTGGGTCTTCGACGAAGCGGCGACGCTCGCGAGCGATCTGAACGCCTCGGCGGTCCGAGAGCAGCTCGAGATGCTCGCCTGGACCCGAAAGGTGGCGGAAGAGTCGATTCGGCGCGAGGGAGCGGGGTGGCGCCACCGCCAGAAGTTCCTCGCCGAAGAGACGTCGTCGTTCTATCTGCCCGAACGGACCCGGCTGATCGATCGGGATCACGTCGCGATTCAGGAGGATCCCGGCATCTGGCTCGTCTATCGCGCCGCTGACGCGGAAAATTGAACGCCGCATGCATCGCGCCCGCCATGACCACGGCCGATCGGCGGCGTAGCGCCGCGGAGTAGATTCGGCCCCGTTTTTCCGAGTGATCGGACCGGTTCTCGACCGGCGATCGTTGCCGATGCCGCACTCGACCGTTCGGAACAGATCTGAACCACAGAGCTCACCGAGATCACGAAGGTGAGTCGGGAGCGGTATCCGCCGCCGCCGCGTCGGTGCCGTGTGGATTCGCGGTCGATGGGCCGCTCACGACATCGGTAGCCGATGACGTCGATGACCCGGACGCGACGACTTCAACGTCGAACTCGACGTCGACGGAACCGCGAAGCACGGCATCATCATCCGTCTCGGCGGAGGAGACTCCGAGTCATCTGAGAGTTCGGCGCTGGATGCTCGACGACGGCGAGGAGATCCTCGGACGACTGAAGCGGATCGTGAATCAACGCGTCGAGATCGAACGTGAGGACGGCACGGTCGTCGAGGTTCCGAAGCAGCGGTTGTCCGTCGAGGATCGACGGTTCCTCGATTCGATTCCGCGACGTTGAGGCCGCTTCCGAGGTTCAGGTAGAGTGAATCGCCGCATTCGGTCAGTCGCCGTCGAGGCGTCGGCCGTTCGCTGTCCCTGTCGTATTTCCTGGTCAGGACCGAGCGATGAGTGACGATGCTGCGTGGTTCGTGCATGCCGCCGTCGACAGCGACGAGGGGAAGGGGCCGTATTCCACCGAAGAGATGGAAGATCTCGTTCGACACGAGTATGTCGGCGAGCGGACTCGCATCTCGAGCCTGAAGTACACCAAGGGAAAGATCGTCGAAGCGAGGCGGATCGCGCGCTTCTTCAACATCATCTCCGGGATCGCCGAATCGACTGCCGTTTCCGTGTCGACCAGCGATGCACCTCTCGGTACTCCGATGGTTTCGGCTCGACGCGAGGCCGACTCGATCGGAGGCATCGGCCGGTTCATGGCCGACGGTCAGGATCCGAGCCTGATCATCAAGCTCGTCGAGCGAGTTGATGGCATCTGCACCCGCGACGAGACGCCGCTCTACATGGCGGTCCAGCAGAAGCCGGTCGTCAACGTCTCGCCGGATGCCATCGTCCTGACCAACCGACGCGTGATCATCTTCCGTCAGAAGATTCTCGGTCGGCTCGAGTTCGTCGACGTTACTTGGTTGCAGATCAGGGATGTTCACTTTCGCGAGGATCTGATGGGAGCGACGATTTCCGTTTCGGGGCTCAACGGTCACGTCGAACAGATTTCTCACCTACCTAAGCCTCAGGCCCGAAAGGTCTACCGGTTGGCTCAGGAGATGGAGGAGAAGATGGTCGAAGCTCGCCGCGATCGCGAGATCGAGGTGCTTCGAGCGGGCGCAACGCAGGTCACCGTCAACAACGATCTCGGTGGAGCGGTCGCCGCGGCGAACGCGCCGGGTAACGACTTGTCCGATCCGGTCGCCGTACTCAAGAAGCTCAAGCAGCTTCTCGAAGCAGGGCTGATCGAGACGAGCGAGTACGACGCGAAGAAGCGAGAAGTTCTCGAACGCCTGTAGGGCTTCGATCGACGGATTGCTGCGCGAGCCACGTCAGTAGCGATTCGATTCGGCCGTCACCTTCGACTCGGTGACCTTCGTGACCTCGGTGGTAAGAAAGGCCTTTTCGACCACCGAGGTCACGAAGGACACGGAGTTTCGCTGCTTACGCAACGCGAATCACTCCGGCACCAGCCAGGTGCCGGCGATTCGGTCCTGGAGACGCCGTTCCGAGCCTCGCAGCGCCGCCGCCGCGCAGATCAGCGGCAAGGCGAGGACCAGGTTCGCCAGGCCAGAAGCGAGCCAGCTGGAATCCGGTACCAGCCGATCGGCCATCATCACCGACCGCGTCAGCAGCATCGCCGGAGCCCCGATCGTCGCGCTCCGGATCAGCATTCGCCAGCGCCGCGCCGGACGCCCGTCCGATCCACGACTCGGATCCCCGCCCAGGTCAGACACCAGCCGCCTCGAAAGAACGTTACCCAGTTCAGCAGATCGCCCCATAACATGCCGGACTCGGCCGCGGCAGTTGCCGTGGCGTCACCGTCGTCAATGTCTAAGACGCAAACGGAGCCCGTCCGTCGGCGGCTGCCGGAGCTCACGCCGCAGGCGTCTGGACAACGCCGATGCGATCGCCCGGCGATCGGCGGACGACGGGCAATCACCGAACGTCTTGAGCGGGTAGCTCCGAGAGATCCGAGCACGTCGCCCCGAGCTAGTCCGAGACGGTACCTGGCGCGGGGAAGCCCCTGGTGCATCGGCAGCAGCCACCGCGGTGGTCGTCGTATCGCGTCGCTCCAACCTGGCGGACTGTTTCCCTCCGCGCCCGCGACTTCAGAAACGCGATCGCGAGGGCCAATTCGAGAGAGTTTGAGC
>CAZZBI010000465.1:0-3186 GCA_964652385.1 uncultured Pirellulaceae bacterium | reverse complement strand
TTCCTGGGTAGCTCCGGCTCGTCCCGAGCCGAGGGCGTGTGAGGCTGACGCCGAACGTGCTGCACAGCGATGCGACGGCTCGGTGTCGCTGGGCCGCGCGTCGGGGACGACGCGGTCCTACGGTGCGGCGTTCGACCATCGCTCGTCCGAGTCGGCTCAGCTGCTGGCGCTGCGATAGCTGGCGAGCGCCGCGCGGAAGATCCTGCGGCTCAGCCAGAGCGACATGCCGGCCGAGGCGACCATCAGCAGCGCCAGGCCGAAGAGCCACGGATCTCCGTCGGGGCGGAGCGGCTTGGCGAGCAGGCGAGCCGGGACGTTGACGACGACCAGGATCGGCAGCACCGTCCCCCACAGCGCCCAGCCGACTCGGCCGCGCTGGAAGATCTCCATCGGATGCCGATAGAAGTTGGTGATGTAGAACCAGAAGTCGTACAGCGTCTGGTTCCGTCCGAGCCAGATGCTGGTCGCCGCCAACGAGATCATGCTCGAATAGAGGATCGCGATCCCGCAGGCCAGATACAGCGGATACAGCAGCAGCGCCAGCGGACTCGGCCAGGTCGGACGGACCGGATCGAGGCCGAGCTCGCGCACGCCGTAGATCAGCAGGCCGATGCCCATCGCCAGATTCGCCAGACTCGACCACTCGACGCGCGTGAACGAGACCAGGAATTGCGTATCGATCGGCTTGAGCAACGCGAAATCGAGGTTGCCGGTCCGGATCAGTTCGCTGAACTCGTCGGCGTTCGGCATGAAGAAGGCCTGCACGATGCTGTTGACGATCCAGGTCGTCGCCAGAAAGACGAAGAACTCGGTCCGCCCCCAGCCGCTGTCGGGGCCGATCGTCGTCGTGTGCCGAAAGACGATGACGTAGAAGCCGAGATTCATCAGCGTCCACGACAGGCTCGAAATGCACTGGACCAGAAAGTTGGTCCGAAACGTCATGTCCCGGATCAGCGAGTTCCGCGCAAAGGTCAGCAGCACGCGCAAGTACGACGGCGAGTCGTTGGGGCGACGAACGGGAGGGGCGGCAGCAAGTTCGGGACGAGGCATGCGGTACGTCTTCGGCGGCGGAACGAAAGCGGTCGACCGATCGGACCCGGACACGGACGATACGATCCCGTTGTACCAGTCGGAAGCCGATGCGCGAGGCGGGTGACGGCGGCGAGTACGGCACCACGAGAAGAACACGTCGAACGGACTAGGACGAGTCGGCTTCGTCGGCCGATCGGCACGGCGCGGATGCGCGTTCCGCCACGTCGGACGAAGGACCCGACGTCGCCGGCGGACGACGCCTCTTCAGCAGTTCGAACCCGACGAAGCGGATCGAGAGGCCGGTCAGGATCAACCCCGCGCCGATCCAAGTGGAACGTTGCGGAGGCTGATAGTCGACCAGATGCCCCCAGGCCACGAAGACCCAGACCGGCACCAGAATCGGCTCCAACAGACACAGGGCCGAGGCCTGGTTCCCCGGAATCCGCTTCACGCCGATCGCGAACAGCAGATACGGCAGTCCCATCTGCAGCATGCCGAATGCGATCAGATAGAGCCACTGTCGGCCGTGCGGCGGTTGATCACAGGCGATCGCGAACGGCAGGAACGCGACGGCGGTCACCAGATGATTGGTCGTCGCGAGCCAGGCGGGATCCAGATCGCGCAGACGTCGCAGGCTGAGCACGACTCCCGCGTAGGTCAGTCCCGACGCGAGCCCCAGCATCACGCTGATCGGATCCTGACCCCGGAGCTGATCCCCCAGGATCACCGCGACGCCGGTGACGCAGAACCCGATCAGCAGCAGATCGATCCGCTGCACCGGTTCGCCGAACAGCATTCGCCCGCCGATCAGCACCCAGGCAGGTGCGAGATGCTGGAGCCAGATGACCACCGACGCTTCGGTCCGCACCAGCGCCGTGAGGAACGTGTAGTTCATCGCGACGAACAGGATCGACATCGGGATCAGCCCCCACGACCAGCGCGGGCGGCGCACGAGCAGCGCCAGGATCAGCGACGCGAACGCGGCTCGCCAGAACGCCAGCAGCGGGCCGCGCTCGTCCGGAGACCAATCGAAGAGCGGTGACTTGGCGAAGAAGCCGCTGCTGCTCCACATCACCGCCGCGACGATGACCAGCAATCGCCCGACCGACGCATTCGACAGTCCGAGCCTGCGCGTTCGGGCCGAGGCATCCGACTCAGGATCCGTTCCCATCGACCGACCTCTCCGACCGACCGAGAAGGAACCCGAGCGAGCCACGATGCGGCAGGGCCTACCGACTCTCGCACCGGCCGAAATCGACCACCGAGTCGGGCGTCGTCAGGCCGCCGGTGAGCCGAATCGACTCGTCAGGGCGAGTCGCTCGAGCGGCGCCGAGTTCGAGGGGGGGCGAGGGGGCCGGGCTCTTGCGGCGCCAAACGCGAACGGCTCGCGGCGCGCATCCGAAGAAGGGCGCCTGCGAGCCGACGACTCGAGGATCCGAGCGGCCGGTCGAAGAGCGACGGGCCGGGAGCGACCGACAGGGCCGCGATCACTTGCGATGACGAATCCGGGCCCGCATCTTCCGCTTCTTGCGGCCGATCTTTCGTCGTCCCTTGCCGGTCTTCTTCGTTCCCACGTCGGCCCACTCCCAAATGCTGCAGAAGGCATCGTCCCCTCGCTCGCGCGCTACCGCGACGAAAACGCCCGAAGGGAAGCCCAAAAGTCTACTCGACCTCGGGAGTTGCCCGCAAGACTGCCCCCTCCGCTCCCCGGGGGCCGAAGGTCATCGCCAAACGAACTCCGAGGTGGCGAACGCCAATCCGACGATCCCCATCCCGATGGCGACCAGGAATCCGATCAGCCCCAAGTCGATCAACTTCTGATTCAGCTTCAACATCGCAGTTCTCTCCGCAGTTCGACGATTCCGAGTCGATTCGCCCGAAACCCCGCAGTTTTCCGGCTCGACCGAGGCCGCAGGGGAACGGAGCTCGCATCGACCGAGCGACCGAACGAATCTCTCTCGGTACGCCAAGCCCCTCAGTTTAGATCGGATCGCCGTTCGCTCAACCGCAGGTCTCGCCACGGAAACCGAGACGAGGGGGGAGGGGAGATCGATCGTCGGTCGAGGCTCCATCCGGGGAGTTGGGCAATTTCGTTCGTCGACGAGTGGCGAGCGGCGACACGGCCGACCCCGCCGACGGCCGTCTTGTTTCGAC
>CAZZBI010000464.1:0-3193 GCA_964652385.1 uncultured Pirellulaceae bacterium | reverse complement strand
GCGTGGGCCCGGCCTCTCCGAGGCCGAGGCAGGGTTTCGTACCGCTGCGGAATGCGCTGCGGAGCGTGATCGGTGTTCGAGCGAACCCGACCTCGGGCTCGGAGAGCCCGGGGCCACGTGTTGCCTCGGGCGTCGGTTGCAGCATCTGTTCAGACTGAGGCCGCGTAGACTGAGGCCACGGAGACTGAGGCCGCGGAGACTGAGGCCACGGGGACCCCTGCGCTTGGCGCTACGGGCTGGGAAGGCACGGAGTTGCGGCGCGGGGCTGGGACGCGGCGGGCTGGCGTGGGGGCCGAAATCGACGTCGCTCGGTCGGACTCGGTTCGCTATACTCCCGCCGCCGTATGCCCCGTTCGGACGACTCGCCACGGGGCGCCGTGCGGCTCGATCGTCGTCGGCGATCATCGGTCCTTCATCCGTTCCGCAGTGCGAAAGGAATCGCCATGCGGCCTCGCCCGAGCGCTCGCCCTGATCGTGCGATCGGTCTGCGCGCTCCGTACGTCGTCCGGCGGTTCCGCCCCCGTTTTCGGTTCTTTCTTTCGCTCATTGCAGCGGTCGGTCTGCTGCCGATCGCTACGGCACCGAGCCGTTCTGCGCTCGCCGCTCAGGAGATCCCTCAGCCGACCCCCGCGGTCTGGCGGCGCGAAGCGCATCTGCGGGACGTGCAGTTCCTCGACGCACGTCTCGGTTGGGCGTGCGGTGATCGAGGGACGATTCTGCGGACCGAAGACGGCGGCTCCACCTGGGTCGTCGTACCGTCGTCGGTCGACTGTCGTCTCGATTCCCTCTGGTTCGCCGACGCGCGGAACGGCTGGGCGGTCGGCGGTTACGAACTCCCCGGTTCGGCGCGGCGCGTCGGAGTCGTCGTGGCGACGAGCGATGGAGGGGTGACTTGGCGTCGCCTGTCGACGCTCGGTCTCCCCTGGCTCCATCGAGTCCGGTTTGCCGATGCGCAGGTCGGCTATGCGATCGGCGAGATCTCGACGCGCGAGCGCTCAGGCATCTTCATCACGCGCGATGGCGGACGGAACTGGAGCGCGCTCACCGGCTTCGCCCCTCAAGCCTGGCTCGACGGCGACAGTCTGGACCGAGCCACCTTTGCGCTGGTCGGCGGTCGCGGAGGGGCGTATCGGTTCGAAGGAGATCGTTTCGAACCCTCTCCGGCACTCGACGGTCTGGTGCCTCGCCTGAGTCGCGTTCGCTTTTCGACGACCGGTATCGGCTGGGCGATCGGCGAACGAGGGTTGATCTATCGGAGTCACGATCAGGGGCGATCGTGGCGCAGCGCTCTCGATCGGACGCTGCTCCCCGGCATCGAGCAGGTCGAGTGGCAGGCATTGGCGGTCGCCGGTCCGAACATCTGGGTCGCCGGCTCCCCCGGCAATCTGCTGCTCCACTCGCACGACGACGGCGAGAACTGGTCGGTGAGCCGCACCGGCATCGAAGGGACGATCTCGTCACTGGCATTCGTCGAGGGGGGCCGCGGCTGGGCGGTCGGATCGCTCGGTCGCATCCACGTGACCGACGACGGCGGATTCACCTGGCGCCCGCAGCGCAACGGACAGGTCCGATCGTTCGTGACGGCGGTCGTGTCGGATCCGCGCCGCGTGCCGCTCGAACTGGTCGCGAAGCTCGGAGCGCAGGACGGCTGGCTGGTCGACGTGCTGATTCCGCAGGTCGGCGACGGCCCGACCGATGCGCGGCAGTCGTGGCGATGCGGTTTCGAACAATGGTCCCTGCAGGTCGGAGCCGCCGACGTTCGCTGGTGGAACGCTCCGCATCCCGGCGTTCTCCCTCCGCCGCGCAACGACGAACAACGTCGCCAGGCGGCCGCCGTGCTCTCCGTCGCCGCTCAGCAGGAGGCATGGAAGCGTCAGGTCGTACTCGATCTCCGGACGACTCGCCCGACGGTCGTGATCCTCCCCAATCCGTTTCGGAGCGACCCGACCGACGGCGAGCGGCGACTGTACGATCTGGCGCTCGAGGCGGTGGCGGCGGCGGCGAATCCGCAGGCCTATCCCGATCAGCTGCAGCTTCTCGGTCTGTCGACATGGCAGGTCGCCAAGACGATGTCCTGGTCGACGCGCGACGGACGGACCGGCATCGCCGTCTCGCCCGATCAGTACTCGCTCGAGATCGGACGGACGCTCTCCGACTTCTGTTTGCCGGCTCGCGCCGCGCTCGCTCCCGAGTCGATCGCCGTCCCGCCGTTCCATCAGCTGCAGCTGTTGGCGACCGACCTGCCGACGGCGATCGCCGCCGACGCGATCGGGACCGGGATCGATCCGGCGCCGATCGCCGCGGGGCGTCGCCGCGTCGACGATGCGCCGCGCGGCACCTTTCAGCAGGTGCAGCAATTGGCCAAGGTCGACGAGGTGCACCGACGTCTGGTCGCGGCAGCCGCCGACGACGCGGCCGACCCGCGCGGCACGGCGTGGATCTCGCAGGTCGACGTGCAGATCGCCAATCTCGATCCGTGGAGCGCCGGCAACTGGCTCGTCCGATTGGCTGCCGAACATCAGCGCCAGCAACAATCCAAGGGAGCGGCTCGCGCGTATCGGCTGCTGCTCGACCGCTTCCCCGACCATCCGCTCGCCGACGCGTCCGCGCTCTGGCTGTTCGGGCACTACGCCAGCGTCGAGCGGAACTGGGCCGAGAGCCCGGGATCGCGGCGGACCTTTCTGTCGAGCGACGACCAGGGGCGCAATCTCGCGCCGGTCTCGTTCGACGACGCTCTGGATCGATTGGGTTTCGAACGCGACGCCTACGAGCTGCTCGACGACGAACAGCAGGAGAAACTCCATCAGTTCGCCACGCGGATGGGAGTCGATCCGTCGGACATTCCGACGGTGACGGTGACGGATCGGGACCAGGGGCGCGAAGCCCATCTGCCGATCTTCATCTTCGGCGGTGACGAAGCGGCGGTGTCGCGAGCCGGAACGACGCAGGTCCTGCCGTACGCCGATCTCGATCCTCAGGACATTCCGGGCTATCTCGGGGCCCTCGAGGCCTGGGTCCGTTCGGGGCGTCCCGAACTGGCGAACGACTGGCGGTTTCGCTTGATCGGAACGCGACGAGCCGCGACGGCGGCCGCGGCCGAGTGGCAGGCGCTGGCCGACTACGATCCGAAGCTGACGCCGATCGCCGAGGCGGAACTCTGGCTCCTGCAACCGTCGGTCCGGACTCCGCCGGC
>CAZZBI010000463.1:0-3231 GCA_964652385.1 uncultured Pirellulaceae bacterium | reverse complement strand
GGGGAGTCGCTCCGGCGAACCGCGGCGACTCCGTTTCGTGCACTCGAATCCCGCCCGAAAGTGACCGCGCCGCTCGCAGAACGAGTCGACTCGTGAGCCGGTCGGACGGATCGCATCGATCAAGGGGAGGTCACGGCGCGACGCCATGCCCCTCGCCCAGGATGCGACCGCCAACCTTAGACCAGGAAACCGAAGCGTCCAAGCTGCGACCTCCGAATGGACGCCGATTCGTCGACATGAGATGAATCGCGCAGCGATCAGGAAAACGTCTCGCTTCCCGCCGCACGCACCGATCGGCGAATTGCTGCCGATCGGCCAAGGGGGATGCATCGCGCAAGATCGCCGGCCGGCCGCGGCAACGCATGGCGCTCCGCGGCCCCCTCCACTGCTCTTGCAGTTCCCCTCGCCAGCCGCCGTTCGCGCCCCCTGACGCCGCGTTCGGGTGATGTCGGCTAGACTACGCCGTCGGCGTCGGTGCGATGCGATCGTTGCGTCCGCTCGACGGCCGACGTCCGCCGACGGAACTCCGCGCCGATGTTCTTCGTGTTCGACGGTATCGATGGTGCCGGCAAGTCGACTCAGATCGCTCGTTTCGTCCGCTGGTTGGAAGCGGCGGGACGAACGGTCGTCGAATGTCGCGATCCGGGAGGAACGGCACTCGGCGAGCGGATTCGCGAACTGCTGCTCGTCCCCTCCCCCCTCCCCATCGCCTCGCGCGCCGAGACACTGCTCTATATGGCATCGCGCGCCCAGCTGGTGACCGAGACGATCGCGCCGGCGCTCGCCGCCGGCAAGACCGTCGTCTCGGACCGCTTCGTCTCGGCGAACGTCGCCTACCAGGCGTTCGGCTCGGGGATGCCGCTCGATGAGCTGCTGGCGGTCGCCGACTTTGCCGTCGGTGCGACCTTGCCCGATCTGATCTTCGTCCTCGACCTGGACGTCGAGACCGCGGCGACGCGAGTCGGTCCCTCTCCCGATCGGATCGAGGCGCGCGGGAACGACTACTTCCGACGCGTCCGCGACGGCTTTCTGGCGCTCGAGTCGATCTGGCCGGGACGAGTCGCGACGATCGATGCGCGCGCCGATGCGGACGAGGTGCATCGGCGCGTCGTTGCCGCTGCCGAACGACATCTGCGCGGGGCGCCGGTCGACGCCGATCGATCGACGCAGCGCCGCTGACCTTCTTGTCCGCCGGAGTTCGGTCGATGTCATCCGAAACCGTACGACCGTTTGCGCCGATCGGGCACGAGGAGCTGTGCGAGCGGTTCCGTCGCGCCTGGGAGCGCGGGCGGCTCGCGAGCAGCTTTCTGTTCGTCGGCGATCCGGGAGTCGGCAAGCGGCGTTTCGCGAACTGGCTCGCGGCCGGCATTCTCTGCGGCGGTCCCGACTTTCGCGGCGAACGCTCGGGTCGCGACGATGTCCGCGAGGATCGACTGCTCGATCCGTGCGGCGTCTGTCGTTCGTGTCGCATGCTCGCCGCCGACTCGCACCCCGACCTGCACGTGATCGAGAAGCCGGAGGATCGGAGCGAGATTCCGGTCGAGCTGCTGATCGGCGATCGGGAGCACCGGATGCGCGAAGGGCTGCTCGCCGACATCGCCCTCAAGCCGGCAGTCGGTCGGCGCAAGGTCGCGATCCTGGACGACGCCGATCATCTGAACGAAGCCGGCTCGAACTGTCTGCTCAAGACGCTCGAGGAACCTCCCCCCGGCACCGTCCTGATCCTGATCGGAACGAGCGAGCATCGACAGCTGCCGACGATCCGCTCGCGCAGTCAGATCATCCGCTTCGATCCGCTGACCGAGGCGCAGGTCGCCGCAGTGCTTGCGGAGCTGCCGATCGAAGCGGACGACGAAGCCCGGCGCCTCGCCGCGCGCTTGTCCCAAGGGAGCGTCCGCACGGCGCTCGACTGGTTGGACGAAGCGCTGCATGCGTTTCGCGATCGCCTGCTCCGGCAGCTGGAAAGCGACGATCCGACCGACGGCGATTTCTGCAAGGAGCTGATCCAGTTCGTCGAAGGGGCAGGGACCGAAGCGCGCGCCCGCCGCCGGCGACTGGAGCGGATTCTCGATCTGGCGATCGACCTCTACCGGGAACGGATGCACCGTGCCGGCGAGGCGCGTGATCCGTCGATCGCTCGGCGCGCCGCCGATGCGATTCAGGTCGTGCTCGAGGTCCAACGCGCCTTGCACGCGAACGCCCATCTGCCGACTCTCATCGATGCGTGGCTGATCGAGTTGGGCCAGGTGCTTCGCGGCGAAACGCCGGCGAGCGAGACGTTCGGGCGAGCGGTCTGAGCGGAGCGGGGGAAGGGATGGAAAGGGAAGGGGATTGCCGAGGGGGGCGTTCGCGGCCGAATCGACTTGAGTCGCGCCGGGGGATCTGTTCAAACTGAAGGCTCCCCACCTCCATTCCCACCTGCTCCGCGAGGGACTCGCGATGCTCAGCCTTCAGGACGGCGGCGGTTCGCGCCGCGCACCTCGGCTCTGCGACGGTCTATCCCGCCGCGAGATGCTGCGGATCGGCAGCCTCGGTCTCGTCGGTCTGTCGCTCCCCGATCTCCTCCGCGGTCGCACCGTCGCCCAGGAACTGACCCCGCGGGCGGTCGGCAAGGCGAAGTCGTGCATCCTGCTGTTCCTGCTCGGAGGGCCTCCGCAGCACTCGACTTGGGATCCCAAGCCGCAGGCATCCGACGAGATCCGCGGCGCGTTCGGCCCCATCGCGACTCGGGTCCCCGGCGTGCAATACGCGTCGCTGCTGGAACGGACCGCGAACGTCGCCGACCGGATCGCGGTGCTGCGAGCCGTCCAGACCGGCGACCATGCGCACTCGTCGAGCGGCTACGCGATGATGACCGGCGTGCCGCACCAGCCGCTCAATCGCGAGAACGCGAATCCCGGTGCGCCGAACGATTGGCCGACGATCGGCGCCGTGGTGCAGCATCTGCATCGAGGGAAGCGCCTCTTGCCGCCGGCGGTCCGACTGCCGCATCACATCTTCAACACCGACCAGTCGGTCTGGCCCGGACAGACCTCCGGCTTTCTCGGAGCCGACGATGATCCGTGGATGTTCCGCTGCGAGCCGAACACTCCCGGCTCGAAGATTCCCGACTTCAGCCTGCCGGTCGAGGTGCCGCGCGAACGTTTCGAGAGTCGGACGTCGTTGCTCTCGGGACTCGACGCCCGCCTGCGCGATCTCGATCGGTTCGGCGCGTTCGACGCGTTCGATCGT
>CAZZBI010000462.1:0-3259 GCA_964652385.1 uncultured Pirellulaceae bacterium | reverse complement strand
GCTCCATCCGCTCGAGCGTCAGCCGCTCGGCGAGATCCCCCAGGCGCTGACCTTCGGTCGGATCGTCCGGCGCATACCAGACCGGGTACATCACCCAGCTGATCCCGCCGTCGCGAAACAGATCGACGAGCGACGCGAACGAAACGCTCTCGGGTTGCCGAGGGACGTTCCAGCCGAACTGCGGCGACCGGACATCCAGCGGTTCGGGCATCACCGCCAACGACAGCTCGCGCGAGAGTTCGATCCCGTCGGTATTCGTCAGGCGAACCGTCGCACGGTAGAAGCCGAATCCCGGGAGGCTCGGACGCCAGCGGATCCACTCCTCGTCGCCGACATCGCGCGTCACGTCGGGACCGATCCGGACGCTCTTCGATTCGCCGGCCGACGGATCCGTGACGTTCGTACCGCCGGTCGGTTCGCCGGTGGTCGTGACGGCCCTCTCGTCGAGCAAGGAGTCGTCGACGCCGACTCGCGGCGGCTCGGGCCAGTCCTCCGGAGCGATCGCTCCTTCATCCGGCAGCAGAACCACCTGACCGCCGCGCAGACCGAGTCGACGGCGGGCGATCGTTCGGTCGTCGATGTCGGTCAGGTGATATTCGATCACCCCTTGCTGCGCTTCCATGCCGCTGAACAGACAGACGATCTCCACCTCGTCCGGTGCATGAAACAGATTGAACGGATGGCTCGTCTTGGCGTTGAGCTTCGGCAGGTGGCTGACGCGGATCGCATCGAACCACGCCTCGCCGAAGACGTCCTCGACGCGCGTCGGTCGAACATGCAACGTCACGGTCAGGAACTCGAACGACGGGTCGCTCGGAATGACCGGCCCCAGACGCAGATGAGTCCACTCGCCGTCCTTCTCGACCTGCTGCGAGCGATGCGTCTGTCGGATCGTCCCTTCGCGGTCGGAAAGCGTCAGGCTGATCCACGCCTCGTTCCGTTCGCTCCAGCCGCTCGGCGTCAGCAGGACCCAGCCGTCGAGCGCATAGCTGTAGTGCGAGTTGATCGGGATCGGCGGCGACGAGATCTCGGCCGCTCCGCCGTCCATCCGGATGCCGAGCGCCTGTTTCCCGCAGTCGAACGGACGCGGGGCGTCGGCCAACGAATCGCCCGAGCGGGTCGAGCCCATCGGCATCGTCGTGACGCTCGGAGCGTTCGGACGTGTCCCCCCGGAGCGAAACGCACCGATTTCCGAAAACGGACCGATGCCGACCTTCAGATAGCTCGGAAAGCCGCGACCGGTCCGGCGCGTCCAGTCGTCGGGCCAGGTGTCGTAGTTGACGTCGCACGTCTCGGATTCGAAATCGAACAGCCGGAGCACCAGATCGGCGCGTTCGGTCCAGGCGTTGCGCGAGCGAGGTCCGTCGAGACGTTCGGACGAGTCGTCGGCCGTCGTGGCGACCGGTGCGCCGGGCAAGGCGCCGGACACGGGGTCGTCGCCGACCGATGCCCCGCTCCCCATCGCCCAGACGATTCCTACAATCCACGGCATCAGAACGCCGATCGGAGCGGACGTCGCACGTCGCACGCCGAGCCGTTCGTTCTGTCGCGCGGCTGCAGTCATCGGATCCGTTCTCGGCAATCGAAGTCGGCGGCGGTCGTCAGCGGCGAACGGCGGTTCGAGCCGGTCGGCGGTGCGTCGAGAGGGAAGCTCGGCGGTGAGTCGGGGCTCTTCGGAGCGATCGCCGGGGGGACCGGTCTCGTTTCGCTCCGCGGTACGATCGCGACGATTTTCGGAACCGGAACGATGCTGCAACGCAAGATCGCGATCCAATGTGCAACTCTACGTCAGCCCTTCCGCCAGGCGATCGATACCGCCGCGCGATTGGGAGCGGACGGCATCGAGATCGATCTGCGTCACGACCTGTCGGTCGCCGAACTGTCACGGACCGCGATTCGCGAGATCCGCAAACTGCTGGATGATCGGAAGCTGAAGATCGCCAGTCTTCGATTTCCGACACGACGCGGTTATGGCGACCCGTCCGATCTGGAGCGTCGTGTCGACGCGACCAAGCGTGCCATGCAGACCGCCTTCGAGCTGGGTGGTTCGTTCTTGTGCAATGCGATCGGGACGATCCCGGCTCCCGACGATCCGGAGTGGGGTGTGCTCATCCCGGTCCTGCACGATCTGGCTCGCCATGGACAGAAGGTCGGCACGCTGCTGGCCGCCACGACGTCCGAGCTGACCGCCGACGAGCTGCGGGGAGTGCTCGCCGAAATGCCTCCTGGCGGCCTGCTGGTCGATCTCGATCCGGCGGCGATGATCGGAGCGGGGGAGAGGCCGGAGCGAATCGTGGAGGTCGCCGGCGACTCGATCGTGCACGTTCGGGCTCGCGACGCGGTCCGCGAAGCGAAGCAGCGCCGCGGAACCGAAGTCCAGTTGGGACGCGGCAGCGTCGACTTTCCCGAGTTGCTCGGACGGCTCGAAGAACGGCAGTATCGAGGGTACTTCACGCTGCAGCGCGACGAGACCGACGACCCGATCGGCGACCTGGCGGACGGCGTCGAGTATCTGAAGAATCTGTGGCGTTGAGCGGCGTGATGGGCCAGGGAGAACGGCGGTTCGTCTTGACGAGCCCCCCACGATGACGTTTGATGGTCGGTCGACGATCGTGTCGACTCCCGCAGCGACGCGAATTTTCTTTAGGCGGCGGCGTTCCAGCACGCTCCCGCTCGGTTCCGAGCCATGACGGTTGCCCCCCCGAGAATTCTGATCAGCGACGACGATCGCGATCTTCGCGAGACGTTGGGGGAGTACTTTCTGCGGCGCGGCATGGACGTGCTCTATGCCGAAGACGGCGAACAGGCGATCGACGTCGTCTCGCGGTTCCCCGTCCACGTGATGCTGCTCGATTTCCAGATGCCGAAGCGCGACGGTCTCGAGGTGCTCGAACATCTGCGCACCCGAGTCGACCTGGCCGACGACCGACGGCGTCCCGCCTGTATCCTGATGTCGGCTCGTCTGGACGAGCGGCTGATCGAGCGAGCGATGGCGGCCGAAGCGTATCGAGTCCAGTCGAAGCCGTTCGGACTCCGGCAGATCGATTCGCTGGTCGGCACCGCACTGCGCGAGCGCCACGGCCTGTCCTAGGCGGTTCCCCTGACCTCGCGCCTCGTGGCCTCCACCAGCCCGCAGCGTCAGCAAGGGGTCCCCGTGGTCTCCCACCAGCCCGCAGCGTCAGCAAGGGGTCCCCGTGATCTCCACCAGCCCGCAGCGTCAGCAAGGGGTCCCCGTGGTCTCCACCAACCCGCAGCGTCA
>CAZZBI010000461.1:0-3275 GCA_964652385.1 uncultured Pirellulaceae bacterium | reverse complement strand
AGCCGTCTACGATCCCCTTTTTTCATGGCGAACACAAGATCCGGTCAGACGAGGCGCGAGCCGGAAGAGCCGGCCGGACGCGAACGCCCGGATGTGCGACTCGGCCAGCCGCTCGGCCGCCGCACCGAACGGCGCGGCGCTGGGGAGCGCCGCGCTCGGCGGCTCACCCCCAGGCATCAATCGGCGAGACCGAACCAGCGGCGAGCCAACTCGGTCGGCAGGCGAATCGGTCGAGTCGCCGAGTCGCTTTCGGTCAGCAGTTCGAACGTCACTTCGCCTCCGGCAGCGGCGAGAAGAGCGCCAAGGTCGCTCGGCACTTCCGGCACCTGACCGTCGATCGCGACGATCCAGCTCCCCGGCTCGAACTCGCCGGTCGACCCGGCCGAGCCGCCGCGACGCGCGGCGATCCAGAGGCCGGTCGCTTCGGGGAGACGCTCCGCCACTTCCGCGAATCGGGGCGAGGCGGTCCCCCAATCGATCTCGAGCCGAGGGAATGATGCGGCTTCGGTCGCTTCGGCTTCCTGACCGGCTCCTTCCGCAACGACGTTCGCGCTCGCTTCGGGACGCAGTGTCGCATCGGAACGGGGGGGCGCGGCGCCGAACCGGAACGCCCCTTCGGACGTGGCTTCGCCGGGGACCGGTACCTCGGGACGTTTGGACAGCCGAACGCGGCGGACGATGCGCATCGGTCGGTCGGTCAGCACGCCGCGTTGCCACTCGATCTCGAGTTCGCTTCCCGGAGCGCGCGACGCGACCAGATAGAGCAGTCGGTTGCCGTCGTCGATCGGTTCGCCGTCCAGGTGCGTGATCAGATCGCCGAAGCGGAGCCCGGCGCGCCAGGCCGGAGTCGCTCGGGGAACGTCATAGACGCTGACGCCGCGAAAGCCGCGAGCCGTCACCTGGTCGCTCGCCGGGCGCGGCCGGATACCGAGGAAGCCGAACTCCGGGCGCTTCCCCGCGACCAGGTCCAGCCAGAGTCGCATCGGCTCGGCCTCGATCGGAACGGCCCAGATACTCCCTCGCTTGCCGAGCGGATTCGCCGGGTCGAGTCTGGCGTCGACGTTTCCTTCCCACTCGGTCGCCCAGCCGACCCACCCTCCGGTTCGATCGAAGAGCGGTCCCGCGGACCATCGTTCGGTCGTCTCGATTCGCCGGAGTCCTCCGAACTCGTTCCAGCGTTCGGCCGCATCGACGATCGGATCGTCCGTTTGCCGCAGTCCGGTCCGCTCGTTTCGCCAGACTCCTCGCCATCCGACCTGTTCGGTCTCGAACAGCCACGCGTCGCAGCTCGGCAGTCCCTGCACTTCGTCGCCGTCGGCGAGGAAGGGTCGGTACGAGACGAGTTCGGCGGCCGAGGGACGAGCGACGATCGGCGCGGCGTCGCTCCCCCACGAGCGCATCGCTTCGGGATCCGGTTCGAGCACGCCCCAATCGGACCACGGATCGCAGGCGAGCACGCGAGCCGAGAAGCGGACCCAGCCCCCGTCGACCGTCGGCGCCGCCACCAGACGCGGAAGATCGCGATCGACCAGCAGCGATCCCGCCGGTACGAGTACGCGGCGCGTCGACGAATCGAGCAGCACGCCCCAGGTGCGACGTCGGACCGCCAGAGGCGTCTCGTCCGCGGCGGGCAGCTCGGCGACCGCACTGACGATCACGACTCCGGCCGGCAGGGACTCTGCGGCGGCCGACGCGATCGGTAGCGGGCCGAACGACTGAACGGCGACGATCAACGCGAGCCCCAGCCGAAAGCGTCCCGAAGGGGGACGCAGCGTTAGGGCGTGCGCGCCGAAGTGATCGGTACCGAAGTTCGACACGAGTCTTACCTGGGATGGAAGGCCGACCGTTGATCGGTGGTTCGTCGCGCCGCCGTGCGGCCGACGACTCATGGACGATCTTCGTGCATCGAAGCGGCTCGCGACAGATCGCTTCATCGAGGGTCGCATCGCGCGAGATGAGGTTGCGTTGCGCGAGGACTCGCCATGCGAGGTCGCGTCACCCGCGATCGCGCGGCGGGTCGAAGCCGCGTTCCGATTCGGGCCGGCCGGCGACTTTCTCGGCGAGATGCCTCGGCAAGAGAACGGTCTCGTTCGAGACGCCCGCGTGCGGTCGGAACCGCTACGATAGCGACGTCGGGTTCGACGTTTCGTTCCGTTTCCGCTCCCGAGCCGTGATGGCGCACATGGTCCGGGGCGCCCCCCCTCGAAGCTCGCGACGGAAGCTCCGTACCTCGACATCCGAGTCGTCGAAACGGCTCGGCAGGTTTTTCATTCATGGTCGTGACCGAAGGTGTCTCACTCTCCCTCGATAACTTCTCCAGCGATCGGGAAACGAATCCGGGCTTGCGATTCGGCCTCTCGATCCCCTATGGTGTTCCGATGTCCACTAGTCCGTCGGCCGCGATCGACAGGCCGACGACGCCTCTGGGCGGACACGGGAATGGCTGGTCAGTAGGTCAGAAGGGCAACGTCGAGCGGCGACTCGGATCGCGGAAGGATCCGATCGCAGGCTCGCAACCGAGGAAAGGGACGAACCGATGGTCGCTCAGCTGGTGGACAAGGGGATGGCGAAGAAGGACAGGGACGCGAAGGTAAAGGGAGATCGCGGGGAGAAGGGAACCCCGATGGATCAGATCTACCGGGACAACGCGGAGCTCAAGAACGCGGTCGCGCAGATCGAGAAGGCGTTCGGCAACGGCGCGATCATGCCGCTGGGCGAGAACTCGTCGCTGAACGTCGAGGGGATTTCGACGGGGAGTCTGTCGCTGGACATCGCGCTCGGAGGCAAGGGGCTTCCGCGGGGCCGCGTCATCGAGATCTTCGGTCCGGAATCGAGCGGCAAGACGACGCTGGCGCTGCACGTCATCGCGCAGGCTCAGAAGGAAGGGGGCATCGCGGCGTTCATCGACGCGGAACACGCCTTCGATCCCTCCTGGGGCAAGAAGCTCGGCGTGAAGCTCGATACGCTGCTGGTCAGCCAGCCCAACAGCGGTGAAGAAGCGATGCAGATCGCCGAGATGCTGGTCAAGAGCAACGCGGTCGACGTGGTGGTGATCGACAGCGTCGCCGCGCTCGTCCCGCGTCAGGAACTCGAAGGCGAGATCGGCGACTCGCACGTCGGTCTCCAGGCGCGACTGATGAGTCAGGCGCTGCGGAAGCTGACCGGAGCGATCAACCGGAGCAAGACCTGCGTCATCTTCATCAATCAGATCCGCGAGAAGATCGGCGTGATGTTCGGCAGTCCCGAGACGACTCCGGGGGGTCGCGCCCTGAAGT
>CAZZBI010000460.1:0-3291 GCA_964652385.1 uncultured Pirellulaceae bacterium | reverse complement strand
GCCCCACGAGGCGGTCCCCGACTCGCTCGCCAACGCGATCCGATCGAGCACCTCGACCGCACGCTTCGGCCAGCGCCCTGCGGCCGTTTCGTTCGACAGCATGATCGCATCGCTGCCGTCGAGCACCGCGTTCGCGACGTCGGACGTCTCGGCTCGGGTCGGCGTCGGGTTGTGGACCATCGAATCGAGCATCTGAGTCGCGGTGATCACCGGTTTGGCGTATTGCCGGCAAAGGTCGATCAGCCGCTTCTGCAGGAGCGGCACTTCGGCAAAGTCGGTCTCGAGTCCCAGGTCTCCTCGCGCCACCATCACCGCGTCGGCATAGCGGACGATCTCGTGAATGTTCGCCAACGCCTCGGGACGCTCGATCTTCGCCACGACCTTGGCGGTCGAACCGTGATCATCCAGGTACTGCAGGATCTGCAGCAGATCCTCCGCCTTGCGGACGAACGAGAGCGCAACGTACTCGACGCCGTTGGCGATCGCCCACTCGAGATCCTTCCAGTCCTTCTCGGTGATCGACGGCGTCGAGAGCGCGACGCCGGGCATGTTCAGCCCCTTGCCGCGCAGGATCGTCCCTTCGCGAGTCACCTCGGCGACAAGGTGATCGCCGCACAGTTCCAGCACCCGCAGCTCGACGCGACCGTCGTCGATCAGCAGCGTGTCACCGGGGCGGACGTCGTCCAGCAGCGGCTCGTAGGTCGACGCCAGCTCGACTTCGCACTGGACCTTATCCAGTCGCTTCTGAGTCGTGACGCGCAGCCGCTGTCCGGCGACCGTCTGGAAGTCGTCGACCGCCACGTAGCTGATCCGGATCTTCGGACCGCAAAGGTCCTGCATCACGGCGACCGGAATTCCGGCCGCCGCCGATTCGTCGCGCAGTCGCCCCAGCGCTTCGCTGTGACTGGCGTGCGTCCCGTGCGAAAAGTTGAAACGAAAGACGGTCGCGCCGGCCGCGAGCAGCTGGCGGATTCCTTCGGCGCTGTCGCAGGCGGGGCCGAGGGTGCAGACGATCTTGGTCTTGCGGATCTCGCCGAGCGATGCGAGCGACTCCGGAACCTGGTCCTCCGAACGGGACGAGAAGCCGGCGCGGCCGGACGACCGCTCCAGTCCGGGAAGGACCGGAGACGCGACGCGGGAACTCATGGAAGAGCCTCGGATACGATGGTGCGGCGATGCGTGCTCGACCTCCGGACCGATTCGGCCACGAGCGGTGCGGGCTCGCGACGTCGGTACGCCGCGCGAAAGAGCGGCGAGCTGCGGGGGTCGAGGGGAACCGTAGTCCGATTCCCCTCCGCAAGCCTGCGCCGACCGACGACATCTTCAGGAAATCGCCGCGCCCGCCGACCATCTTTCGTCTCGCAGCGCCGTCGGTGACGATGGTGCCGGTCGGAAGGGAGGCTCGGCGGCGCTGCCGACCGAGCTCGCTCGGAATCGAACGTCCGTGTCGCGCGTGCCGCGACAGCGATCCGAGCGATCGAATCGCGGAACCTGTCGCTGCGCATCGGCCGTCGGACGACCGGAACCTGCTCGAACGAAGTGACGGCCTATACGGACCTGTCTCTCGCGAAAGGAACGTCTCGATGACTCGGAGTCCGGTGGCGCTGCGGAGTTCCGCCTTCCTTCCTGCACCTTGCCGACGGCCTCTTCAGCGGCTCGTGGTGCTCGCGACGATTGCGGCCGCGGCGGCGCTCGGGAGCTTCGCCGCTCGACCGATGGCCGCTCAGGACCGAGTCGGCGGCCTGGTCGTGCGAGCGATCGCCGCCGCCGAAAGGGACGAGTTCGCGGCCGCCGAGCAGGACCTGAATCTGGCGTTGGCGATCGATCCCCTGCGCCATTCGGTCCGCTACTGGCGCGGTCGCGTCCGCTTCTGCCAGGGAAAGATCGAGCTGTCGGTCGTCGATTTCGATCGGTACTGGACCGAGTTCCCGGAACTGCGCTCGCGACAATGGGAACGCGGAATCGCGCTCTACTACGCCGGTCGTTTCGACGACGGAGCCGCGCAGTTCGCCGACTATCAGACCTATCACGACGCCGACGTCGAAAATGCCGCTTGGCGATACCTGTGCGAAGCGCAGCGCGACGGCGTCGACCGGGCGAGCCGCGCGCTGATGCCGGTCGGTCCCGATCGCCGCATTCCGATGATGCGTCTGCACGAACTCTACGGAGGCCGATGCACTCCTGAAGAGGTGCTGGCGGAGGTCGCGAAGCTGGCCGAAGGGAGCCCCGAGCGGCGGTCGGCGGAGTTCTACGCTCACCTGTACCTCGGCCTCTGGTACGAGAGTCGCGAGGAACAGGAGACGGCGCTGGAACACCTGAAGCGCGCGGCCGAGGAGTTCCCGATCCGACACTACATGGGTCGGGTCGCGGAGGTGCATTACCGTCGTGCAGCGCAGCGAGCAGCGGCCGGATCGGACGCACCGGATCGCTGAGGCTCCACGAGTCAGTCCTCTTCGGGGAGCGGACGGAGCGACCACAGGTAGAGCACGACCAGATCGTAGGCGGCATGCGTGGTGACGACCGCCCACAGGCTGCCGGTCACCAGCAACTCGATGCCCAGAAAGAGGCCGATCAGCGAGGCCAAGAGGCCGTAGGCGCTGCTGATCGAGTGCATCATTCCGAAAGCCAGCGCGCCGAAGGTCAACCCGAGCAGGATTCCCTGCGGACCTTCGAACAGCCGCACGAAGCCCCCTTGGATCGCCCAGCGGAAGAAGAGCTCCTCACCCAAGCCGGCGGCGAAGGCGAGAAGAGCCAGTTCCGGCAGCGTGCGACCGTGGAACTGAGGGGCCAGATGGCGGTCGACCCACTGCTGCATCTCGCGCAGCGACTTCAGCGGGACGAACCGGAGCAGCGGCACGACGAGCAACAGCGGAACGGTCCAGAGGAGCCCTTGCAGGATGCCGATCGCGAGCGAGCGAGGATCGACCGCGTGGTACGGCGTCCCGAGCGTCTCGAGTCGGGCAGGAACCCAAAGGCCGATGCCCCAAGCGAGCGACAATCCGGCCAGGCCGAAGAGGAGCTCGAAGATCGCGGCCGGCAACAGCGAGGGCTCGTCGATCGGTTCCGAATCGTCGTCCATCGTGCGGCCTCGCGTACGACGGACCGATCATCGAAACCGGAATGCCGCCCGCACGGCGGACAGAGGCGGTCGGCGGTCGGACCCGCGAGACGCTTGGGCGCGGGGCGAGCAGGACGAGCGCCACCCAGCCGTCGGACGAACGAGCGACACGACGGCAGAGAAGCGGTCGGCTGGCGGCGACGGACAGGGATCATCGGAACGGCGTCGGGGCC
>CAZZBI010000459.1:0-3307 GCA_964652385.1 uncultured Pirellulaceae bacterium | reverse complement strand
GGGCTACACCGTGCCTCCCAGCCCGTAGCGCCAAGCGCAGGGGTCCCCCGTGCCCTCCAACCTCGAGAGACACGGCGACCGCGCGTCATCCCCAACTCGCGGCAGTGCGACTTCGCTCCCTCGCCGAACCGCGAGCCTCGACGTCCCACGTCATCCGCCTCGTTGACATCACCCGGCTCGCGCCTAGCATGAACCGACCTCAGTCGAGCAGCTTCTGCCGGCTCGTCCGCCCAACGTCCGGAGAAACACCGATGGCGGTGACCGAAGATCATGTCCGCGAAGCGTTGCGTCAGGTGATCGATCCCGAGTTGTTCGTCAACATCGTCGATCTCGGCTTGGTCTATGACATCACGGTCGAACCGTCCGAGGGAGTCGCTTCGTCGGCGCCGGTTGCCGAAGGGGACGCCACGGGGGCTGCGAGCCCGGACGAAGCGGTCAGGGTCAAGATCGAGATGACGATGACCAGCCCGATGTGCCCGGCCGGCCCGCAGCTGGTCGGCGACTCGAAGTCGTTCGTGTCGAAGCTCCCCGGGGTCGCGGCGGTCGACGTCAAGGTCGTGATGGATCCTCCTTGGACTCCCGAGAAGATGACCGAGGAAGCTCGAGATCAGTTGGGCATCTTCTGAGCGACGGTCGATCGATCGGCTCGACCGCCGGTCGCAATTCGATCGATGCCGTTCGTCGGCGCGGGCAACCGTTCGGATCGCGGACCGGGAGGACGAATCCGATGTTCCTCTCGTGGTGGCGACGTCGGCGACTCCGCAAGCTCGCCGCCGCTCCGTTTCCCGAACGCTGGGAAGCGATCCTGCTCGAAAACGTCGACCACTACGTCCGGATGTCGGACGTGCGGCGAGCGGCAATTCGGCGGTACGTTCGCCTGTTCGTCGCCGAGCGGCATTGGGAGGGGTGCAACGGGCTGGAAATGACCGACGAGGTGCGAGTGACGATCGCGGCGCTCGTCGGCACGATGATGCTCGGCTATCCCGATGTTCTGTTCGATCATGTGCCGTCGATCCTGGTCTATCCGACCGCCTATCGCGTGAAGAATCGGCGTCCGACCGGCGGCGGAGCCGAGATCGTCGGCTCTCAGGCGCGCGAAGGAGAAGCGTGGTATCGGGGCCCGGTGATCCTGTCATGGGCCGACGTGCTCGAGGCGGCACATGGCCGCGGCGTCCCGCACAATCTGGTCGTGCACGAGTTCGCGCACCAGCTCGACATGCTCGACGGCGCCGACGTCGACGGCATGCCGCCGCAGCCGACCGTCGCGGCGCGACGGCGCTGGGAAGAGGTGCTGGCCAAGGAGCTGGCGGCACTGCGCCGTGCGGTCGATCGCGGCCGACCATGGCTCGATCCGTACGGTGCGACCGAGCCGGCGGAGTTCTTTGCGGTCGCGAGCGAGGCGTTCTTCGAAGCGCCGAGCGATCTGCGAGAACTGAGACCCGAGTTGTTCTCGTTGCTGCACGACTTCTATCGTGTCGATCCGGCCGAATGGCTGGACGGCGATCGGCAGGACGAATCGATCTGAACCGCGACGGACGCCGTCTCGATCGGTCCCCTCCGAACTCTCCTGCGATTTCCCACGTTCCTCGCCGGTCGGTTTGTAATCCCTCGCTCGAACGAATAAAGTCGGTCGCGAGTCAGGGGGGATACCGGTCGCTCGCTCGAGCGACACACGGCGGGGGAAGACGACGTGTCGACCGACGCGACGAACCGATCGATCGATGCGCCGCTCTGGTACCGGCTCGCTCCCCGTTCGTATCGTCGCGCATGGAGACGACTCGATCTGCAGGCAGTCAAGGCGGGCGGACCTCTCGACGACGATGCTTCGCTGGCTGCCGCCGCCGGCTCGTCGGCGGTCGATCGCCGCGCATTCTCGGTCGGCCTGCGAGCGCTGACGGTCGGCCTGATCGCCTGCTCGCTCGTCGCCGTCGTCGCGTCGGTCGATCTGGACGGATTCGTTCGCGATGACCGCTCCGAGTCCCCGTCGTCGTCGACGACCGTGCATCGACGTTGGCTCGAACTCCTGACGCTGATCGCCGCACCGCTGCTGGCGACGCTCTCCTTGGCGCGAACCCGCTCGATCCAGCTTCGTCAGCGACGGCGGCGGATCGCGATGCTGATCGAGCCGGCATCGATTCCGACCGCGGAGCGCGACTCGGTCGCTTCAGGTGCCGCGCCGATGCGTTCGCCCGCCGAGGTGCTGCTCGTCGCCTCGCAGCATGAACAGCTGACCGAGTCGACGATTCGCGATCTGAACGGCTGGCAAGATCGGGCGCTCCTGGGCGTGCTCGCCCTGCTCGCCGCGGCGACCGTTCTCGCCCCTTGGGTCGACATGATGCAAGCCGCCGGGAGTCTCGAATGACCGGTTGGCTTCGACGATCGAGGCTCGACGTACCGTCGTCGCGAGGCGGACTCGGCGAGTCGTTCGACCGACTCGACGCCCGTACGGCGATCGACCGGATCGACTCCGCAGCGCCGACCGATGCGACGTGGCGTGAGGTGCGTAGCGAACTGGAGAGGTCCGATTCGAGCGGCAGTTGGGCGCTCGGTCTGCTCGAAGTCCGTAGCGAGTTCGATCGCGTACGCGGGGAAATCGATCGTCAGTTGGCGATTACGATGCGCACGGTGACGAGCGTCGGGGTGATCGGACTGCTGCTCGCGATCCTGGCCTTCTTCGTCGCCTCCGCCTATCTGCCGATCACGTTTCCGAACGCCGCCTACCTCCCCTGGCAATCGGCGACTGACTACGAAGCGTCGATCTTCGAACTCGGCTTGCCCGGTCGAGTCCGAGTCGAGGTGGCCTTCGGCGGGAACTTTCGCGCCGCGTTGGTTGCAGGTGTAGGCCCGATCGTGCTGGGCCTCGGCGGCTTGACGCTGCTTCCTGTCGCAAGACGACATCGTCAAGCCGAGCGACTGCTCGAACGACTCCCCTTGTTCGGTGCGATCATCGCCGAATCGAATTGGCTCGCTTGGGCCGACGTGAAGGACCTGCTGATCGTGCGCGGGATATCGCCGCAGGTCGCCGCGGAAACGGCGGCCGACGCGATCTTCGGCAGGAGCCGGGCGACGGCCTCGTTTCCGGAGTTGGAGATCGAAGCGACGACCGGCAAGCTTTGGCTGCCGATCGGCGCCGCGGCTCGCGAGTCGGTTCGCCCCGTCGGCAGCCCCCCGCGGTCGCCGTTCGAACGGACGGCCTGGCGAGTCGACGTTCAGCGCCGACTGGTCGTCCGCAACGCGATCGTGACCACGCTCGCGACGATCTTCGCCGTCCAGACAGGACTGAGCATGTTGCTGCCGGTCTACGGGG
>CAZZBI010000458.1:0-3352 GCA_964652385.1 uncultured Pirellulaceae bacterium | reverse complement strand
CGTACTTGTCGACGGCTCGCATCAGGCCGGTGTTCCCTTCCTGGATCAGATCCAGGAAGCTCAGGCCGCGGTTGCGGTACTTCTTGGCGATCGAGACGACCAGCCGCAGGTTCCCGCCCGACAGCTTCCGCTTCACCTCTTCGAACTCGTCGCGGCGACGCTTCGCTTCGGCGGCGCGGAGCGTCAGCGACCGCGGTCCTTCCTGCACGGCGACCATCAGCCGATGGAGTTCGCGCTTCAGCGTCGATCGCTCTTCGGCGAAGCGGGCATCGTCGCTCAGACAGGCGAGCCGTTCGCGGATCTCGGTCATACGAGCCGCCATCTGCTCGATCTGCCGGAGCATCGGCGCCACGCGGCGCGTCCGCAGACTGAGCTCTTCGACCAGCACGAGCGTCTTGCCGCGGAGCGCCTGGAGTTCGCTGCGCAGCTGAGCCTTGTCGGCTCGCGGCGTGCTGCGCCGGATCAGCCGCGCGAAGATCTCGTCCGAGCGGCGCATCAGCGCCTCGAGCGTCCGCAGATTGTGCGGCATCCGCGCCTGGATCTGTTCCTTGGTCAGCCGCTCGGTCAGCGAGACCTTGATCGTCCGGTCGAACGGCAGCTCGCCCGCTTCGACCTTGCGGAGCGTGTCGACGGTCGCCTTCAGGCAATAGGCGCTTCCCAGCAACGTCCGACGGAACTGCTTGCGGGTCAGTTCGATCTTCTTCGCCAGGGCGATCTCCTGATCGCGGCTGAGCAGCGGAATCTCGGCCATCTGACTCAGGTACATCCGGATCGGATCGTCGCTGGGGCGGGAGACCGGTTCCGCCTTGAGCAGTTCACCGACTTCCTGTTCGATCTCCGCGAGTTCGTCCGAGGTCGGACCCTTGCGGGCCGGGCCTTCGAACGGATCGACCGGAGCACGGTCGACCAGGCGGATTCCCTGTTCCTCGAGCGCCACCAGCAGCGCATCGGTCTTGTCCGGACTGACGTCCTGATCGGGGAGCCAGCGCGAGACCTCGTCGTACGTCAGATAGCCCTGCGAACGACCATGAGCCAAGAGATCGGCCAGATCCGTTTCCACGTCCTGCACGTGTCACCTCCTGCGACTTCCTTGTCCAACCGGACACGATGACCGTCCGCCGACGACGCCAGGGTCTGGGTCGGCGCATCGGCGGACCACGATCGCGCCCTCCGCCGGTCTCCGTCCGTCCCGAAGGACGAACGAAGCTGGATCCGCGGATGCACGGGGACGACGATCCTTCACGAGATTCCGGTCATCGACCTTCCGTTGGTGTCGACCGGGCTCGTTGCAGTTCCTGCTCCCGTTGCTTCGCCTCGAGCATGTGCTGCAGAGCCGAAGCCTCTTCCTCGTCGGACAGACGCCGAGTCGAAAGAGCCGAAAGCACGTGGCGTTGCGTCTGGTCGATGCCGATCCAGGCGAACGCCGCAATGACTTGTTGTAACCAAATCGCGATTCCGGCCAAGTCCGATTCCGGACGGGACCGGGCCCGCTCGTCGAGTTCGACCAGAATGCTCTTCAGCTGCGGTTCCTCGACCGACGTGAGCAGCGTCGAGAACTCGACGTCGCCGTGCGTCCGATAGCATTCGTCGAAGCACTCGTAGACCCGTCTCATCAGCGGATCTACGAACCGGTCCGGGCCGATGTTCTCGAGGACCGAGTCGATTCGGTCGGGTGCCAGCAACAGGAGCTCGAGGAGCTGCACTTCGCGAACCGGCCAGCTCGCCGGAGGCGTCAGCACCAGGGGCGGACGAGCCTCGCCCGCTCCCTCCCCGCGCTCGCTCCCGAACCGCTCGCCGTCCGCACCGCGCCGGTCGGCCGAGCTGCCGGTCAGGCGATCGTCGTCGCGCCGCTCCCCTTCGCGCCGCTCGTCGCGCGCTTCGGCCGTGCGCTGTTGAGTCCGCCGGGCGCGGCGCATCTCTTCCAGCCGCCGCCGCAGCTCGTCGTCGGGAATCGCGAGCGTGCGCGCCAGGCGGCCGACGATCTGCTGTTCTCTCAGTCGCGCCGACGAGTCGGCCAACGTGACGCGGGGAGCATGAGCCAGCGTCGCCAGCACGTTCTCGGCGGCCCGAAACGCCCGATGCGTATCGCGCACCGGATCGAACCCCTGCAGTTCGGTCGCCAACTTGTGATCGAGCGCATCGACCGCGCCGTCGATCAGGTGGCCGAGAGCCGGACCGCCGTGAGTCAGCAGATAGTCGGCCGGATCGAGTCCGTCCGGGAGCGTCAGGATTCGCAGATCGAGGTCGGTGCCGACGAACAGATCGAGGATCTCGTTCGTGCGGCGCTGTCCCGCCGCGTCGCCGTCGAGCAACAGGATCACCGTTTCGGCGAATCGCCGGATCAGCTTGATGTGCCGTTCGTTGAGCGCCGTGCCGAGGACCGCGGTCGCCGTCGTGACGCCGAATTGCCGAGCCATGATGACGTCGGTGTACCCTTCCATCACGACGATGCGCCGCTGTCGCACCACGTCGTCGCGCGCCACGTCCAGACCGTACAGAACGTCGCTCTTCGAGAAGAGCTTCGTCTCGGGAGAATTCACGTACTTCGCCGGAACGCGCTGGCCTTGCGCTTCCAGCCGTTTCGCGATCTCCGGCAGGACTCGCCCGCCGAACGCGATCGGACGGAGCTGCGTGTCGCGAATCGGAAAGATGACTCGGCCGCGGAACCGATCGAGCGGCTTGCCGGTCGCGTCGGAGCGAGTGACGAGACCGGCCGCTTCGAGCTCCTCGACCCGAAAGCCGGCCGGGCGCGCCCGATCGATCAGCCACGACCACTGATCGGGAGCGAAGCCGACGCCGTACGTTTCGAGACTCTCGGACGCCAATCCCCGCTCGGCCAGATAGTCGCGTGCCGCCGCGGCGGCCCCATCCTTGACCAGGCATTCGCGGAACTGCGCGGCAGCCCAAGCGAGCAGCCGAAACATCGCCTGCTTCTCGTCGCGCGACTGAGCCAGACGCGTTGCCGAGGGGCCGTCGACCAGAGCGATTCCCGCCTGGTCCGCCAGCATCCGCAACGCCTCGCCGAACGCCACCCCCTCGCGCTGCATCACGAAGCTGAAGACGTCGCCGCCGATGTTGCAGACCCAGCATTTCCAGGACTGCCGATCGGGATTGACCTGCAGACTGGGACGGCGGTCGTCATGCCACGGACAGCGAGCGACGAAGTTGCGCCCCTGACGGCGCAGCTCCAGCGAACGGCCGATCAGATCGACGATGTCGATCGCCTGCCGCACCCGATCCTTGACGTCGAAGTCGAAGCCCGCCACACCCGCTCCTTGGTCCCGTCGTTCGATCGTTCGGTCTCGTCGTTCGATTCGCTCGCTCGTGAGTCGCGCGTTCCTGGCGCCCTACC
>CAZZBI010000457.1:0-3385 GCA_964652385.1 uncultured Pirellulaceae bacterium | reverse complement strand
GGGGAGGAGAGGAGGGGAGTCGTCGCTACGAAACGTTCGCTTTCGCCGACATGTCCTGGGGGAGTCGGCGGGAGGCAGGCCGCCGGAAGGTCAAGCGATTTTCGGCTCCCCGAGCGAACCTGAGCCCCTCCCCGCCGGTCCTCGAGGGAAGATGAAGTTCGAGCGGCCAAACGACCGAAACGACGTCTTGCGAGTCGGCGTCGGTCGGCTACAATCGTCGACTCGCGTGAGAGGGCCTAGGCAGTTTCCTCCCCTGGATTTCGGCTCGGTCATCTTCTCGCCGCATGAGCACCCGTAGCTCAACTGGATAGAGCATCGGTCTACGGAACCGAAGGTTGCAGGTTCGAACCCTGCCGGGTGTACTGAAGGACGGCTTCGACGGAAGCCGTCCTTTTTTCGTTCTTGCCGCGAGGGTCGAACCCCGTTCGGTGTCGGAGTCGCAAACCCGCGGCTCGGGACGAGCCGGCGCAACGAGCGCGCAGCGGCTCGCCGTAGGCTCGCCTCGTCCCCGACGCGCGGCCATGCGACCTCGCGCTCTCGCGACGGGTCGAACCCCGTTCGGTGTCGGAGTCGCAACCACCCGCGGCTCGGGACGAGCCGGGGCAACGAGCGCGCAGCGGCTCGCCGTAGGCCCGCGTCGTCCCCGACGCACGGCCATGCGACATCGCCCTCTCGCAACGGGTCGAACCTCGTTCGGCGTCGGCGTCGCAACCACCCGCGGCTCGGGACGAGCCGGGGCTACGAGCACGCAGCGGCTCGCCGTAGGCCCGCGTCGTCCCCGACGCGCGGCCATGCGACCTCGCGCTCTCGCGACGGGTCGAACCCCGTTCGGTGTCGGAGTCGCAACCACCCGCGGCTCGGGACGAGCCGGGGATACGAGCACGCGGCGGCTCGCCGTACGCCCGCGTCGTCCCCGACGCGCGGCCCTGCGACCTCAGGCTCTCGCAACGGGTCGAACCGCGTTCGGTGTCGGAGTCGCACTCCCGCGGCTCGGGACGAGCCGGGGCTACTTCGGCGGAGCTTTCCTCGCACGGCCGCCGAATGCCGTCCGACGACCGCAGTCAAGAAACGACGAAGGGGGTGATCCGATGGACCACCCCCTTCTCGAAATCGTTGCCGCTAAGCGAGCGCTCGGATCACTTCTCGGTTTCGAGCGAGCGGAGCAGCTCTTCGAACATCGGCTTGATCTGAGCCGGAGCGTTCTCGAGTCCCTGCTTCGCCGCTTCGACTGCCCCCTTGGCGTCCCCCGAATCGTTCAGCAGGTTCGCGCGGACGTACGAGGTGTAGGCCGACAAGGTCTTGTCGTCCGACTTGACGGCGTCGAGCGCGGCCAGCGCCGTTCCGATCAGCTCCTTGTTGTCGATCGAGCCCGATGCCACCGCCTCGTGCAGCGCGAAGCCGACGTTGATCGCGAGCATCGGCTGATCGGCCGCTCCGGCGAGCGCGTCGCGGATCGCCCCTTCGATCTTCGACGCCTCGGCGCCGGTGTTGGTCAGCAGCTGGAGTCGCATCATGGTGAGCTGCAGCTTCGAGTCGCCGGTGGCGGTGGCGATCATGCCGTCGACCTTCGCCAGCGCCTCGTCGGTCTTTCCTTCCTGCAGCAGCGCGTAGACCGCCTGCATCGCCAGCTCGGCTTCCTGAGCGGCCTTGAACTCGGTCGCGAACTTCTCGCGATCCCAGCTCCCCGCGACCACCGCCTCCAGCGGCTCGTCCATCGTCATCGGATGGCCGATCCACTCGATCTTGGCATCCTTGCCGACGATGAACGCGGTCGGAATGCCGTTCTGAGCGGCCGCTTCCATGTACGACTTGTGGTTCGAACGATCCGGGTCAGTCGTCAGGCAGTAGGCCGACGTCAGATCCGAATAGGTCTTCCCCGGCTCGCCGTCATAAGCGCGCTCGAGGAACTTGGTCACCGTCTCGATCGGCTCGTCGCTGATGCTGACGATCTGCACGCCCTTGTCGGCGTACTTCGTCTGCGTCTCGGCCAAGTGCGGCATCGAAGCGATGCACGGGCCGCACCAGGTCGCCCAGAACTCGACGACATAGACCTTGCCCGACTCGAACTCGGTCACCGGCTTGAACTGGCCGTTGCCGTCCTTCACCCAGTGCTCGACCGCCAGGGCGGGAGCATCGGATCCGACGGTCAGCACACTCTCCTGCGCGCGGGCGGCGGGAACCGACGACGCGGCTCCGATCAGCATGGCCAACCCGAAAGCGATCCTGGCGATCTTCATGGCACCCTTCTCGATACGGAATGGTTGTCTCGGCAGTCACGACCCGCCGGATATCCTACGCGAGATCAGCCGACCGGACGAGCGGAATGGGGCGGAACGCCCCCCGATTTCCCTCGCGATCTTCCCGGCGGCCAACGTCGAGAGTTGCCGCGTCGCTCTTATTTCTTTCTCGGCCGGTCCTTCTCCGCAGGCGGCCCTTCTTCGCAGGCGGCAAAGTCACCGCGGTCTTCCGAGGCAGCGCTTCGCCGTAGCCCGACGACGCTTCCGCTTCGTAGACTGTAGGCGCTCTGCTCCCCGCTCCGCGAAGAGGCTCCGATGCCCCCCCTCCCACCGTCCCCGTTCCCGCTGTTCGTTCGTCCCTCTTCCCGCCGTCTCGGTTCGCTCGCAGTCCCGACTCGTCAGCCGATCGCCCGACTGCTGGGGCTGGTGATTCCTCTGGTCGCCACCTCGATCGTGGCGGGAGACGACGTCCCCGACTTCACGCGCGACGTCCGACCGATCCTCTCCAATCACTGCTTCAACTGTCACGGGCCCGATACCGCGACGCGCGAGGGAGGATTGCGTCTGGATCGTCCCGAGTCGGCGTTTGCGCCGGCCGACAGCGGTCGAGTCGCGATCGTTCCTCGCGACGCCGCGGCGAGCGAAGCGATGCGGCGGATCCTGGCCGACGACGATTCGGTGATGCCGCCGCACGTGTTCGGCAAGCCGCTCGACGACGACCAGCGGCGGATCCTGAGGACCTGGATCGAAGCCGGAGCGCCGTACGAGGCCCACTGGGCGTTCGCGACTTCGCAGCGTTCGTCCCTCCCCGAAGTGTCGCCCCGTTCGGCCGCCTGGAGTCGCTCGGCGATCGATCGGCATGTCGCGCGGCGACTCGAAGCGACCGGTCTGGCGCCGCAGGACGATGCGCCGCGCGAACTCTGGCTCCGCCGAGTCGCGCTCGATCTGACCGGCGTTCCGCCGACGATCGACGAGCGGCGCCGCTATCTCGAGGACCGCTCTCCCGATGCCGATGCGCGACTGGTCGACCGGCTGCTGGCCAGTGCGGCGCACGCCGAGCGGATGACCAACCTCTGGCTGGACGTCGCCCGCTTCGCCGACACCAACGGCTACAACAACGACGAGACGCGATCGATGTGGCCGTGGCG
>CAZZBI010000456.1:0-3415 GCA_964652385.1 uncultured Pirellulaceae bacterium | reverse complement strand
CCGACACGCCTCACCGCCAGCGTCGCCGGCCAGGGACCGGCGTTCACGGCGTAGTACCAGCGACGACCGGCGATCGTCGCCCCACGAAGGAGCACCGGCGTCGGCGTCGCCCCTTCGAAGTCGATCGTCACGAACGAAGCGATCGGAAGTCGCTGCAGGATGTCGAGGAACTCGCGCGGCGCTCCCTCGGTCACGGTCGGACGATTCCACCCTTCATCGAACAGACAGATCGTGTCGCCGAGCAGCAGACTCTCGGCCGCCAGTCGGCGCGCCGCGAGTCCCGCTTCCAGATAAGGCGGGTTCACGACGACGTTCCCTTGGGCGCGACCGGCCGAGACGATCGGCATCAGTTCGGCCAGCGTCGTGCTCCTGGGCGGTCGTCCGATCGCGAGCCCGGTCGGGCGGACCGGCGATTCGAGACGTTCGGCCCCGCCGGCGACCTGCCGCACGACCGCACCTCGGTCAGCCGCGCGCCGAGGGTTTGCCGAGCCGGGGGTCGCCCGAGCGACTCCGTTGTTCGGGCCTCCGATCGAACGGGAGAGCGCGCTCCCCCAGATCACCTCTTCCAGTCGGCGTCCGTTGGCGACCGGCGAGCCGTCTCGTCCGAGTCCGCCGATCAGCAGCGTCGCATCGAGGCGTTCGATGCCGCGCGGATCGATACCGATCTCGAGCGGTGCCGTGCTCGGATCGGGTTCGCGACCGCGCGGGGTCGGATGGAGCCGACGCATGACGCCGGCCCCCTGGTACCAATCGTCTCCGATCAGGAACAGGCGTCGGGTCGGATCGGCGGCGACCACCTGCGATTCGATCCGCGCCAGGAGCGCGGTGATGCGTGCGGATCGCCAGGCGAGCCAGTCGTCGCGGAGGTTTCCTTGAGCCAGATCGAAGGGGGTGAACGAATCGATCGGACGACCGAGCGCGGCGGCGAATCGAGACCGGTTCGTCTCGCTCGTGCCGACTCCCGGACCGCCGAAGAACAGGTGACTTCCCGGCCCGATCCTCAGACCGACGCCGGCGAGCGACGGGTGATCGCCGTAGCGATCCGCGAACTCCGCGACCGCACGGACGACGGCATCGGCGACCAGATCGTGCGTCGGATCGTGATAGCCGCGCGGATCGCCGTTGGCCAGGCGACGCCGCAACGCCGACTCGCCGCGTTCGTCGATCTTGTCCAGGTCCGGATCGCGCCGTTCGCGACGCGCCTGTTCGACTTCCGGAAGCGGCGCGGTCAGATCGAGCACCGGAGTCAGGCGCAGTCCCGCCTGATCGAAGCGTCGGAGCAGCAGTTCCAGGCGGTCCTTGGGGAGCGGGTCGCGACCGTCTCGGCCGGCAAGTCCCCGATCGAATCTCGTCGACGGGCGGAGCGTCCGACTCGGGAACCAGGCCCCGCCGTCCGCCGCTACGGTGATCGCGGCCGAGTTCATCCCCGAGGCCTGCAGATGCTCGATCAGCCGCCGTACGCTCCGATCGAACTCGTACCAGTCGCCGACCCGCTCCGACGGTTCCCCTTGGCCTCGCTCGGCATCGAACGATCCGAGTTCGGGGAGCGGCAGGTAGGGGCCGATCAGCCGCGATACGGCAGTGGCCGGGACGATCGGCTCGCTTCGCGTCTCGTCCAGTCGTTGTGGTCCGGCCGAGAGCGTGATCAGTCCGACGCGCAGCGATTCGGTTTCGGACAGGTTCGTGACCACGACCCACGGCGAACGTGTGCTCGGCCAGAAATGCAGCGATGCCGAATCGGTCCTGCGGTCCCACGGCGGGAGCGACCCGACACTGTCGGGATGCGAGAACTCGAACGCCAGATCTTCCATCGAAGCGAGCGTGCGGTCGCCGTCCGGTTCGACGACCGAGACGCCGAGACGTTCGTTCGAGGTGGCATGGCCGTGCGCGATCTCGATCGACAGTCGATGCGGGAGCTCGCGCTGTTCGACCGGCAGCGGAAACGCATGCCAGCCTCCCGGAGCGAGCGTCAGCCAATCGCGTCCGTCGAACGATTCCCGTTCGAGCGGTCGCGAGCCGATCGGCTCGGTCCGAAATCGTTTGACCAGGTTGATGCCGTCCAGATCCTGCAGCCGTCGGATCCAACTGCTCGACGTCGGGTCGATCTGATGGACGATCTGCCAGTCGCCGTTCGATTCGCGAACCCCCGGAATCAGCCGGCGCGGCACGGGGAGCGTCAGTACGCCGACGCGCGGCAGCCCGACGGTCGCCGACGGTTCGTCGGACCGTTGACGGTCCGCGACCATCAGGTCGATCGACCGCGAGGCGACGACTCGGGGGCGAACGAACGGATTGGCGCCGCGCCGCGAGAGGAGGTCGATTCGCAGCACGTAGGCCCCTTGCGCCTCGGGCATCGCGATCGAGACGGGCAGGGGGGCCCCCTCGGCGATCCCTCGATCGATCGCTTCTTCCGGAGCGCGCCAGGTGCTGATCACCTGCTCGGTCCGCGGGTGGATCAAGCGAACCTCGACCGGATAGCTCTCGGCCTGATCGGCGATATGGACCGGCGAAAGTCGAAAGTCGAACCGCTCCAGCGGAACGAAGACCAGATGCGGGCGATCGATCTCGAGCAGGAGCTCGTCTCCGGGGGCCCGAGCGACGTTCAGGCGATTCCCGGCGGCGTCGAGTTCGAGCTCGGCCGGACCGGCGAGCAGTTCGGCCAGACGGAATCGCCGTTCGGTCGGCGGCTGCGTCGCGGCGGCATCCTGCAGGGTGAGGATCAGTTCGGTTTCCGGCGCGGCTCCCTCGAGCACCAGATCGACGCCGTCCTGAATGCGCGGAGCGAGCGGTTCGATCCGGAGTTCGCGACCGTCGATGCGGAACGCGACCGGCTCGTCGATCGAGGTGCCGAGCGGGCGAAAGTCGGCGATGCGCCCGCCGGAAACGCGAAGCGAGCCCTGCCATAAGGCGGCTCGCCCCCCGCCCCAGCCGAATCGGATCGTGATCCGCACCGGCGCCTTAGCCGTCCGCGGCGGCGGAGTGATGACGGGATCGCTGATCGATTGAGCAGCGACGATCGGCGCGCGCAGCGCGACGAACGATGCCGCGAGAGCGAGCATCGCGATCGAGAGCCGCGTGTGGGATCGACGTGCGATCATCGATTCCGACGTCCTTGCCGGAAGAGGTGATCCGAACCGAGTCACGAGGTCGAGACGGCCATCCTCGGCGCGCACGACCTCCCTGGCCCCGCCACGAAGGATCGACTGCCGGACCGACGATCGAGTCGGCGCAGACGATCACCAAGGGAAGGCAAGCGGCGCGAGTATAGGCAGACCGCGCCGATCCGAGCCAGATCAGTTCGGATCGGCGGTAGGTCACGAGTTGTAGCCCCGGCTCGTCCCGAGCCGCGGGGCGTGCGGACTTCTCGCCGGACACGCTGCGGAGCGTCTCGAACGCTCGGCGTCGCTCGGCCGCG
>CAZZBI010000455.1:0-3447 GCA_964652385.1 uncultured Pirellulaceae bacterium | reverse complement strand
GCAGCGTCTCGCCCGGGGCATCTCCCTGGACCGCGAAGAACGTCTTCCCGTCCCGATCGGCGATCGCCAAGTCGGTCGGCGAACCGGTCTCTTCGAACGTCCCGGGCGAGAAGTCGGTCATCGTTTCCGAGAGCAGGACACCGCCGCCGACATCCTCGCGACGACCGTTCCCCGGCGTCACCGTCCCGAGTTCGATCGCTTCGGCGTGGCGAGCTCGAAGGACCGGAAACTCGCGACGAAACCCCGGCGTCTCGGAGTTCGCGATGTTGTTGCTGATCACGTCGACGTAGTGGCTGAACGACTGAGCCCCTCCCGCCGACAGATACATGCCGTACATCGATTCCGCTCCCTGCGGAACCGGCCATCGTCCGCCCGACCCTGACGGTCGCACCGACCTTGACGATCGCACCGGTTCTGCCGATCGCGAAATGCACACCGAGTGCCGAACCGGACCGTGTTCGGCGAACCCGCGGCAAGAATAACGACAAACCCTTGCCTGAAAAGGCCTTAGATCGTCGATCGAGCGGGGCGTCGTCGACGGCGGAACGACGGCCCCGAATCCGATCGGCAAGGATTGCCGGTTCGTTGCCGATTCGGATCGGCAGAGTCAGCCGACAGCCTAACGGCGAATCGGCAATCCTCTCAGCCGTCGAGCTCGCGCCCCCGACGGACGTATTTGGCCAGCACGTCGGTCTCGAGGTTGACCGAGTCGCCGACCTTCAATCGTCCGAGCGTGGTGACCGCCAGCGTGTGCGGGATCAACGCCACCGAAAACCAATCGGCGGTCGCTTCGACGACGGTCAGACTGACTCCGTCGACCGTGATCGATCCCTTTCCGGCGATCTCGGCCGCCAACCTCGCGGGGAACGAGAAACGGATCGTCGACCAATCGGCATCGTCGAACCGCGCCGCGACCTGGCCGAGGGCGTCGACATGCCCGGTGACGAAGTGCCCCCCCATCCGATCACCGACCCGCAGCGACCGTTCGAGATTCAACTCGTCCCCTTCGCGCCGTTCTCCCAGGTTCGTCCGCGACAGCGTTTCGCTCCCCGCCTGAAACTCCAGCCGCTCCGCGTCCCGAGCGACGACGGTCAGACAACAACCGCTGATCGCGATACTGTCACCGATCGCCGCCCCTTCGGCCACTTCCGGGGCACGAATGACGAACCGGGCCCCCGGTCCCTTGGGAATGCGGCGTTCCAGCAAGCCCTTCGCTTCGACCAATCCGGTGAACACCGTGACGACTCCCGTCGTTTCGTCGCGCCGAGTCGATCGGGCCCCGCACTCGGGATCCCTCACCGACACGTCTCGGGACATCGTAGTCCTGCGCCCCCGGACTCTGAAGGAGAGGAACGCGACTTCGCGGGCGATCACGAGGTCGTCCGCGGCACCGCAGCGCGAAAGAGCGACCGAGCGGATCGGCGCGACCGGTTTCGCTTCACGCCAGAGGCCCCCTCAGTCCGCCGCATACCAAAGAATGGCGGAGCCGTCTTCGGCGGCGCTCACCGCCGCGTCCCCCGACCCCGCGAAGTCGACCGACGTCACCTCGCGCTCGTGACCGCGGAGCGTCAACAACTCCTTGCCGGTCGACGCATCCCACAGCTTCACCGTGAAGTCGTCGCTGCCGGTCAACAGCCGCTTGCCGTCAGGGGACCAGGCGACGGCATTGACGCCGGCCGAGTGCCCCTCGAGCCGCGCGATCTGCCGAAATCGCTCCTCCCCCGGCTCGACCATGGCGGCCAGGTCCGTCTCCCAGACGACGACCGAGCGATCGGCAGAAGCGGTGGCGATCCGACGACGAGAGCCGTCCGAGTGTACGGAAACCGCGAGCACCGGTCCGTCGTGAGCGGCCCGCCGAGCGATCTCGGTGCCGTCGATTCCGACGCAGCGCAACGAGCCGTCATCGCCGCCGATGATCAGGCAACTCTGCGTCTCATGGAGGTCGATCCGCTCGAGCGCCCCGATCGGCGTGTCGATCGAGAACGACGCGATCTCGGTCCCCTCCGGAATCCGGCGCACGACCACGCGACCGCTCCGGTCGGCGCTGGCGAGCCAGGAACCGTCCGGCGCAAAGACCAAGGCCGAGATGCGAGCCCGGTGTTCCCCCTCGAGCTTCACGATCGTTCGATCATCGTCGCCGTTCCAGACGTAGATCGACCCGTCCCAACCGGCCGAGGCGATGCGCCGCTCCGGTCGACCGTCGACGACTGCCATGGCACCGAGCGCCTGTTGGCCGCGATACTCGCTGCGAATCGCGCCGACTCCGCTGCTCGGATCGTAGTCGAGCAGCCGTACCGTCTCGCCGCCGCCGACCAGCAGTCCGGTCCCGTCGGGGAGCATCGCGATCGTCGCCGTTTCGAATCGGCCGATCGTGTCGGCGGAGTTCTCCGACGCGGCATCGGTCAGCGATTCGATCGACGCGCCGTCGATCCGAAAGCGAAGCAGACGCCCTCCCCCTTCCTCGGCGACGATCGCGTTCCCTGTCGAGTCGAGCGTCATGGCTGCCACGCGCGGCTTGCGGCCGGACGGCTCGGTCGCGCCCTGCACCACCTGGATCTCGAACGTCGCCTGCGGTTGATCGGACAGAGCGTTCCACAGTCGCAGGGTCCCGCCGCGCGTCACGCTGAGCAGCGAACCATCGGGGCACTCGGCCAACGCGACGATCGAGTCGCCATGAGCCAAGGGGGTCTCGCTCCAGTTTCCCGCCGCTTCGCTCCAACGAACCGCGATCCGATCGTCGCTCCCGCTGACCAATGTCCGCTCGTCGATCCACGCAAGAGCGGTGATCCGATCGTTGTGTCGCTGCAACAGAACCGACTCGGCTCCCTCGAGCGAACCGTCGCGCAGTTCGATCACGACCACCTGCCCGCGATCGTCGCCGACCGCCAATCGCGATCCGTCGGGCGAGAACGAGGCAACGAGCAGGTCTCCCCAACCCGCTCCGGTGATCTCGGAAGTTGCGGCCGAATCGACGCTGCCGTCGATCGCCACCAAACGGAGCTTGTTGCCGACGGCGACCGCGATGCTTCGGTCGTCCGGTGCGATTGCCGTCAGGCCGGAGCGTCCCAACCCCTCGAAGACGGCCAACTCACGACGATCGACGACGTTCCAGATTCGGACCGAGCCGTCGACGGCCGAGGTGGCGAAACGAGTCCCGTCGCGAAACGGCCGAATCCCGACGATCAGGAACGCATGCCCTTCGCGCAGCGTATCGATCAGTCGGCCGTCTCGATCCCACTTGCGGATCGAACGGTCGCGGCTCGCGGTCAACACCGTCGTTTCCCCTTGGAAGCGAGCGGCGACGATCGCGTCGTCATGCCCCTGAAGCGTCGTCGCCTGAAGGACGCGCTTCTCGCCCGCTTGGCCGATCTCCCAGCGTCGCACCAGTCCGTCGAAGCCGGCCGAGACGATCCAACCGTCGGTCGGCGAAACATCGCAGCAGCGAAC
>CAZZBI010000454.1:0-3447 GCA_964652385.1 uncultured Pirellulaceae bacterium | reverse complement strand
AGTCGGCACTGATCGACGCGATCGCGTCCGATCGAGCGGCGGGACGGCTTCCGTTTCTGCTGGTGTCGAACGCCGGGACGACCAATACCGGCGCGTTCGACGATCTGTCGGCCGCGGCCGAGGTGGCTCGTCGCGAACGTCTCGACTGGCATGTCGATGCCGCTTACGGCGGCTTCTTCTTGCTGACCGACCGCGGGCGAGTCCGGATGGCGGGGATCGAGCGAGCCGACTCGATCACCATCGACCCGCACAAGAGTCTCTTCCTGCCTTACGGAACCGGATGCCTGCTCGTTCGCGACGTGCAGCGACTGAAGCGAGCGTTCGACCTGCGCGGAAGCTACATGCCGGCGGAGTCGAACGACGACGGCATCGACGCCTGTGATCTCTCGCCCGAACAGACGCGAGCTTTTCGCGGTCTGAGAATCTGGTTGCCGCTGAAGCGGCACGGCGTCGACGCCTTCCGCCGCCAGCTCGACGAAAAGCTCGATCTGGCCGCCCTTGCCTACGAGCGCCTGACCTCGACCGCCGAACGGGAAGGCTTGCCGTTGGAACTGCATGGCCCGCCGCAGCTGACCGTCGTTCCGTTCCGACTGGCACTCCAGGATCGTGACGGCATCGAGGCCGACCGCCTGACCGAACGTCTCGGAGAGCTCGTCAATTCGGTCGGCCCGGTCGTCGTCAGCCCGACTCGGATTGCCGGACGAGCGTGGTTGCGGATGTGCATCCTGAGTTTCCGCACCCACCGCTCGACGATCGACCGCGCCATCGAGCTGATCCTCGACGGCGCGCGCCGCTGGTCATCGCTCTGATGGTTGCTTCGACGACGCCTTGGCTTCGATCAGCGCTGCCGTCGATGGCGTTCTTCCTGCAGATCCGAGCGTTCGCGCGGCGTACCGAGCGAACGGACCAATCCCCACAGGATTCCGAAGCGGGTCGTCCAGGTCGAAGACGATGGGTTCGTCGCGTCCCCCGTTCGTGATTCGATCAACTCCGAATCGTCGATCGCTGCGGCTTCCGGTTCGACCGTTTCGACGCTGCGAGCCAGTCGCCGGAAGTCGGCTCCGGCCGTCAGATCGAGCAACGCCGAGGTCGGCTCGATCGCCTCGACCGCTTCCAGACGGACCGCGCGGATCTCGGCCCCCAGTCGCGCCCACGCAGCGACCTCCGCATCCTCGGACGCTTCGTCACGCGACAGATCGTCGGGCCGATCGAGATCCGGTTCTTCCGCGTCCGAAGCCTGATCGAATCGTTCATCCTGACTGCCGACCGACTCGTCGACCGGCGCCGTGTCGGAAGACTCTCCCGAGGCGTTTCGAGTCCCGCTCGGCCCGGCCGTGGTCCGATCGGAAGTCGAGCGAGCGAAATCGGTCGAGTCGCCGCTGGGATCGGAAGCGTCTGCCGGTCCGTCGGACGTCGGGGGGATATCGAGGTGAATCTGCGGCGCGGGCAACACGTCGATCTTCAGCGCCGACGTGACCGAGGCACGACTGCCGTTCCCGACTTCGACGCTGGTCAGCTCGAACTCGAGACGCACATCGGTCGTCCCGATCTCTCGTCCGAAGAACGACAATCGCGAGAGGTTCCAACTCGAAAGGTCGAACGACTCGTTCCCCGTGACGGCCGAGACCGTTCGGACGCCGTCGGTCAATCGGGCTCCGATCGGCAGATGGCGAACGATCAGTTCCAGTCGTTCGGAACCGCCGATGTCCGCGACTCCGGTCGTGACCTGCAGAGGGATCTCCATCCCTTCGAAGCCGATCGCCGGAGCAGTCCCCAGGAGGGGCCGATCGGCGACGGCCAGCACGTCGATGGTGATCGCATGCGAACGAAGCGGATCGACCGCCGCGTCCGACTCGACCTCGAGCTGCAGACCGATCGAACCCGAGAAGTCGGTGGGGGGACGCAGCTGAAGAGTCGCCAGATCCCACCCGGCGATATCGATTACCATGCTCAAGCCGGTGCTCGTGATCAGATGCCCATCGGCGTCGAACAGTCGCGTTCCGGCGGGCAGTCCCATGATCCGCAGCGACTGCAGCGACTCGCCGTTCTGGTCGATGCGAGTCACGCCGATCGGAATCGCCGCGACATGGTCTTCCGCGACAGTGGTGTCCGATGCGTCGACCGCCAGCCGATCCCGCTCGCCGGTGACCGTGATCGTCAGCAGAGCCGTCGAACGGGCTCCGTACGGATCCTCGATCTCGTAGGCGATCGTCACGATCGCCGTCTCACCTTCGGCAAGCGCATCGTAGGCCGAGGACGGGACGAACGAGACTCGACCGTCGTCGAACGAGACGGTACCGAGCCCGGCAACGAGCCCCGCCGAGACGACTCGCACGGTGTCGGTCGCATCGGGATCGCTGTCGTTGGCGAGCACGTCGACATCGATCGCCGTCGTCTCACCGGTCGAAGCACTGTCATCAGCGGCGATCGGTCCGTCGTTGCGCCCTTCGACCTGGATCGTCACCTCTCGCTCGTCAGTCGCTCCGGACGCGTCGGTCACGGCAAAGCGGAAATCGACCGTGCGAGTCTGGCCGACTGCCAGATCCCGGAACGACGCTCCCGGCACGAAGGTGAACTCTCCTTCCGGCGAGACGACCAGCGAGCCGGAGGCAGGTTGGCGAACGATCGAGAATGCAAGCGAATCGCCGGCGTCGACATCCGAAGCCGTGAGCTGGCCGACGAGTCCTAACGAATCCTCGTCGACGACGAACGCATCGTCCGATCCGACCGGCGCGTCGTTCGCGCCGGTGATCGTGACGGTCAGCGTCGCGGACGAGGTCGCTCCGGCCGTGTCCGCCATCGTGTAGGTGAAGGTGTCGTTGAGGGTCTGGCCGCTGGTGCGGAGCGCCTGGACCGTCGGATCGTTCTCGTTGACCGTGTAGGTGTAGCTGCCGTCGGCGTTGATGGTCACGCTGCCGTACAGGCCGTTCACCACCGAGGACACGGAGCCCACCGAGGGAGTCAGCCCCGCCGCGACTCCGGTCACCGTCTTGCTGTCGCCGGCATCGACGTCGGTGTCGTTCGACAGCACGTTCCCGGTGGCGTTCGAGCCGGCGGTGGCGTTCGCGATGCCGCCGGCTTCGGCGGCCGTGGCCGTATCGGCGACCGCGACCGGACCTTCGTTGGCGTTGGTCACCGCGACGGTGAACTGCTCGTCGTAGGTCGCTCCGGCCGTATCGGTCACTCGGACCGTGATCGTGTGGGTTTCGGACGCCTCGAAGTCGATCAGCCCGGCGTCGAGGACCGTGACGACTCCGGTATTCGGATCGATCGCGAAGCGGCCTCCGGCATCGTCGACGAGCGAGAAGCTCGCGGAGTCACCTCCGTCGACGTCACTGGCCGCGATCGTGCCGACGACGGTGCCGTTCGCGACGTTCTCCTCGACCGTCAGACCGGTCGTCGCCAGGTCGTGCGGGTTGTCGTTCGCGCCGGTGATCGTGATGGTCA
>CAZZBI010000453.1:0-3459 GCA_964652385.1 uncultured Pirellulaceae bacterium | reverse complement strand
CCCCACGCGAGCGGCTCGGCCCCTGCGTAGGCCCGCGTCGTCCCCGACGCGCGGCACGGCGACACCGAGTGTCCGAACAGGGGCGTGGCGTGAGCGGTGTCTCAGTCGCTCGCCCGCGGCTCGGGACGAGCCGGGGCTACCTTGAAGCGATCCGCCCCGGAACGGCCGAGCCGACTCGACACACCGTCGCTGCCTCCCAGAGCCACCCCAACATACGACACTTGTTTCCGGTTTCACGAATCACTATGATCCCCGGTCGGTCGCTGCTTCGGCCTGAACCATGGCCGACGAATCGCGTCGATCGGGGGGACCATACCGACCTCGGCGGATCGCCTCGACTCGATTACGATGGACGGTTTGTCGCCGGCCCGAACCGGCCGACAAGGTCCTCGCTCGGCCCCGGAACGTTTCTGCCGGAGCCGGTTCGCGCAAGAAACTTCCTGGAAGGGATCGGTCGTGTCCTACAACCTGACCCACCTCAAGCAGCTCGAGGCGGAGAGCATTCACATCATCCGGGAAGTGGCGGCGGAGTTCAAAAACCCCGTCATGCTCTACTCGATCGGCAAGGACTCGTCGGTCATGGTCCAGTTGGCCCTCAAGGCCTTCTACCCCGCCAAGCCCCCCTTCCCGCTGCTCCACGTCGACACGACGTACAAGTTCCCCGAGATGTACGAGTTCCGCGCCAACTACGCGCAGAAGGAACTCGGTCTCGACGTCCTGGTCCACATCAACCAGGAAGGGCTGAAGCTCGGACTCGATCCGATGAAGTCGAGCGGCAAGCACACGCACGTGATGAAGACCGAAGGGCTCAAGCAGGCGCTCGACAAGTACGGCTTCGACGCCGCCTTCGGCGGAGCCCGCCGCGACGAGGAGAAGAGTCGCGCCAAGGAGCGCGTCTTCAGCTTCCGCGACGAGCATCACCGCTGGGACCCCAAGAACCAGCGTCCCGAACTCTGGAACCTCTACAACACCCGAGTCAACAAGGGGGAGAGCATCCGCGTCTTCCCGCTGAGCAACTGGACCGAACTGGACGTCTGGCAGTACATCCACCTGGAAAAGATCCCGATCGTGCCGCTCTACTTCGCCGCCGAACGGCCGATCATCATGCGCGACGGCGTGATGATCATGAAGGTCGACGACCGGGTGAAGCTGAAGCCGGGGGAAGAGCCGGTGATGAAGCGCGTCCGCTTCCGCACGCTCGGCTGCTACCCGCTGACCGGCGCGGTCGAGTCGAACGCGACGACGCTCCCCGAGATCATCCAGGAGATGCTGCTCGCCACCACCTCGGAACGTCAGGGGCGCGTGATCGACAACGACGACGAAGGGAGCATGGAAGAGAAGAAGAAGGAAGGGTACTTCTGACCCGGTCCGACCTTGACCGCTCTCGTCCGCCGATCGCTCTCCCGGCGTCTCGGCCTCTTCCGCTGCCGCACGACCTACGACTCGAGAAGTTCTCAGCCATGTCGCATCATTCCGACCTGATCGCCACCGACATCGATGCCTATCTGGCGCAGCACGAGCGGAAGGAGCTGCTCCGCTTCATCACCTGCGGCAGCGTCGACGACGGCAAGAGCACGCTGATCGGCCGGCTCCTGTACGACTCGAAGATGATCTACGAGGACACGCTCAAGGCGATCGAAAAGGCCTCGGCGGTCCACGGCACGACCGGCGGCAGCTTCGATCCGGCCCTGCTGACCGACGGTCTGAAGGCGGAGCGCGAGCAGGGGATCACGATCGACGTCGCCTATCGCTACTTCTCGACGGCGAAGCGGAAGTTCATCATCGCCGACACGCCGGGGCACGTGCAGTACACCCGCAACATGGCGACCGGCGCCTCGACCGCCGATCTCGCGGTGATCCTGATCGACGCCCGCTACGGCGTGCTCGAACAGACCAAGCGTCACTCGTTCATCGTCTCGCTGCTGGGGATCAAGCACATCCTGGTGGCGATCAACAAGATGGACCTCTGCGGCTTCTCGGCCGAGCGGTTCGACGAGATCCGCCGCGACTATCTCGAGTTCTCCTCGCGACTCGACATCCCCGATCTCCACTTCCTGCCGATCGCGGCGCTGCACGGCGATAACGTCGTCGATCCGAGTCCCAACATGCCGTGGTACGACGGCCCGACGCTGATGGGCTTCCTCGAGTCGGTCTACATCGGCTCGGACCGCAACCTCGAGGATTTCCGCTTTCCCGTTCAGTTGGTCAACCGCCCGAACCTCGACTACCGAGGCTTCTGCGGCACCGTCGCTTCGGGGATCGTCCGTCGCGGCGACGAGATCATGGTCCTGCCGAGTCGCAAGACCAGCCGCGTGAAGTCGATCGTGACGTTCGACGGCGAGTTGGACGAGGCGCATGCGGCGCAGAGCGTCACGCTGACCCTCGAGGACGAGATCGACTGCAGCCGCGGCGACATGATCATCCGACCGGGCAATGCCCCCAAGCTCGACTCGAAGTTCGACGCCATGCTCGTCTGGATGAGCGAAGAGCCGATGGTGCCGGGGAAACAGTACCTGATCAAGCAGACGAGCAATCTCGTCACCGGGCGAGTGCAGCGACTGAAGTATCAGGTCGACGTCAACTCGCTCCACCGTCAGGAACAGCCGACGCTGAAGCTCAACGAGATCGGTCGCGTCTCGATCGCGCTCGAGAAGCCGATCGCCTTCGACGACTATCGCCGCAATCGGACGACCGGCGCGTTCATCATGATCGACCGGCTGACCAACGCGACGGTCGGCGCCGGGATGATCACCGAGCGGCGAACCGGCGACCAGCGCCAGGACCACTGGGACGACGTCCCGCAGATCGACTCGCTCGAAACCAAGCCGAGCGGCGTGACGGCCGAGGAGCGAGCCGCGCGGTTCGGTCAGCAGCCGACGACGATCCTGTTGACCGGTCTGCCGGGCTCGGGCAAGACGACGACCGGCCAGGGACTCGAACGCCGCCTGTTCGATCGAGGGCAGGCCGTTTCGCTGCTCGACGGCCAGAATCTGCGTCTGGGGATCAGTCGCGATCTCGGCTTCAGCGACGAGGAGCGGAGCGAGAACCTGCGCCGAGCCGCGGAAGTGGCCAAGGTCGTCAACGACGCCGGACTGATCTGTCTGTTGTCGATGGTCGCGCCGAAGGAAGAGATCCGACGCAAGGCAGCCGAAGTGATCGGCGCCGAGCGGACGATCGTCGTCCATCTGGACGCACCGGAAGCGGTCTGCCGGCAGCGCGACGCGGAAGGGCACTACGGCGAAGGGCGAGCCGCGCTCGGCTACGAACCGCCGACCTCCCCGGACCTGCGTCTCGACACCGCGAAGCTGTCGCCGGACCAGACGGTGACCGCGATCATCGACCTGCTCGAACAACGCGGCATCATCGCGAAGTGACGTCGAGCGACCGACCCCGGTCGCACCGAATCGGCTCTGCTCCGCTGTAGCCCCGGCTCGTCCCGAGCCGCGGGTGTGCGACATC
>CAZZBI010000452.1:0-3513 GCA_964652385.1 uncultured Pirellulaceae bacterium | reverse complement strand
CGTCCTTGCGCCGCGTTCGTCCAGGATCGAGAAGATCCGCTGCTCGGCCGAACCGAGGGCTTCCTTGGCCGTGCTTTCGCCGGCGTAGACGTCCTTGACGATCTCGGTCGCAGCCGTGATCAATCGCCGGAGCGTCGCCTTTTCGCGGACGATCTCGGCGTAGTAGACCGCATGCGCGGCGGTCGTGACGGCGTGAATCACCTTGGCCAGAAAGGCGGCGCCGCCGATCCGCTCGTAGTCCCCCGCCGAGATCAGTCGTTCGCGCAGCAGGGTCAGATCGATCTTCTTGCCGGTCGAGTGCATCTCGGTCAGATGACCGTACAGCACCCGATTCGCCTCGTCATGAAAATCGTCGGGGCGGAGGATCGGAGCGAGATCGTCGCACGAATCGGGAAGGAGCAGAACGCTCCCGAGCACATTCAGCTCGGCTTCGGCATTGACCGGAAGTTCACGATCCCCACCCCCTTCGCGTCCGTTCACGCCGGCTCCCTCCTGATGCTGTGGTCCGATCGGATCGGCCCCGCTCCGACCTGCTGCGCGACCGCCCGTTCGGCAGGAAGCAGGTCAAGAAACGGAACGGACCCGTTGCCGGGTCCATTCTCTTGCTTTCGCATCGGGTTGCAACGACCGCCGAGCGGGCGGGCGGATCAACCCTTGGCGTCGTCCGACACGGTCGGGACGACCCACACCTTGACCTCGGTCGCGACGTCCGGGTGGAGCTGCACCTTGACGGTGTAGAGACCGAGCTCCTTGAGCACTCCCTCGAGACGAACCTGATCGACGGTGATCGTGAGGTCGTGCTGCTTGAGAGCCGCGACGATCTCGTTGGCGCCGACGCTGCCGTACAGGTGCCCTTCGTCGTTCGCGTTCGCCTCGATCGTCAGGCTCTGCTTCGACAGGGCCGAAGCGAGATCCTGGAGTCCCTTCAGACGATCCTTCTCGATCTCGAGCAGCTTGGCACGGTGCTTGTCGACCATCCGCTTGTGATGGTCGGTCGCGATCGTCGCGAGCCCCTGCGGGAGCAGGTAGTTCTTGGCGTAGCCGGGCTTCACATCGACGACGTCCCCCTGCTTGCCGAGGTGAGCGACGTTGTGGATCAGCAGCAGCTGAATGCCGCCGTTGGCCCCTCGCGGAAGACGCTTGTGAGCCGCAATGCGCTTGGTCGTCGTAGACATCGCCGAAATTCCTGCTGCACTCGAAGCCATGTGTCGTCGGCGGTTCGCGTTCCGATCGCGATCCCGCGCCGTGTTCGGTCCGTTGTCGAAGCCTCGACCCGAGGCCTCGTCGCGATCAGAACGGAACGTCCTCTTCTCCCGAGTCGCCTCCGAATCCGCCGCTGTAGTCGTCGTAGCCGCGATTTCCCGCGTCCTGCTGCCGCGACGGGCTGGTCGCCCGACTCGGCCGCTGCGACGGTCCACCGGATCCGCCCGAGCCGCCCCCTTCGCGACGGCTGCCGAGCATCCGCATGTTCTCGCCGATGACCTTCAGCTTCGATCGCTTCTGGCCATCCTGCTCCCACTGGTCGAGCTTCAATCGCCCTTCGATCAGCACCTGCGAGCCCTTGCTCAGATACTGTCCGGCGATCTCCGCATTGCGACCGAAGAGGGTGACGTCGACGAAGGTCGCCTCGTCCACCCACTCGTTGTTTCGCTTCACCCGATCGTTGACCGCGAGACCGATGTCGGTCACCGGCATCTGACTGGGCGTGAATCGGACCTCGACATCGCGCGTCAGGTTTCCGACCAGCACCACCTTGTTGAAACTCGCCATCCCAATGGCCTTTCCTGTGGAGCCCGTCCGTCGCCGGGCGAGCCGCGTTCGCCGAGAGGGGAGCCGCTACCTGGCTCGCACCGCCTCCGCCTGGAGCACCACGACGAGTTCCCGCTGCGTCGCTTGACCTCGAATCGATCCTTCACCGCCGAGCGTTCGGCAGGTCGGCCGTCCGCAACACCATCCGCTCGATTCCCGCCGGTCCGTTCGGCTCTGACCCGGTTCGCCAGCGATCCGAGCGTGCCTGAACACGGCGTCGGCGAAACCGCTCGACGCGATTCTCGCCGCGCCCGACCGCCGAGCCGAACCGCGAACCCTCGACTGCCGGTCCCGCCGCCGCTCGGCCTCAGGACCCGGCCCGTCACTCCCGACTCGGCTCGCCGAATCAGCCCGCGGCGTCGGCGGTTTCCGGAGCGGCGACGGCTTCGCCGCGAGCGTGCGCGACGAGCGTGTCGACCAATCGCGGATCGACCTTCAGCACCAACTGACGAAGCACCTCCTCGCGGATCTCGCACTGACGCGCGAAGTCCTTCAGGCCGGGGCCTTCCATCGAGAAGTAGACCAGCCAGTAGGTCCCCTTACGATGGCCGTCGATCGGGTACGCCAATCGCTGTTCGTTCCACAACCGGCTGGCGAGGACCTGCCCCCCCTGCTCCTCGATCAGATCGGTCGCCAACTTCGCGACCGCTCCCGGATCGCGGGCATACCGATTCGAATCGAAGATGTACATGCACTCGTAGACGTTTCGAGCCAAGGTCGAATCTCCCGTTACTGCGACCGCAGCGTAGTCTAACCATCCGTTCGGCGACTGACAAAGCCCTGCCTTGTCTTGCCCATCGCCTCCGCCGAGCCCCGCGACCGATCCCCGCCTGTCGGATCGGGGATCGCTCAGACGCCGTTGAAGCGATTCGCCGCCTCGATGATCCCAAGTTTCGCCCACGCCTCGATCGCGTCGGCTCCCCGAACCACCATCCTGTTCGTCTCTTCCCGCGACTCCGGATCGAACTTGCCGAGCACGAAGTCGACCGTTTCCCACCGAGGCGGGATCGGCCCGATCCCCAGCCTCAGTCGCGGAAACTCGGTCGTCCCGAGCTTCCGAATGCAATCGTCCAAACCTTTCTGCCCCCCGGATCGTCCGCCGTCGCGGATCCTCAGTTTCCCGAGGGGGAGCTGAAAGTCGTCACAGACGACGATCAGCGAGTCGAGTTCCAACTTGAAGAAGTCCTTCGCTTCCTGCACGCTCCGCCCGCTGGCGTTCATGTAGGTCAGCGGCGTCAGCAACACCACCTTCTCGGTGCCGACCGCGATCTCGCAGGTCTCTCCGGCGAATCGCCCTTTCGGTCGACCGGCTCCATGTCGCCGAGCCAACTCGGCGATCACCTCGAAGCCGATATTGTGACGCGTCCCCTCGTATTGCTTGCCGGGGTTTCCCAACCCCACCACCAGCTTCATCGCGAACCACCGTTCGTCGCGGAAGCGACCCGATCCGGGGCGCCGTCGGTCGCCTCGATCGGACTACGCCGCTCGCAGTCGACTCCGGCTCGGCCGCCCCGCACGGCTCACTCCGCCGACTTCTTGGCCACCACTTCCGGCTCGGCTCCCGCCACCGGCGTCTCTTCGGTCGCGCGAGCCGCGCGGACGCAGTGGACCACCACCGTCTCGGGAGTGGTCAGCAGCTTCGCACCGGCCGGCAACTGCAGTTCGCCCGCATGGATCGAACCGCCGAGGTCCAGGGTCGAGACG
>CAZZBI010000451.1:0-3534 GCA_964652385.1 uncultured Pirellulaceae bacterium | reverse complement strand
CCTGCCTGTACGAGGGGAGTTCGGAAAAAACTCACAGCCTCTTCGGGCTGGGAGGACGCGGAGAGAGGGCGCGGCGGGAGGGCGCGGCGGGAGGGCGCGGGGGGCCCCTTGCTGACGCGGCGGGCTGGCGAGGGGACCGAGGGGGCGGAGGGAAAGCTGCGGGGGGCGACTACTTCTCCTCGGACCCTTCGGGCCAGATCTTCAGGATCACGCTCTTCGAGAAGGTCCCCGGCATGTCGTATTCGCGGACCTTGCGCAGCTGGAGTTTCTTCAGCTGCCCGCGCTCTCGCGCCTCGGTCCGCTCCTCGACCCACGACGGCCCCTTGATCGCCAACAGCCGGCCGACCGAGAACCAATGCTCCTCGAGCATCGGCAGCAGCTTCTTCAGCGGACCGACCGCCCGAGTCACCACGGCGTCGAACCGCTCGTCGTCCAACACCCCCTCCCCTCGCCCCGCACAGACCGTCACGTCCGCACCGGTCTCGCGAGCGATCTCGGTCAGGGCGTTCGCCTTCTTTCCCACCGACTCGACCAACGTCACCGACAGGTCGGGACGCAGAATCGCGAGGATCAGCCCCGGCACCCCGCCTCCGGTCCCGAAGTCGAGCACCGCTTCTCCCTGGTGCAACTCCTTGGACAACTCCCAGCTGTCGAGCACGTCCCGATGGACGAAGAGTTCCGGAGTCGTGTGCCGAGTCAGGTTGAGCTTCTCGTTCCAGGACCAGAGCGAGACGGCGTATGCGGCGAGTCGACCGAGCTGCTCGTCGGTGACCTGGAGACCGATCCCGTCGAGCAACGGGCGGAGAGACGCGGAGAGTTCGTCGACGGAAGGGATCAAGGCCATGCACCGATGCGAAGGACGGAACCGAATCGATGCAGAATAAGCCGAGGGGGGCGAGAGCGATAGGCGCAGGGGAACGCGACCGTGACTCGGCGAGACGGACGTTCGGCGTCTCGGCGAGCGGGCAGATCGGGCTGGTCACGGAATGAAGTTCCTGCGATCCTTGGCCCGCGGTCGATCGGAACGGTTGCCGTCGCGTCCGAGGCGTCTATGCTGAAGTCGCACGGCAGATCGGGATCCTCGGCGAGGCGACTCGCGGGGGAGTCGGTCGGATCGGCCGAGCCGCGAAATCGGTCGTTCGGTTCAAGTCCTCCGCGGATGCGGACCGATCCTTCCCGCGTTCGCGACACGTCACATCGCATTTTGCCTCGGGTCGATACGGCTGAGGGACCATTTGATCGGGTTGGCCAGGGTCTCCCAACGCTTGTGCTCAGCACGCTTGACCCCCGCCTTTCTCCCAGCGACTCCCATCGCTGCATCCGGCTCGAGGTCAAAAGATGACCGCAGTCGTTCCGCAAGGGACGGCTGCGGTTTTTTCGTTTCGGTCTCCCCGGTTCTCGCGGCGCTCTCGGTAATAACGAACTCCGAAATGCCTGGTGACCACCACGCTCTCCGAGAATGACGATCGGCAAGAGGTCGGGCGGGCGCGGTAACCGTCGACTACGATGACGGTCGCCGTGCACGTCTCGCCCTTCTCTGTCCCCGGGATCTCCGTCATGTCCGACTCCGAAACCCAGGAGTTCTTTCCCGAGAAGCCCGCTCGCTTCGTCCCCGGATGGCCGGTCCTCGTGACCGTCGGCCTGCTCGCGGCGATGGGCCTCTTCGCCTGGCTTCGCTTCGATGACCTCGCCGAGCAGTTCGCGTTCGCCGGCCCCGCCGCGCCGCGACTGATGATCGCCGCCTCGGTCGTCTTCTCGATCCTCGTTCTCGTCGGCTGGCTCGTCTTCCGCAGCTCTCACTCGTGGCTGCTGAAGATCGGCACCGTCGCGGCGGTCTTCGCGATCCCGTTCCTGTTTCGAGTCGAACACTCGGGGGATCTCTTCTCGCTGCACGTCTACCCGCGCTGGCGAGCCCCGGATCGACTGCTCGAATCCCCCAAGCTCGACGGAGCCCCTCCGGAGCGCTTCGCGTCGCTGATGAGTCGCGAGGATCCGTTCGCCTTCACCCAGTTCCTCGGCCCGGCCCGCGACGGCTCGCTCCCGACCCTCGCTCTGGCCGACGACTGGAACCCCGAACTCCTCTGGCGCGCTCCGATCGGCGCAGGCTGGTCCGGGTTCGTCGCCGCCCATGGTCTGCTGATCACGCAGGAGCAGCGCGGGGACGACGAACTGGTCACCGCGTACGAGATCGAGACGGGGAAGTCGGTCTGGTTCCACGCCGAACAGGCTCGCCACGACGAGGAACTCGGCGGCATCGGCCCCCGCGCCACACCGACGCTGCACGACGGACGGATCTATGCGATGGGAGCGACCGGGTTGCTCCTTTGCCTGAACGCGTCGGACGGCGAACTGATCTGGAAGCGAGACGTCGTTGCCGATGTCGGCTCGGACCGCGCCACCGACATGAAGGTGGTGATGTGGGGACGAGCGGCGAGTCCGCTGATCGTCGACGATAAGGTCGTGGTGCCGGGGGGCGGCAAGTCCGACGCTCCGGTTTCGCTGATCGCCTACGACCGCCTGACGGGAGACGAAGTGTGGCGCGGCGGCGATCATCAGATCGGCTACAGCTCGCCGGTGCTCGTCGATCTGGACGGCGTGAAGCAGATCGTCACGGTCGACGAAGCGCACGTTTCGGGACACGATCCGGCCGACGGCAAACGCTTGTGGACCTACGGCCATCCCGGCTCCAGCGCCGGCGACGCCAACACTTCGCAGCCGCAGTCGATCGACGGCACCTCACTGCTGATCAGCAAGGGGTACGGAGCGGGAGCGGAACGGATCGACGTGCGACGCGATGCCGAAGGTGTCTGGCAGGTGACCAGCGTCTGGAAGAACCCGCGCGCTCTGCGGACCAAGCTGACGAGTGCGATTCTGGCGGACGGTTATGCCTATGGCCTGAACGACGGCATCCTCGAGTGCGTCTCGCTCGATGACGGCCGCTCGCAGTGGCGCAAGGCCCGCCTGGGGCACGGCCAGATCCTGCGAGTCGGCAATGCACTGATCGCGCTGAGCGAATCGGGAGAGCTGTCGCGCATCGATGTCGATCCCGAAGCGTGCGTGATGTCGGAGCCGATCCGGGCGCTCGACGGCATCTGCTGGAACACCCTCTGTCTGTACGGCGATCTGGTCATCATCCGCAACAACCGCGAGGCGGCGTGCTATCGAGTCCGTCTGAAACCGAGCGGTCAGGTGCAGCGCGAAGGCCCCGACGGCACCCTGCCACCACCGACTCCCGGGCGCATGGGGATCAGCCGCATGACGATCGGCGAAGGCCCGGGCGGCAACCGCCGCGAAGCGACCGAAACGCCTCCGACCGAACCGACTCCGACCGAAACCCCGGCAGAAACTCCGCCCACCGAACCGCCCGGAAACCCCAACGACTAAGGCACCTCCCCAGCCCGCCGTCCTCTGCGCCCTCCCTCCGCGTCTCCCAGCCCGCCGCGTCAGCAAGGGGTCCTCTGCGCCCTCCCCCGCGTCTCCCCAGCCCGTAGAGGCTGTGAGTTTTTTCCGAACTCCCCTCGTACAGGCAGGTCG
>CAZZBI010000450.1:0-3544 GCA_964652385.1 uncultured Pirellulaceae bacterium | reverse complement strand
CCGTCGGCCCGTCTCCCCGAGTAGCCTCACTTTCTGCTGCGGCGTCGATCATCGCGCCGAGCACCTGATTGGCGCGCGAGCCGCCGAACGTCCACCACTCCCAGACGTCGCTGCCGATCCGCTGGATCGTCGAGCCTTCCGGGGCGAGCCACGAGAGCTCCTGCCGCAAACCGGCGATCGCCGCCACCGTCCGCTTCGACCAGGTCGGGTCGATGTCGTCGGATCGGAGCATACCCTCCGCCGCTTCGGCCAGCGCCCGTCCGATCCGCCCTCCCCCTCCGCCCCATCGAGCCGATCCGCGCTGCCCCGTCTCGTCCACGTACACCGTCCGACGACTCCAGTCGACATGCGTTACGCGCCATGATCGACCGCCGAGCAGCAGGATGCGAGGCCCGTCGTCCTTCGTCACGAACGTGAAGAGATCGACCTTGCCGAGCTCCCGCCGTCCGTGCAGCACCACGAACTCCGGCGGCGACGTGAAGACCGAGAAGAGCTCGCGATAGTAGCGCCGACCGTAGGTCGTCTCCCCTTCCGGCCCCATTCCCAGGATCCCGCCGTCATCCCAGAGCATCCCGATCTCGAGCATCCGATCGATCAGCTCGTCGACGACCGAGGCCGGCATCCGATCGAACGCCTCGACTCCCTCGAGCGCCGCCACCGCATCGGCCCGCGAAACCCCGCCGCGCTCCACCGCGATCGCCAGGATCTGCTGCGCGAGAATATGCAACGGAAACGCTGGCGGCTCGATCGGCTCGACATAACCCGACCGCCACAGTCGCAGCAGCCCGGCCGCCTGCAGCAGCGATTCGTCGTCCGTCGTCAGGAACAGACAATTGCGAATCGTTTCGGGGCGGCGTCCGGTCCTCCCCAATCGCTGGAGGAACGACGCGACCGATCCGGGCGCATCGAGCTGAATCACCCGATCGAGATCGCCGACATCGACTCCCAGTTCCAGCACGCTGGTCGCCACGATGACGCAGTTCGACCCGCTCGCGAACGCCTCCTCCGCCTGACGCCGTTGCTCCTGACTGAGCGAACTATGGGTCACGAACGTCGTCACCTCTCGCGCCCGCAGCTCCGCTCCCAATCGCTCCGCCCCCGCGCGACTGTCGACGAAGACCAGTCGCTTCTCGCCGCGGTGCAACCGCGAGATCACCGTCGCCGCGTTCTCGATCGATCCGACATGGTCGATCCGCAGCTCCGGCTCCTGAGCAGCAGTCGAGGGAGGGGGCAAGCGGACCGACACCCCGCGGCGACTGCTCCCCGCGAGCCACGTGCCGAGCGTCTCGGGATTGCCGACCGTCGCCGACAAGCCGATCCGCTGCAGCTCGCGACCGGCGATCCGTTCGATCCGCTTGAGTACCGAGAGCAGATGCCAGCCCCGATCGTCGCCGGCGAACGCGTGGATCTCGTCGACGACCACCGCCTGCAAACCGCCGAACCAGACCGGTCGGTCCAGTCGCGATGAGATCAGCATCACCTCGAGCGATTCCGGAGTCGTCAGCAGCACCGCCGGCGGATCGGCCAGCAACTTCTTGCGTGCCGACGCCGATACGTCGCCATGCCAGACCGCGGCTCGGCTTCCGATCCAGCGACAATACGAATCGAGCCGCTCCCCGAGGTTGTTCAGCAGCGCCTTGATCGGACACAGATACAGCACGCTCGGCGCCGACCACTCCTCGCTCAACAGCCGCGACAGGATCGGCAGGAACGCCGCCTCGGTCTTTCCTCCTGCCGTCGGTGCGAGCACGATCAGATTCTCGCCGTCGAGAATCGGATCGATCACCGCCTCCTGAAACGGACGAAGACTCCGCCAGCCGAGACTGTTGACGACGTGGTGACGGATCGCAGGATGCAGTCGGTCGAAGGAGGACACGCGCGTTCGGACTCCATCGGTTTCGGTCTCATGCCCGCTCGGCCGTCGTGGTCGAACGAGACACGCCCACGCCCGCGACGAAACGACGTCACCCAGCCTCAGTCGAGTTCGATCTCGTCGACATCGACCGCACCGCGAGCCGCCCGCTCGCGCGGCTCCAGCTCACCTTCGGCGATCGTCAGACGGTAATGCTGTCGCGGATCGAAGTCGTCGAACAGGTCGACGCGATCGAGCAGATCGGCCACCAGCTTCTTCAGGAAGATCCGCGGCGCGATCCCGACCTTCCCTCCCAAGTCCCCCGTCACCCGCTCGGCCAAGGTCCGGATGAAGTCGTCGTCGACTCGCGCGCGGACTCGATCACCTGACTTGGCCCCATCGGCAAAGATGTTCCGCACGCGGCAACCGACCTCGACCAGGCGCTCGATCGTGAACGGCGCCAGTCGCAACTGCACCGACCGCGGGTTGTCGAATCGCGCGTCGGTCGCGAAGTCGGCATGCAGCCGCTGCGCCAGCGGCGCCAGTCGCTGAACCCCCTGAGGCCCGTCGAAGAAGGCGGGCGTGCCGGTAATGACCAGCATCAGACCGGGAAAGCGCCCCGAGTCGATCTCGTCGAGCCACTGGCGCAGCGCATTGAGACTCTTGTCGCGCACGTCGCCGCGCACCCGCTGGATCGTCTCCACCTCGTCGAGCACCAACAGCAGCCCCGGGTTCCCCGAGTCGCGGAGCACGACGAGCATTCCCTGCAGAAAGCTCAGCGCACCGAAATGATCGATATCCCCCTTGAGCCCGGCAGGGCGCTTCACCGAAGCGGCGACGTTCGGTTGACCCGCCAGCCACGCGAGCAACCCTTCCGCCGTCGCTCCATCCCCTGCTCCGCGCGCTTCGCGATAGCCGCGCAGCGCCGCCGCGAACATCGGCGCCGTCGCCGTCACCTTGGCCAACCGCTGTTCCATCAGCTCGCTCGTTCGCGCCAACAGTCCGGCCGTATCTGCCGGATCCAGTCGCCCCTCGGCGAGCACGTCTTCCTCGAGCGCAAAGAACCAGCCGTCGACGACATTGCGAAGCGCCCCTGTGGGCGAGTCGGTCGTCGCCAACCGCTCCATCGAGCGGCGATAGACCGTCTCGAGTCGGTGGAGCGGCGTCTCGGTCTCGGACACCTGCACCTCGGAGGTCGCGAACCCGAGTTGCCTCGCCCGGTCCGCGAGCCACCGCGTGAAGAAGGTCTTGCCGCAGCCGTAGTCGCCGCGGATCGCCTTGAACCCGCCGCTCCCCTCGGACACCTTCCGCAGCTCGTCGTCGAGCGTCTCGCGAAACCGATCGAGACCGGTCGCGAACGCGTCCAGACTCTGACGAGGTACGGTCCCGCGCCGCAGCGCATCGATGATCTCCTCGCGACGTTTCGGACTCAGCGACATCGGCACGACTCGGGGGAGTAGAAGTCCTCGGCAGGGGCGATCCAGGATTCTAACGACCGCGGAGCAGTCCGGTGGAACAGGGGGCTTTTGCGTGGGCCCGGCCGCTGCGGGGCCGAGGCAGGGTTTCGTGGCGCTGCTGTCGACGTGTCGGAGTTCGTTTGGTGTGCGAGCGGAACTTTCCGCGGGCTCGGAGAGGCCGGGGCCACGGGACAGAGAGCGCGGAGGAACCCCTGCGCTTGGCGCTTCGGGCTGG
>CAZZBI010000449.1:0-3555 GCA_964652385.1 uncultured Pirellulaceae bacterium | reverse complement strand
CTTCGACACGCCAGACCTCCGAGTTGCCGCTCCAGCCGTCGAGCGATCGGCCGTCGAACAGCGAGTCGAACTCCGGTTCCGATTCGCGGATCCGATTCGCGAACTCGGCCGTCTCGATCATGGCGGCGAAGCGGCCGACGAGCGGCGTGCCGTCGGCGGCACGGCGCAGCCGATCGCGGGCCTCGAGGATCGCCTGCGGTTCTCCCGACGCGATCGCCTCGCCGATCGTCGCCGCGCTTTCGAGCGCCGGGATCGTCAGCGAGTCGCGGGCCGATCCGATCGCCAGTCCCAGGCCTTCCTGCGACGGAAAGCGGACCAGGATCTCGAGTGCCAACGTCCGTTCCTCGTCGCGACCGGCCGACTCGAGCGCACGGCGACACATCTCGGTCCGCGTCTCGAGCGGCAGGTCGAACTGACGAGCGATCCGCAGATAACCTCGCAGCGCGCGAACCCGATACTTCGCTTCCTTCAGTTCCTCCGCCAGGCCGACCAGCGTTTCGGCCGCGTCGGAGGATGACCAGCGGCCGAGCATTCGCGTCGCGATATCGCGAATCACGTCGTCCTGGGCCTCGCGCGCCGCTCGATCGAGAACGGCGAGGGCGCGCGGACCTTCGACCGTGCCGATCCGCTCCAGGAGCAGCGAAGCGGTCTGCGGATCGGTGCCAGCCAGGCTCTCGGCCAGCCGGTCGACGAAAGCGTCGCGAGGCAGACGCGCTCCGGCGACGGCGAGCGCCTCGACCGCGCCGTTGCGGATCGGGTCATCCTCGCCCAGCAACGCGACGAGCAGGCCCAGTCGATCCAGATCGACCGTGGCGCCGAGCCCTTCGATGGCCGCGACGATAACCGCCGGATTCCTCGAGGAACCGGCCAGCCGCTCGAGTCGATCGACCCCCTGGATGATCCGGCGCTGCGCGACCAGTTTCGCGGCGGCGATGACCAGCTGCGGATCCTCCGCGTCGAGTCGTTCGACGATCGCGCGGTCGACCTTCTCGCCCTGCAGTCGGCCGATCGCCTCGGTCGCCGCAGCGACGATCCGTTCGTCGTCGTCCGATAGCCCCGTCAACAGTCGCTCGATCCCGTCGTCGTCGGCGATCGGTCCGAGCGCTCGGAGCGCGGCGGCCTGCACGGACGGGTCGGTATCGTCGACTGCGGCCGTCAACAGCGAGCGGCCCCGGACATCCCGCAGATCGCCGACGAGGGTCACGAGCAGCTCGCGCCGCGGCGCATCGACGGTCGGGAGGACGCGCGCCAGCGATGGGATCGCAGCGCCCTCGATGCCGCGAGCCGCCTGGAGTCCGATGCGAAACGAGTCGACTCGCTCGTCCTTCAGCAGTCGGTCGAGCAGCGTTTCGGCATCCGGCGCGCCGCGGCGAATCAGTTCGGCGGTCGCTTCCGCGATCAGATGGACCGGAGGCGCACCGGCCTGGGTTCGATCGATCGTCGCGAGTCGACGGAGAACGTCGTCGGCGACCGGATAGGGAGTTCCTTTCGGGACTCGGGCGACAGCGAGCAGAATGGCCGAGCCGACTTCGCCCGAGTGCCGTGCGTCGGATCGGAGGAGCCCGCCGAGAACGACCAGGGCTCGATCGTCGGCGATGCGACCGATCGCGCGAATCGCGGCGACGCGCACGTCGCTCGATTCGGACGTCGCAGCGAGCGCGGCAAGCGTATCGACCGCTTGGTCATCCCGGCGCAGCCCGACCGATCCGATCGCGCCGACGAGGGCGGAACCGTTCAGACGTCCCAGAGAGTCCCGCAGCGCCGCGGCAGCCTCGGGGCCCGGAATCGACTCCAGGGCGGTCCGCGCATACGAACCGAGCTCCGCCGAATCGAGCAGCGCGGCCAGTGCCGGAACGGCCGCCGGATCGCCGAGCGTACCGAGCGATCGACACGCCATGGCTCGGTCGAAGAACGCGCCGTCCGACTCGAGCGTCGCGATCAGGCTCGGCAGGTCATCGGGGACCGCTCGAGTCGGTTGAGCGGCGGCGGTCGACACGAACGGCAGCACGAGGAGCAAGCACCCGCACAGGGGCGACAAGAGCGCCGGCAAGCGAAGCGACGAAGTCATCGGCAGGATCCGGTGGTGGGATGTCGAGGGGGGGCGACGATGCGGAGCGAGCAGGTGAACTGCCTCGGTCGATCAGAAGATCCAAGGTTCGCGCATCGGACGCCGCACGAGCGACTCGGCTGCCGGATCGTCCGGGAACGACTCGGTCGACGGATCGATCGTCAGCTTGCGACCGAGAATCCAGGCGGAGGCTGCCGCGTGACAGGCGACATGCGACGACCGCATGACGTCGGCATTGCAGGCGGGCTGACGCCGCGTGCGGACGCAGTCGAAGAACTCGCGGACGTGCAGTCGCGGGGAGATGCCGGGGTCGGGAGATGGGGGCGGCAACTCGGCGCGAAGGGTGTCGTTCGAGACCTGAGTCCGCCCGCTATCTCCCGTCTCGACCCAACCGTCGTCCCCTTCGTAGCGAACCGGACAGGTTCCCAGGCCGAGCCACCCGTTGCGGCGCAGGATCAGCCGCGTTCCGTCGGCGTAGGTGCATTCGATCGCGTTGTCGTTCGGCAAATCGATCGGTTCGTAGGTGAGCGGCAGCGTTCCGTCGGCTCGCAGCGCCCACTGGCAGAGGTCGACGGTGTGGGCGCCCCAGTCGAGCAGCTTGGCTCCGGAGTCGAAGTCGTGGAAGCCTCGCCACCCTCCGTCGACATACGAGCGGTTGAAGGGACGCCACGGTGCGGGACCGAGCCACATCTCCCAATCGATCTCGTTCGGGTCGGGGAGCGGCTGTTCCGGGAGCCAGTCGTGGCGATCGATCAGCTCGTAGATCGAGGCATGAACGGTCCGGATCCGACCGAGCTTGCCGCTCCAGACCAGTTCGGCCGCATCGCGGAAGTTCGAGACGTTGCGGCGCTGCGTGCCGGCCTGAAAGATCCGACCGGTCGAGCGGATCGTCTCGGCCAGCCGCCGCGTCAGTTCGATGCTGATCGCGCACGGCTTCTCGGAGTAGACGTCCTTGCCCGCCTGAGCGGCGAGCATCGAAATCGGTGCGTGCCACCGATCGCCGGTCGCGATCAGCACGGTGTCGATGTCGGGACGTTCGAGCAGTTCGCGGAAGTCGCGATAGGTGTCGCAGGTTCCGGGGCCGTGATGCTTCTCGCCGATCTCCTTCACCGCCTGGCGCCGATCGGCTCGCACGTCGGCCACGGCGACGAACTGGACGTCGGGCTGCTGGAGCATGAAGTCGAGGACATAGCCGCCGCGGTGACGGATGCCGATACCTCCGAGCGTGATCCGCTCGCTCGGAGCGATCGCGCCGTCGCGCCCGAGCGCCTTGGCCGGGATGATCGTCGGGACGGCGAACATCGTCGATGCGGCGGCAGTCGCGCGCAGGAAGCGGCGTCGTCCCGAATCGATCGGCGAATCGATCGGCGAATCGATCGGGGAATCGGAAGAAGCGGAGGCCATGGCGAACCCTCGTGGTGGCGAAGGGGGATCGGTCCGCCGCATTGTCGAGCAGGTGGCGGCAGGTTGCAAACGCGGAATGGGGC
>CAZZBI010000448.1:1138-3569 GCA_964652385.1 uncultured Pirellulaceae bacterium | reverse complement strand
GCGCTTGGCGCTTCGGGCTGGGGAGGCACTGAGGACCCCTGCGCTTGGCGCTTCGGGCTGGGGAGGCGCGAAGGACCCCTGCGCTTGGCGCTTCGGGCTGGGGAGGCGCGGAGGGCCTGTCTCGGTCGACTCAGGCCGCCTTGCCGGAGCCGACGGTCGAGCGACCGGCGCGGCCGCCGCGGGCTCGCAGCCCTCCGGCGGCGGTCTTTTCTTCGAGATTCGGGCGGAAGATCGCCAACAGCGCCAACGGCAGGAACCAGGCCATCGACAGCCCTCCCCCATGCCCCTGCCAGAACTGCACGCCGATCATCACCGCGCAACTGCCGCTCATCAGCGTGCCGAGATTCTTGCGACTCGGCCACAGCGCCAAGGCTCCCGCGATCGCGACCGAACCGGCGATGATCGGCAACCGGAACACCGGCTCCCATCCGAGCGCCCAGATCCCTTCCAGGCCGCTGTGCCGCGGCAGCCAGAGTCCGAACATCTCGCGCAGAGCGCGGACCGGCTCGAACCCTTCGTTCCCGGTCACCCACAACATCAGCGCCAGGATCGAAAGGCTCGTTCCGCAGCCGATCCAGAATCGGACCAAGCCTCGTTCGCGATAGAAGCTCGACCAGAGCGGGAGCAGGAAGAGCGGGTAGTAGACCAGTCCGCACGCCCCGCCGATCAGCACGCCCGAGAGCAGCGGCAATCGATAGGTGACCAGCGCCCAGATCAATAGCGCCGCCGGCAGGACATGGTTGACTCGCCCCGTCATCTGCACGGTGTAGGGGAGCATCAGGAAGAGCGTCGCGATGCCGACTCCCATCCGGAAGTTCTCGAAATGGAGCGTCCCGATCAGCAGCATGCCGATCACGATCGCCAGCAGCGAGACGGTGACGGTCAGCCGAGCGAGTACGGTCGCCGACGTCGACACCTCGTCCCGCTGCGCGCCGAGCGGAGCGCGAGTCGTATCGACGAGGGTCGGCAGGATCGGGGCTCGCGACAATAGTCGATAGCCGGGACCGTCCGGCAGGACCGGAGTCGCCGCTTCGGCCTCGGGCCACAGTCGCGTTTCGGCCAGTTCCGGAGCGAAGTAGAGATCGTGCCGCACCGGCCGGACCGTCAGCAGGTTGGCGAGCATGAAGACGAGCATCGACACGCCCATGAAGGTCAGTCCGCCGCTGGTCAGATTCGGTTCGAGCAGCGGACGGCGGACCAGCATCGGGTCGATCAGCATCCGGATCAGCATCAGCGTGCCGATCAGAAACAGCCAGAGATAGCCGCGATGCTCCAATCGCCGCGCCGCGAAGTAGTCGACTGCGATCGCATCGCGCAGCACATCGAAGCGAGGATCGCGCCCTTCGAGCGGCTGTTCCGCCGCGTCGCCGCTCCCCTCGGCTCCCGCCATCGCTTCGCGCAGCCGATCTTCGGCCGAAGCGCGAGGCGTTGGGGATTCGTCGTCGGGTTCCGCAGCGAGCGCCGCCGGATCGGCAGGTTCGGAGCGATCGGACGCGGGAGCGGATCGGACGGGAGGTACGGTCGGCGCGCCGGGTTCGTCCGAAGCGTTCCCCGAAGACTCGGCCTCCGACGATCCCCCTTCGGGCAACTCGCGAGCCGATGCCGGATCCGCGTCGCTGGCGGCGAGAATCCTCGCGATCTCGCTACGTACTCGTTCGCGACCGACCGCCCCGAAATGCACGAACAACAGACCGGGCGCGAGCAGGATCACCAGGATCAGGTCGACGTTGCGGATGCTCCAGGCGCGATTGAACTTGAAGTAGACCGCCAGGAGCAGGAGCGAGGAGAGATAGGCCCACGTGGTGGGCGGGACTCGCTCGTAGCCGAGAGGGAAATCGCTCATGTCTCGGGCGGCTACCTCGGTGTCCGTGCGATGCTCCGCCTGCAGGCGGAGCGTCGAGCATGTCGGAGCGGTTCGCGCGACGTGACGATCGTCGACGAACCCATCCCCCGGCAATCAGGCCCCGTACCGGATCGCGCCGACCGGGGTGCCCGAGGCACCCGCAGTATGACGGGTTAGCTTAAGCGATCGGCTCGGCTTTACAAGGCAACGGCTCCACGCGGCGAGAGTTCCTGTCCGGGTCGCCTGCCCCCTCTCGAAGACCTCTTCGCCGAGCTTCGCCCGACATTGGTATCGACCGACGCTTGCCGAATAGAATGCCGAAGTCCCGAAAGGAGCGCCCTCCGAGGCCCCTCCCCCACCCTGATCGTCGCCGTCCACCGGATCGATGCCATGAACTCGCTGCAGCGATCGGTCGCCGAAATCGTGCTTGCCGTCATCGCGCCGGCGCTCGTGATGGCGGTCGTCGGCAGCGTTACCCTCTTTCTGAGTGCCGTCTTCTATCACGGCGAGTATCCGGTTCGACTGGCGGTCATCCTGAGTCTGTTCACGTTCGCGTCGGTCCTGATCTCGCGGATCGCGATCTCCGAG
>CAZZBI010000448.1:143-1128 GCA_964652385.1 uncultured Pirellulaceae bacterium | reverse complement strand
ATCTCCGAGAGCCCCGGTTATGCGATGGGCTACGGTCTGGCGCTCGGCGGCGTGATGCTTCTGGCGATGACTCGGTTCGTGCAGCTCTCGGGCCCGATGGCGGCGTTCAGCCTGCCGATCAACGTCCTGCTGATCGGGACCGCCTGGTTTTTCGCCCACCAGCTGACCTGGGACGGAACGTTCGTCGACCTCAGTCGCGACGTCACCGCCAAGGGGTTGCTCGACAACGTCGGCAGTCGCTGGAAGCGATTCGCTTCGCTCGCCGGCCCGCCGATTCCCGAACCGTCCGCCGATCCCTCGGCGAGCACGACTGCCTCGACGTCGCCGACACCGACGTTCGATCCGCTGGCGTGGCTGCGGAAGCGTCGAGCCAACACGCCGGGCCTGTGGGTCATCTACTTCGCGCTGCTCGCGCTGCCGCTCTTCGGTCTCGGCCAAGGCTTCATCCCGGCCTCCGATCAACCGATGCGCCGGTTCGCCTTTCTGCTGTTCGTCGTCTATCTGATCGGCAGTCTCGGGCTGCTGATGACGACCAGCCTGATCGGCCTGATGCGGTACCTGAACAAGCGCGCGATCGAACTCCCCAACTCGATCATGCTCTCATGGCTCGGCCTCGGTTCGGCTGCCGGAGCCGCGATCGTCCTTGCCGCTTGGCTCCTGCCGCGCCCCGCCGCCGAATGGTCGGTCATCCCCGACATCCCGCTCTCGTTCGTCACTCCCGAGTCGACCAAGCCGAACGCCTGGTCGGTCGGCAACGACGGCAAACAGGAAGGTCCGGGGCGAGCCTCGGGATCGAGCCCGGACAGCGGCTCGAGTTCGACGAACGACGGTCGAGGAAGAAGTCCCGGAGGATCCCAGTCCGGAGGCTCGCAGTCCGGAGGCTCACAGTCCGGAGGCTCACAGTCCGGAGGCTCACAGTCCGGAGGTTCTCAGTCCGGAGGTTCTCAGTCCGGAGGTTCTCAGTCCGGAGGTTCTCAGTCCGGAG
>CAZZBI010000447.1:0-3573 GCA_964652385.1 uncultured Pirellulaceae bacterium | reverse complement strand
AGCGAGAGCAGCGTGAGCCACCTGAGCGAGCGTGCCGCTCGCCGCCGCGCCGTCAGCGGCTCGTGTCGCGCCAACCAAGCCAGCGCCACGCCGATCGTCACGGTCAGCAGCAAGGCCAGCCAGGGAAAACCGTCCCAGGTCGGCAGCAGTCGCGAGGTCGTCGGGAGGTCCGAGGTCTGGGCGATCAGCGGACCGTTGACGGCAAGCCCGAACGTCGTCGGCGTTCCGTCCTTCCGGTGCGCCGCTCTCGAAGCACCTCGCGGCGATCGTCCGGCCGGTTCGCGGCGCGACAGCACCCCCTCGAGCAGCACCAGACCGATCAGCGCCAACGCCAGGAAGGTGGCGATATCGGCTCGATCGCGCCGTGGATCGTCCGACGTGCCGTTCCCCAGCGGCGAACCGACCTCGCTCCATCCGGTCGCGAACGGTGAGGTACCGAGCGCGGTCGCATCGCCATCCAGATTGCGCACGATCCAGCGCGTGCCGCCGGAAGCGGTCGGCCGTTCGTCGATACCGGGGACGTCCATTCCCAGGCGTTCGTCGCCGCCCATCGGGTTCGCCGACGGTCGCTCCGCGTCGAGAGCGGTTCCGAGCACGGTTCGAAATCTCGGCGTCCGCTCCGTTTCCTCGTGGCGACCGATGCGGCCGAAGGTCGTTCGCTCGCGCGGAAGCCCCGCCTGAACGCTGTCCATCGCTCGCAGCAGAAGGGGCGGAAAGCTCGGCCACCAGGCGAGCGCCGACCAGACGTTCGGCGTCTGGTCCGTGGCCCCGAGTCGCTCCGGTTCGACCGCTCCCCAACCGGTCGTCAACAAGGCCAACGTCCCTCGACCGACGCGGCGCTGTACGACCAGCGGCCGCGCGCCGCGACGCATCGCGACGCGCCACTCGGCAGGCCACGGTTCGACGCGTTCCCATTGTCGCCAGATCGGTGTCGCGGCCAGCGTCGGGTCGTCCGGGTCGAAGGTCCGGAAACCTTCCGGCGGATCGTCGGCAACGCGAGTCGAATCGTCGGTCGCGGCGGTCGGTCGCCACGAACCGGGGCGGTCACCGATCAGCCTCTCCCAGAACTCGGGCGACCGTTCCGCTCCGCAGGCGACGATCATCCCCTCACCCGCCTCCAGACGGCGCCGAAGTTCGTCGCGCTGCGCGTCAGTCGGTTCGTCGATTGTGCCGATCACGCGCACGACCTGGCCCACGGCGGTCGGTTCGTCGCTCGTCGGCGCTCCGACTCGGACGATCGTTTCGCGTCCCGCGATCGTGCGGGCGGCGCCCCATGCGCGAAATGCATCGATCTCGCGTTCGTCGCGCGACCACAGGCGAAGTTCCAGGCGATCGATCACCTCGAACGCTTCCCAGCAGGTCGAATCGAGCGGGAGCGGATCGGTATCGACCGAACAGGCGATCGCATGGCGACCGACTTCGGGGGCCGCCAGCTCGATCCGGATCCGTTGCTGTTCCCCCGGCGCGAGCTCGATCGGACGTTCGCCGCGCGGCCGGTCATCGACTCGCCAGCGAAGCGTCCCGAGGGCCGGTCGAGTCGGATCCCGATTGACGACCGTCACCCAGACCGGAAACGTCTCTCCCGGGAACTTCGGCCCGCCGACTCCCGTGATGTCGCTCACCGCGACGTTGCTCTCGACCACGGTCCCCCAGTCGCGAAGGCGAACCGCACCGCGCTCTCCCAGTCGTTGCGGCGCGAGTCGAGCCGGCAACTCGGCGTTCCCGGTCCATGCCGCCGATCGGCGATGCGACCAGACGATCAGTTCGATCCGATCGTACGGCCGTCCGGGATCCCCGAGCCGATCGAACTGCTCGGAGAGCGTTGCGATCGTCCCGTCGAGATCGCCGACATACGGCGTCGAACGCCAACCGGCCAATCGGCGACGCAGCGCGTCGCGGTCGACCGACGGTTCGACCGCGCGCTGCGGCAGGGGCGCCGTGGCCGAGACGAGCGAGAAGGCATCCGAAGCCGGCGCCTCGCGCACGATCGCCTCCGCTTCGGCGATCGCCTGATCGAGACGCGAGCGGGGAGGTCCGACCGGAGGTGCTTCGCGCGGCACGTAAGTCGATTGCGGGCCGTCGTCGATGACCAGGATCCACCAGGTCCGCGGCTCGGCACGCGACCACGGACCGAGCGCCGGCAGATCGTTCGTTCGCGGGATCGCGACCGCCGAGGCGACGGCGACGATCAGCAGCGAGCGAAGCAGCGCAGTGCGCCAGCGACGGCGCGGAGTCTGCTGCGCGGATCGCATGGCCCCTTCGAGCCAGCGCATCGCTCCCCACGGAACCACGACCGGGTCGCTCTTCGCTCGCCGCGCCAGCCACCACGGGATCAGCGCCGCCAGCGCGATCAGCAGCAGTTCGGGATGAACGAACCAGCCTGACATCAGCGTTCCGATCCGTCCGGTGGCGTCTCGGGTCGCCGGGCGTAGTAGAGCCGCCCATCCTCGGCGCCGATCACCGCTTCGGGAATCCCGTCGCGATCGAAGTCGACGGTGGTCGGACTCGTCGTGTGTCCCGAAATCGGCCTCGCAAACAGCTCCCCTCGAAACTCGAATCGCCATCGGCCGTCATCCAACGGACTCCCCGCGAACCAGCTCGCGTTCCGTCCGTTGACGAGCAGGTCGAGGTGCCCGTCGCCGTCCCAGTCGACCAGATGGAGTTTCCGCCGGCCGCTCTTGCCTCGCTCGCCGACGTTCAGCCGGAGCGGTTCGAGACTCTGCGGATCGAGGCTCTGCGCGTCGCCCGACGCTACATCAGCGGCGGCGCCCTCCGGTGCGGACGTCAGCCGCGGCACCGGATTGCCTTGCGGGTCGAACCGGGACGGCTCCCCCGCGACGAAGATCCGTCGCGGCGGCGCCAGGATTCGCCCCCCGTCCCGCTCGATCCGTTCGAAGAGGACCAGGTACCCTTCGTGATCGAGCATCACCAGGTCGACCGCCGAGTCGCCGTTCCAGTCGATCGCGATCGGAGTCGTGCGCCACTGCGTCACCAACTCGTTCGGTTCGGGACGCCACCAGGTCCAGGACGGTTTGGGAGGCTCGCCGGGCCAGGCGACCTCGACCGGGCGAGCGGCTTCCATGCGAGTCGGATCGTCACCCGGGACGCGGCGATACCAGACGACTCGCCCCCAGATCGAGTTCGCGATCACGTCGCGCGTGCCGTCGCCGTCCCAGTCGGCGACCGTCAGCGTCGTATAGCCCCACTTCGCTTCGGCCGGCCCCTGGATCGAACCGTTGCGCCCGGCGAGGATCCGCAGATCCTCGCCGTCGATCTGCAGCGCACGCGGCGGTGCCCAGGTCGGCGGATTCCCCGAGTCGAGATTCTCGAACCACCAGATCCGTCCCGAAGTGTTGCCGCAGACCAGATCGTCGTCGCCGTCACCGTCCCAATCGACACCACACGGAGTCGCCAGGGCGCCGCACTTCAGATCGGCCGCTCGCTGACGAAAGTAGCGCGGCGCGCGAAAGCGAGGGACCTGCTGTTCGTCGATGGCGACCATCTCGATCCATGCGATCCGGCTATCCTCGTCGCCGACGATCAGATCCTGCTCCCCGTAGCGATCCCAATCGA
>CAZZBI010000446.1:0-3578 GCA_964652385.1 uncultured Pirellulaceae bacterium | reverse complement strand
TCGGTCGTCCGATCGATCGTGGCGATCAGATGCGCCGGCGAGTCCCCTTCGCGATTCAGGTCGAGCACCAGCGGTCGCGCGAGCAGCAGCGGCGAACTCGTCAGGTCGGCGAGCGTTCCGCGAAAACGTCGTTCAGGTCGGCCGGGGCGCGACGCGAGCTCGCCCGAGATCTCGGCGTGTCGGAGCCAGAAGATCGGCTGCCGCGGGACGCCGGCGAACTGCACGTCGATCCCGTCCGAGCGGACGGCGGTGAAGTCCTTGTCGGGATTCGGAACGACGTCGCGAATCCATTTGATCCAATCGAGCGCTTCGACGACCTGAGTCCCCTGCTCTTCACCGAAGACGGTCCGCGTCAACGTCGGTCCGTCGATCTTCGGCAACCGAACCAGCTCCTTGAGCTTCGCTCGGTCGCGCGCCTGAGCCTCGACGAGCGCTCGGCGGTCGACGGGGACCTGTCGCGCCAGCCGCTTGAACTCGGACTCGAGAAACTCGATGTCGGCGAGCGTGCTGCGGACGTCCGTCTCGGCCTCGGTCAGCAGCTGGACCAGTCGCAACGGGTTGGAGTTGGGGCGTTCGACGACCCCCTTCACCTTCTTGACCCGCTCCTCGATCGCTCGGACTCGTTCTTCCAGGCGCCGGTAGTCCTGAGGCCAACGCTCGCTCATCTCGGTCGCCAGGCGGACCGTCTCGAGGTCGGTCTGCAGCCGCGACAGGCCGGTTTCTCGCACTTCATCGAGCCATGCTTCGAACCGATTCTGCGTCGCGTCGGAGGCCGATTCGAGAATCGTGTCGGTCCAGGTCGGTTCGGCCGACGGTGGAGTCTGCGGAAGGGCTCCACTGGTGGCTCGCGGCGATCCGAAGCGGACGCCGTCAAGCGACGCGCGGTCGATGACGAACCGCTTTCGGAGCAGATGCGTCGCGTCCATATCGAAGACCATCGAATCGGCTTCGATCAGGTTGGTCATCGGACGCCGCGGATCGGCGATGCGGACGTCGTCCAGGGTGAGTGAGGTGTCCCACCAGCGGGCATCGAGCCGCTCGATCTCGACCTTCGCTCCGATCGCCGCTTCGCCGCCGGTGATCAGCGCGACGTGCAACAACGGTCCCGAACCGAAGGTCACGGCCAGCAGGACCAGCGTCAGCAGGATGACGCGAGGAAGAACGTACTTCCAACGGATCACGACGCGACCTCCGGAGCGGCGACGGTCGCAGTCTCGGCCGCGGTCGTCTGGTCGACGGCCGGCGGCGGAGCGATACCGGCGAGAGTCCGATACAGACGATACGCGACCAGACGACGATGGATGATCGGCGACACGCGATCGAAGAAGGCGTGACTGAGGTAATAGGTCGGGTAGATCAGGCAGATCCCCAGGCACATCGCGCCGCAGGCGATCGTGTTGTTGAACCGGGTCCACGGCAGGATCGGTGCCTCGGCCGCCCAGGCGAACGACGTCTGCAGGTCGGGATGAGTCAGCACGAGCGCTCCGACTCGATGCAGCAACGTGTCGGCCGATGAACCGATCCACGAGAAGAGGATGGTCGAGCAAGCGGCGACGAACAGATTGGTCCGAGTCGCCATGGCGAGCATCGCCAGTACCGCGACCACCAGACTATCGCTCGGGATCAGGCCGATCAGCATGCCGAACGTCGCGCCGGCCGCCATCGCCGGAACGGAGTCGCCTCCGCGCAACGTCTGTCGCGCCAGGCGAGTGAAGGTGAAGATCGAACTGATCATGGTCCGTGCTGCCCTCGGGAGCGGATCGAGTCCTTTCGAGCCGCGTCGGTCTGCATCGGCGGTCGACCTGGCCGACTTGAACGATTGTCCGGACTGAGACGCCGGCGGGGCGGTTCGGGAGCTTTGCTAGCTGTGGTCGAGGGGGAGCGCCCGGCGGCGCGGGTTCGGGTCGAGGGAATAGCGGAGTCGGCGATTCGTCGCCAGATCGACCGGCGATCCGATCGGCTCATCGGCGATCGCACGTCTCCGGCGTTTCCTCCGTTTCGCGAGGCGTTCGGCAGCGAGCCGAATCGCACTCGAAGTGCTTTTCGTAGCGCGACTTGCGCCGACTCGACCGAGTTGCGTCTCCCCTTCTTGTTCGCTCCCGTCGAGCACTGCTATCGTGGCGGCGCAGACACCGGATCGGCCGCGAGTCCTCCCTGCGACTTGTCATGGCGGCCGATCGAACCGCCTCCGAGCGATCGGCCTGGCGCGCGAACGAGACGGGCGTTCGGCCCGAGGCCGCAGCGGTACCTTCCAGACGCGAGAGACATCGGATGAAGCATCGAACGGTCGCCTTGGTGTTGGGCGGAGGACGCGGGACGCGACTGTTTCCGCTCACCGGAATTCGTTCCAAGCCGGCGGTGCCGCTCGCCGGCAAGTACCGCCTGATCGACATCCCGATCTCGAACTGCATCAACAGCGACATCAACCGGATCTTCGTGCTGACGCAGTTCATGTCGGCGAGTCTGCATCAGCATCTGCGCCGGACCTACACGTTCGATCAGTTCAGCGGCGGGTTCGTCGAACTGATGGCCGCTCAGGAGACGCCCGACTCGGGGCGCGACTGGTACGAAGGGACGGCCGACGCGGTCCGCAAGAACCTGCGGTACATCGAGAGCATTCCGGAGCAGCCGGACTACGTGCTGATCCTCTCGGGCGATCAGCTCTACCGGATGGACTTCCGGAAGATGATCGAGACGCACGAGCGATCGGGAGCGGACGTGACCATCGCCGCGATCCCGGTCAGTCGCGAAGCGGCCCGAAGTCTCGGCGTGATGCGGATCGACGGCGACGGTCGAGTCGTCGGCTTTCTCGAGAAGCCGCAGACCGACGCCGAGATCGACCTCGTCCGGATGGACCCCGCCTGGATCGATGCCCAAGGAGTCTCGAGTCGCGGGCGCGACTGTCTGGCGAGCATGGGCATCTATCTGTTCAATCGCGAAACGATGTTCGACGTGCTGAAGAAGACGACCTACGCCGACTTCGGCAAGGAGGTCTTCCCCGCGGCGATCCGCGCCCGCAAGGTGCACGTCCATCTGTTCGACGGCTACTGGGAAGACATCGGGACGATCCGCTCGTTCTACGAAGCGAATCTGAGCCTGGCCGGCGACGAACCGCCGTTCAGCTTCTCGTGCCCCGAAGCGCCGGTCTATTCGCGTGCCCGTTTCCTGCCGCCGACCCGAGTCGAAGGGGCGACGATCCGCAATACGCTCCTGGCCGACGGCTGCCGGATCGGACGCGGCACGGTGATCGAGAACAGCGTCATCGGTCTCCGCTGCATCGTCGGCGAGAACGTGACGATCCGCAATTCGATCATCATGGGCGCCGACTACTGGGACTCGACCGTCGATGTGCCGGACCCGTCGCTCCGCGTGCCGCTCGGCATCGGCGACGGCGCGGTGATCGAAGGGGCGATCGTCGACAAGAACTGCCGGGTCGGCAAACGATGTCGTCTGACCAACGCCTCGGGCAAGACCGACTTCGATACCGACAGCGGAGTCGTTCTGATTCGCGACGGCATCCCGATCATGATCAAGGACTCGGTCCTCCCCGACGACTGGGCGCTTTGATCGACCAGGTC
>CAZZBI010000445.1:0-3607 GCA_964652385.1 uncultured Pirellulaceae bacterium | reverse complement strand
CCTTGCTGACGCGGCGGGCTGGGAGGGCGCGGAGGAACCCCTTGCTGACGCGGCGGGCTGGGACGCGGCGGGCTGGCACGCTTCGGGCTGGTTGGGGCGCTGGCCAGGTCGGCGCCCTGCGTGGGCCCGGCCATCCGAGCCGTGCCGCTGATCAGGGGAGAATGATCTTCGGCTTGTCGCTCTTCGCCGGTTCGCTCGCGCCGCCGAGTTCCTGAGTCACTTGGACGTACGCCATGCGCAGCTGGTACTGCACCTCGCCGAGCAACTCCGATTCGTTCTCGGTTCGGTTGCCGGCCGTCTTGGTCTCTAGCACGCCGAGCAGGTCGATCATCAGTTTCGCCACCGGCTGATCGACCTCGACGCCCCCTTCCGGCCCTTCGAACATGCCGAGGGCTCCCATCGCCTGAGTCGCGAGCATGTGGATCATCGCGTCGAGCGAAGCGGGGGGGAGCTGCGACGACCCCTCTTCGAACTCCACCGTCGGGCGACTCGCTTCGCGTTCGCGAGCCACCTGTTCCTTCCACGCTTCGTCGGCCGCAGGGCGGGATCGGTCGGCATCTCCGGCGTTCATCGTCTCGTCTCTCGAAGGGGGTTTCGTTCGGGGGCTCGATCCGGGGTGCGCCGCATCACGAGCGAGTCGACGAGCCGAGCGCCCGCTTCTCGGCCGTTCGCCGCACGATCGCCGCTTCGACGAAGCCGCGGAAGAGCGGATGAGCGGCGGTCGGCTTGCTCTTGAACTCGGGGTGGTACTGGACCGCCAGAAACCACGGATGCTCGTCCATCTCGACGATCTCGACCAGCTTGCCGTCGGGACTGGTTCCCGAGAACCGCATGCCGTGCGCGGCGAACTGCTGGCGATAGACGTTGTTGAACTCGTAACGATGGCGATGTCGCTCGACGATCTCCGCCGAGCCGTACAGTCGACTCGCCCGCCCCTCGGCATCGAGCGCCGCGGGCTGAGCCCCCAGCCGCATCGTCCCTCCCTTGTCGACGACGCGCTTCTGCTCGTCGAGCAGGCAGATGACCGGATGCGGCGTGTTCTTGTCGAACTCGGTCGAGTGAGCCTGCGGGAGTCCGACGACGTTGCGGCCGAACTCGATCACCGCGCACTGCATCCCCAGACAGATGCCGAAGAACGGGATCCCGCGCTCGCGCGCAAACCGAATCGCCTCGACCTTTCCTTCGATCCCGCGTTCGCCGAAGCCGCCGGGAATCAGGATGCCGTCGTAGCCGGCGAGAATCCGCTCCGGCCCTTCCCGCTCGATCTCTTCGCTCCGGATCCGACCGATGCGGATCTGAGCCATGTTGGCGATCCCCGCATGATCGATCGCCTCGTAGATCGACTTGTAGGCGTCCTTGTGCTCGGCGTACTTGCCGACGACGGCGATACTGATCTCGTGGTCCGGGTTCCGCATTCGATGCAGCAACTCGCGCCAGTCGTCCAGATCGAGCGTGTCGGCATCCAGGCCCAAACGCCGGACGATCAGCTCGTCCAGACCGTTGTCCACCAGACTCAGCGGCACCTCGTAGATCGAGAAGTCCTTGTCGCGCTCCTCGATCACCGCCTCGATCGGCACGTTGCAGAAGAGGGCGATCTTCTCCCGATCCTCGCGACTGATCCCGCGCTCGCAGCGGCAGATCAGGACATCGGGCTGGATGCCGATCTCGCGAAGCTGGCCGACGCTGTGCTGAGTCGGCTTGGTCTTCAGCTCCCCCGCCGCCTTCAGATACGGGACGAGCGTCAGATGGATGTACAGGCAGTTTTCCTTGCCGGCGTCGAGCGAGAACTGACGGATCGCCTCGAGAAACGGCTGGCTCTCGATGTCGCCGACCGTGCCGCCGATCTCGGTGATGACGACATCGACGTCGTCGTCGGCCAGGCGGCGGATGCACTGCTTGATCTCGTTGGTGACGTGCGGAATGACCTGGACCGTCTTCCCCAGGAACTCGCCGCGCCGTTCCTTCTCGATCACCGACAGGTAGATCTGACCGGTGGTGTAGTTGGTGTCGCGAGTCAGCGGGCTGTTGGTGAACCGCTCGTAATGCCCCAGATCGAGATCGGTCTCGCTCCCGTCGTCCAGCACGTACACCTCGCCGTGCTGATACGGACTCATCGTCCCCGGGTCGACGTTGATGTACGGATCGAGCTTCTGCATCCGGACGCGCAGACCGCGTCGTTCGAGGACCATGCCGATCGAGGCGCTGGTGAGCCCCTTGCCCAACGAACTGACGACGCCGCCGGTCACGAAAATGTGCTTGGTCTTCGCCACAGATGCTTTCCTTACGAGGGCGACCCGCATCTCGCGCCGGCCGACCGCAGCGCCACCGTCGGACCGGGCGTCCGTCGGTTCCCCCATGCGCTGCCGAACGAGCCGACGCCGACAAGAAATGGGCGACGGAGTTTCGGAACCGACAGGGGACGACGCGCCGGTCGCTCGGGGAACGCCGTCGAGCGAGCGAAGAGGCTATCGGGAGAAAAGCGGGTCATCCGCACGGACCCGCAAGCGAGCGGAGATCATCGATGGGGAACGACGTCGATGCGAGCGGGGATCGTCGGCCGAACCGACGCGAGACTGCGGCGGGTCGGGATTCGCCGGGGCGAGCCGGATCGGAACCGGTCGCCGCCGGGCCCGCCGGTGGCAAGTCGCGTCGCTACGGCCAGTTCCGTTCGCGGCGAACGTCGGTCCGGCAAGGCGCCGCCGACCGCTCGGACGAGCATCCTATCACCGCCGCGACCGACTGACAAACGCCTCGTAGTCCTCCGGCGTATCGATCCCCCCGGCCGCCCGTTCGATCACCCCGACCTTGATCCGATACCCCGCTTCCAGAACCCGCAACTGCTCCAGCATTTCGGTCGATTCGAGCGGCGACGGCGGGAGACTGCCGAAGCCGATCACGAAGTCGCGGCGGAAGACGTACAGCCCCAGATGCAGCAGCCACAACGGCGGCTCGGCGGCGAGCATCGCGTCGCTCCACGTCCGCGGATGCGGAATGACGCTCCGCGAAAAGTACAACGCGTTGTTCGAGCGATCCTTGACCAGCTTCACCGCCGCCGGGTCTTCCAGTCGTCGGCGGTCGCGCAGCGGCGTACCGAGCGTCGCCATGACCGCCGTCGGGTCGTCGCGCAGCAATTCGATCGCCCGGTCGATCGCCGTCGCTTCGATCTCGGGTTCATCCCCCTGCACGTTCACCAGCAGGTCGTACTCCGGCAGACGACGGGCGATTTCCGCGACCCGATCGGTCCCGCTCCGCGCGTCGGGATCGGTCATCAGCACGTTGCCGCCGAACGACCTGATCGCCGCTTCGATCTCGGGATGATCGGTCGCCACGACGACCCCTTCGGCCAGGCGCGAGCGGCTGGCCGCCTCGTACGTGTGACGGATCAGCGGCTTGCCGGTCCGGTCGAGCAGCATCTTGCGGGGAAGGCGAGTCGAGGCGTAGCGGGCGGGAATCACGATCAACGGGCGGCACATGCGGCGATCATCCGTGAAGACGAGACGAGAAGAGGAACGCCCCGCCGGCGAGCATAACGCAGACCGGGCGTTTCGGGGGATGCCGGTTCGGGCGACGTTCCACGCCCGAAGACCGACGGAGCGGACTCGAGGGG
>CAZZBI010000444.1:0-3662 GCA_964652385.1 uncultured Pirellulaceae bacterium | reverse complement strand
TCCTTGGTCTTCGTCTCCCACACCGGCTTGCAGACGGTGTAGCAGATCTCCTTGGTCTTCGTCTCCCACACCGGCTTGCAGACGGTGTAGGTGCACTCGCGGTAGTGCGTCTCACGGACCGGCTTGCAGACCGTGTACGTGCACTCCTTCATGTGCGTTTCGCGCTCGTAGCGAACGCAATTGACCTGCTTCTCTTCGCAGACCGTCTCGTAGACGTTCTTGTAGCAGGTCACCTGCTGCGGCTCCATGACCACCCGGCGACGCGTCCGCATCACCGTGTAGGTCGGGTCGCAGGGGGACCACGCGCTCCCCGTGTTGCAGCCTTCGCAGGCGCTGTAGCTGACGCCACAGCAAGCCGCGTAGGCCGAGCTGGCCGACGAAACCACCATCAGGGTGGCGACGGTCAGCAGTCCGTGCAGTAGCCTCATGACCGAATCTCCTTGACTGACGTTCTCACCTGGAACAGCAATATCTGGTCTGCCATCACCCTGGCACATTGCGGAGGGGCGTCCGACCTTGCCCGTTTTCTGCCGAGGGCCCAGTACTCTAGGTCGCCTCAGACAGCAGAGCGGACGCAGACATCTCACTTTCCCGCCATGATGTCGCTTACCATCGTCCTGCGCAGTCGCGCGAGTTGAATGGAAAGAACGGAAACGTGAGCGGCCTGGGCTGCGACAGTCGACTCCGTGGACTGGGATCGTCGGGAAAGACGAATCCATCCGGCAAGAGGAATCGACTCGGAAGAAACGTCGTCTGAGACAGACTGGAGAAGTCGGGTCGTGGCGACTGGCGAAGCTTGCGACGACTGCGCACTTGAACGACGTCGTGATGGCGGGGATGCGAACGACAGCGCGACCGACTGCACCAGCGGCCGTGCGAAACGAGACGTTCGCACGCAGCGAAGCCGTCAGGTCGTCGAGAGACGAGCCCGGCAAGCGCCGGCTCGACCGGAGTCTCGCCGCGACAAGACGCGCTGCATCACGAGTACCGGAGCGTCCGCTCGTGCCGCAATCGGTTCGGCGAGCCGATCGGCGGACCCTGCGGCACGACCGGCGGCCCTTCGGGAATCGGTCGATTGCTGACGATCGCGGTCGCTTCCTGAGGGTCGATCGGTCGGTGCGCTCGGCCGCTCCCGTCGCTCCTCTTGTCAACCCTTTCGTCCCTCACTAGCTTGGCCCGAACGCATCGCCGGACTTATCCGCCGTGAGATCGCCGTGATGGACGAGTCTTCCGAACGCCGCTCGAAGTCGTCCGGACCGAAAGGTTCCGGGCCGGTGCCGAAGGCGGTCGTCAGCCGACTCAGTCTGTACCTGCGCGAGATTCAGCACTGGGTTCGGGAAGGGAAAGAGACGATCAGTTCGACGCAGCTCGGCAAGCTGCTCGGGTTCACCGATGCTCAAGTCCGCAAGGACTTCGCGTACTTCGGACAATTCGGCTACCCCGGGATCGGTTACCGCTGCGGTGAACTGACCGCGGCGATCCGTTCGATCCTCGGTACCGATCGCTCGTGGAAGGTGGCGCTGATCGGCTGCGGCAATCTCGGCCAAGCGCTGATGGGTTATCGCGGCTTTGCCGATCGCGGTTTCGAGATCGTCGCCGCTTTCGATTCGGACTCGACCAAGTTCGGTCGGTCGCTCGCCGGACGGACGATCGAGCCGCTGGCTGATTTCGCGAGAATCGCGGCCGAACGCGATCTGCGGATGGCTCTCCTGGCGGTCCCCGCGCCGGTCGCTCAGGAGGTCGCGGACGGACTTGTCGCAGCAGGGGTCACCGGTATACTCAACTTCGCTCCGGTTACCCTGTCGCTCCCGCGTACGGTTCAGGTGATCGGAGTCGACCTGGCGATCGAACTCGAGCAACTGGCGTACGCGGTCGTGCAGAGCCGATCCTAGCATCGCTCGCCGTTCCGACCTGTCGGACTCGGCGAACCGGTCTTACCCGGTGGTGTAATGGTAACACTACGGATTTTGGCTCCGTCATTCTAGGTTCGAATCCTAGCCGGGTAGCTTCTCTTCGCCGCACTCGCGGCCCATCGGTCATCCGCTCCGCGGACGTCGGTGACCGTCTCGCGCCACGCACCGTTCGCGCTCGCACCGCCGGCCGAAACGGCGCCGATCGAACGACTGTCCCCTGCCCCGGCGACTCTCTTGCTCGAGCTCGCGCGACCGTGCCGAGTCGTTTGCGGGCCGAACGAACCCGTCCGATCGACCGCACGACAAGCATCTCGTTCAAGTCGACGCTTCTTGTCCGGACTTCCGAGCACTCCTAGAATCCCGTGTTATTTTACCCTGACCATCTCGGGGGTCGGACTGGTCCGTTCCAGTGGCCCTCGATCGACGGAGCCGGCGGATCGGTCGGGTCGAGGTCGCCTGAAGCGTCGTGCCGCGTCGGTACGGCGCGGACCGGAGGGTGAGCCGGAGGCGATTTCGGTTCAGACGGTGCGCGAGAGGTGAGGCGATGAAGACGGTAGCGGGTCGGTTCGGTGGTTTCGTGTCGTCGGTCGTGCTGACGCTCTCAGCGTTGCCGGTCGCCGCATCCGATTGGGCCAACGGCATGTTCGCCGATCGGACCCACGACTTCGGTTCGGTCGCGCGAGCGGCCAAGACCGAACATGTCTTCGAGTTCGTCAATTCGACCGGCAAGCCGGTGCATGTCTCGAGTGTCCGCGCCAGTTGCGGCTGCACGACGCCGGTCGTGCTCGACGAAACGGTCGCCCCCGGAGAGACCGGCCGCATCAAGGCGCAATTCAATACCCGCTCGTTTCTCGGTCAGCGCGGAGCGACGATCACCGTCGTCTTCGATCGTCCGCAGTACGGCGAGGCCCAGCTGCGAGTCGACGGCTACGTGCGCCGCGACGTCGTCTGTGATCCGGGCGAGATCGAGTTCGGTGCGGTGAAGGTCGGTGCCAAGGCCGAAGCGACGGTCGACATCCAGTATGCCGGTCGTTCCGACTGGCGGATCCTCGAAGCCCGCTCGAACGTCCCCGGCCTGGCCGTCTCGTTCGAAGAAGCGACTCGCGTCAACGGCCGCGTCGGCTATCGGCTGATCGCGAACTTCACGCCCGAAGCGGCCGGCTACATCAACGGCGAGATCGAACTCGAGACCAACGACGGCAATCATCGCCGCGTGCCGATCATCGTGACCGGGAGCGCGGTCGAGGCGGTGAGCGTCAGCCCGAGCCCGCTCGCCTTCAGTCCGGTTCCCGCCGGCGGATCCGATGCCAAGAAGCTGGTGGTCAAGGGAGATCGCCCGTTCCGTATCGTCGGAGCGAACGCCTCCGATCCGCGGATCGCGGTCGAGCTGAGCGACGAGTCGCGCCCGCTCCACCTGCTGCCGATCACCTTCACGGCCGACGAAACGGCCGGCGCGATCGAGTTCAGCATCGAGCTGCAGACCGATGACGCCGAGATCGGCACGATCACCGTTCGCGGTACCGCCGACGTCACGACGTCCTGAGCATCCTGCGGCCGACATCACCCGCGCAAGACAAAAGCCCCCGGCAGGTCGCGATGGACGACCTGCCGGGGGCTTTTCGTTTCGTCGTCGCTCGGGCGTGCGATCAGATCGCCAGCAGCAGGCGACTGGGCGCCTTCAGGTAGCCGATGACGGCATTGAGGAATCGAGCCGCGGCGGCGCCGTCGACCAGGCGATGGTCGTACGAC
>CAZZBI010000443.1:0-3665 GCA_964652385.1 uncultured Pirellulaceae bacterium | reverse complement strand
GGCGGTCGCACTACGACATTGCTGCGACCGGGGTCGGTCGCACTACGACATTGCTGCGACCGGGGTCGGTCGCATTACGACATTGCTGCGACCGGGGGCGGTCGCACTACGACATTGCTGCGACCGGGGTCGGTCTCGCTGCCGAACGACGGCTCGCGACATCAAGCCGCTACGTCTCGGCGGTTACAATCGCAGTCGCCCCACCATTTCCTGTCGGAGAGACGATCATGCGAAACGCCCTCGGCGGATGGCTGCTCGGAGTCCTGGTCATGCTGCTGTTCGGTTCATGGCGTCCGGTCGGTGCCGGAGACGAGGTCTATTCGCTCGGACCCGATTCGGAGCGGCAGGAAGGGGTTCCGCAAGGGACGGTGACCGAAGGGGTCTGGAAGAGCGAGATCTTCCCCGGAACGATCCGCCGCTACTGGGTCTACGTTCCGAAGCAGTACGACGGCTCGGAACCGGCCGCGGTGATGGTCTTTCAGGATGGTCACGCCTACGTCGATCCGAACGGCCAGTTCCGCGCCACGATCGTGATGGACAACCTGATTGCCCGCGGCGAGATGCCGGTGACCGTCGGAATCTTCATCGATCCGGGGCACACCACGCCCGAACTCCCCGAGACACCGGGCTGGCGACCGACTCCGGCCAATCGGAGCTTCGAATACGACACCCTCTCGGATCAGTACGCCCGCTTCGTCATCGACGAGCTGCTTCCCGAGGTCGGCAAGACGGTCAAGCTGACCGACGATCCGCAGCGCCGCGCGATCGGCGGCATCAGCTCGGGGGGCATCTGTGCCTGGACCGTCGCTTGGGAGCGTCCCGACATGTTCCGTCGCGTTCTCAGTCACGTCGGCAGCTTCACCAACATCCGCGGCGGTCACGACTGTGAAGCCCGGATCCGCAAGACGCCGCGCAAGCCGATCAAGGTCTTTCTGCAGGGAGGCTCCGGCGACCTCGACAACGAGCACGGCCACTGGCCGCTCGCCAATCAGCAGATGGCCGCAGCACTGAAGTACAAGGGGTACGACTATCGCTTCGAGTTCGGCGAAGGGGGACACAGCGGCGTGCACGGCGGCGCGATTCTCCCCGATTCGCTCCGCTGGCTCTGGTCGGGTGACGTACCGGACGTGACGCAGGAGTAAGACGGCTCGCGGGGAGTTCCTTCGACCGCGAAGGTCAAGGAGATCATCGAGCGGTCACGGCGGAGCTCGAGGTTCCGCGTGATCTCGAGGGTCCGCTACGCGAACAGCTCGGTGACGATCCGGCCGCCGACGTCGGTCAGACTCTCGTCGCGCCCCTGATGGAAAAAGGTCAGCAGTTCGTGATCCAGTCCGAGTGCGGCCAGCAGCGTCGCATGCAGGTCGTGCAGATGGACGCGGTTCTCGACCGCCTCGAAACCGAACTCGTCCGTCGCGCCGTAACGGAAGCCCCCCTTCACCCCGCCGCCGGCTAACCACATCGTGAAGCCGTACGGATTGTGGTCCCGACCCGGCGCATCGGGGCCTTCCGAGAACGGCATCCGCCCGAACTCTCCCCCCCACAGCACCAGCGTCTCGTCGAGCAGGCCGGTCCGCTCGAGATCGGTCAGCAGAGCGGCGATCGGTCGATCGACCTCGGCCCCGTGGCGACCGTGATTCTTCTCGACGCTCTCGTGCGCATCCCACGTCTCTTCCAGGTGACCGCCGCCGCTGTAAAGCTGCACGAAGCGAACTCCGCGCTCGATCAGTCGCCGGGCGATCAGACAGTTGCGGCCGTATTCGTCGGTCGGCTCGGATCCGATCCCGTACATCGCCAACGTCTCGGCACTCTCCTGCGCCAGATCGACCGCCTCGGGCGCCGCACTCTGCATCCGATAGGCGAGCTCGTACGACGCGATGCGAGCGGCGAGATCGGGGTCGTGCGGGCGACGTGCCGCATGCTCCGCGTTGATCGTGTCGAGCAGCCCCAGTCGCTCGCGCTGCATCGCGTCGTCGATGCCGGCGGGAGGAGCGAGGTCCAGGATCGGCGTCCTGCCGGGACGGAAGAGCGTTCCCTGATAGGCGGCCGACAGGAAGCCGGAAGACCAGTTCGGTTGACCGCCGATCGGGCCTCCGCGCTTGTCGAGCATCACGACGTAGCCCGGCAGATCCTGGTTTTCGGTCCCCAGTCCGTACGCCGCCCAGCTCCCCAGACTCGGTCGACCGATGAACGTCTTGCCGGTGTTCATCGCCACCAGCGCCGAACCGTGCGCATGACTGTCGGTATGATAGCTGTTGATGACGCACAGCTTGTCGGCATGCTTGCGAACCTCGGGAAAGTAGTCCGACACCGGCAGCCCCGATTCGCCCCCCGGCCGAAACGGGCGCCACTCCGGCGTCAGATAGCCGACCTGACGACCGCCGGAGTTGATGAACTTCTTGCCGGGAGGGAGCGTCTTGCCGGCGTACTTGCGCAGCTCGGGCTTCGGATCGAACGTGTCGACCTGACTCGGCGCCCCGTTCATCATCAGGAAGATGACGTGCTTGGCGCGCGGCACGAAATGCGGCGGCTTCAGGGCGAGCGGTCCGAGGTTACTCGACGACTCGCTCGCAACGGACCGCCGCGGTGAGAAACCATCGGCCGCCAGCAGACCGGCGAGAGCCGTTCCGACGAACCCGGCTCCCATGTCGCCGATCCACTCGCGCCGCGTCACGCCGCACGGATAACGCCGTATCGAGCGATCGCTCGGCGAGTTCAGATCGTTCCGCATCGTGTCGCCTCGTTCAGTCGACGAACAGGAACTCGTTCGCATTGATCAGCACCGTCACCAACGACTCCCACGCTCGCGCTTCGACCGAGCGAGGAACGGGTTGCGGATCGACCATCCAGGTCGCGCCGAACCGATCGGCCAGACGTTTTGCGACCGACTGCCGCTCGTCGTCGTTCAGCTGTCGATCCCAGATCGCCAACGCCGCGATCGAGCCGTTCCAGTACTCGCCGTCGATGTTCCCCTGAGTGCCGATCGTCCAGGCGGTGTCGAGACGGCGCGGCGACAGCGGCTGGGATCGCTCGAGCAAGGCCCTCGCTCCCAGATGCACCGTCGTCCCGCGCGGGCCGCTGCTGGCGCTCAGCACGGCAGGAATCGTCCGGTCGGTCCAAAGTCCGGCAACCGGAACGTCATCGGTCCAGCGGATCGCGTTTCCCGAAGCGAGGCCCAGAAAGATCGACGTGCCGGCATTGCCGAGCCCACCGTTCCAGTTCGAGACGATCTCGCGCAGTTCGTCCGAGCCACGATCGGTCACCACGGCGACGATCGTGAACGCATCGCCGGTCACCGGGCTTCCGTCGATCGCCAGAAAATCGCCGGCGCCGTCGAAATCGACTCGCGGTACGGCGCCGCTGAGATCGACGCTCGGTCGTCGCTGCGGTTCAGCCTGAGACACCCGGCGACCGGCCGGCGAACGATCGAGCCAACGGACGACTCGTCCTGCCTCGTCGCACTCGACCCCTTCGTCGGCCGTCAGCAGCAGACTCAGCCCCTCGGGCCAGTTCGCCGAGTCGGTCGCGGGATCGACCGGCGCCGGATGGGCCTCGGAGTCGTTTTCGAGAGCGCTGCCCGCCTGCTGCGCAGCGATCAGCGTTCTCAGGCTTGCCAGATGAGTCGCCGCGGCCTCGCGCTCCGTGCGGCCGGGCGGTCGGCCGAATGC
>CAZZBI010000442.1:0-3666 GCA_964652385.1 uncultured Pirellulaceae bacterium | reverse complement strand
CGAAGTTCTCGACCCGTCGAGAGCATCGCTGCCAGATGTGCGGACGCCCCCGGGCGGTCTATCGCAAGTTCGGCATCTGCCGAATCTGCTTCCGCAAGATGGCAGACCAAGGTCTGATCCCCGGTGTCCGCAAGGCTAGCTGGTAAGAGGAATTTTCCGCCATGATGACCGACCCGATTGCCGACATGCTGACCCGCATCCGCAATGCGGTCCGCGTCGAGCGGCCGTACGTCGATCTGACGGTCTCGAAGGTGAAGAAGGGTGTCGCGGACGTGCTCAAGCGCGAAGGCTTCATCTGGGGCTACACCGAGATCGAGGAGCAGCCGGCCGGCCAGCTCCGACTGGAACTGAAGTACGGGCCGAGCGGCGAGCAGGTCATCCGCCATCTGAAGCGGGTCAGCAAGCCGGGACGTCGGGTCTACTCGAGCGCCAAGGATCTGCGCCCCATCCTGAACGGACAGGGGATCACGATCCTGAGCACCAGCCGCGGCGTGGTGAGCGACCGTGAGGCGCGGCAGCAGAATCTCGGTGGTGAAGTGATCTGCGAAGTCTGGTGAGCCCCTCTTCGCCTGCGTCCCTCGACCGTGGTTCGGACCGAACCTCAGGCGAGGCGACGATCCGGGCGGAGCGAGCAGGGCGCACCGGAGCGGCACGCGGAGCGACCGACACCGGTCGACGGCGGACCGCCGGCAAGGCGAAGGATGATCGAGGCCGACCGAGCCTCGGTCGCGAGCGCAAGACGGACTACGGTAACGAGAGAGAGACGACCATGTCCCGGATTGGAGTCAAGCCGATCACCGTCGTCGACGGCGTGAAGGTCGCGATCGACGGGAGCCGCGTGGCGGTCGAAGGCCCGCTCGGCAAGCTCGAGTATCAGATGCGACCCGAGATCTCGGCGCAGCTGGTCGACGGCGAAGTCGTCGTCTCGCGAAACGGCGACGGCCGTGCGGCGAAGTCGTTCCACGGGTTGACCCGCTCGCTGATCAACAACATGATCCTCGGCGTCAAGAACGGCTACGAGAAGAAGCTCGAAGTCGTCGGCGTCGGTTACGTCGTCTCGCTCAAGGGGAACGTCCTCTCGCTCCGAGTCGGCTTTGCCAACGAAATCAAGAAGACCGTCCCCACCGGACTGAACGTCACCTGCCCCGATCAGACGCATGTCGTCATCAAGGGGTGCGACAAGCAGCTCGTCGGCCAGTTCGCCGCCGAGGTCCGGTCGGCTCGGAAGCCCGAACCCTACAAGGGCAAGGGTGTGCGTTATCAGGGCGAACTCGTCCGGCTCAAGCCGGGCAAGGCGGCCAGCAAGTGATCCGGCGACGGAGTCGCGCGGGCGAACGCCGCGAGATTCCGTCGGTAGCGCGGAGCGGGTGACGCGAGGCCGAGTTCGGCCGGGTCGACCCGAGCGATTCCGCTGCGGCAGTCATCGAGAGGAACGGGACGGTGAAGCGTCAACTGGTCAAGCAGGTCCGCCGGACGCGGCGTCGGAATCGGGTCCGGAACGTTCTTCGGGGGAACCTGAATCGTCCCCGGCTGAGCGTCTTCCGCAGCCACAAGCATATCTACGCCCAGATCGTCGACGACGAGAAGGGCGTCACCCTCGCCTCGGCCAGCACGCGCGACAAGGGGGTGGCGGGCGAAGTCGGCTACGGCGGCAACGTCGAGGCGGCCAAGAAGATCGGCCAGCTCCTCGCCGAACGAGCCCTCGCCGCCGGCATCAAGCAGGTCCAGTTCGACCGCGGTCACTACCGCTACCATGGTCGCGTCGCCGAGCTTGCCGAGGCAGCTCGCGCCGGCGGCCTCGAGTTCTGATCCCGGCGGGATCGGATCGCGGCGACTGAGGTCGCGTGACGAACCGATCCCCCGCCCGTCGCAGCGGCCCGAAGCTGAAGCGGCGGATGACATCACCTACTCCGTACGGAGCGACCGAGACGTGTCCAACGATTCCCGCAGCGAACTGATCGAGCGCGTCGTCCGCATCAAGCGATGCGCCGCGGTGGTCAAGGGTGGTCGTCGCTTCAGCTTCGCCGCCATGGCCGTCGTCGGCGACGGCAAGGGCAAGGTCGGCTGGGGCTACGGCAAGGCCAACGAAGTCCCCCCGAGCGTCGAGAAGGCCAACAAGCAGGCCGCTCGGAGCCTGGTGAAGGTCAACCTGATCGACGGCACCATCCCGCACGTCGTCAAGGGACACTACGGAGCCGCCCGAGTCATTCTCGTGCCGGCCGGACCCGGTACCGGCGTGATCGCCGGAGCTGCGGTGCGTGCGGTCTGCGAGGCGGCCGGCATCACCAACATCCTGACCAAGAGTTTCGGCAGCTCGAACTCGGTGACGCTCGTCAAGGCGACCATCGACGCGCTTCAGCAGCTGCGGACGAACCAGGACGTCGAACGTCTGCGAGGGGTTAGCCTGTCATGAAGCTGCACGACATTCATCAGGGCGTCGAGACGCACCGCGCCCGGAAGCGGCTCGGTCGCGGTCCCGGCTCCGGTACCGGCAAGACCGCCGGACAAGGCCACAAGGGTTCGCAGTCCCGAGCCGGCAACTCGCAGCAGGTGACGTTCCAGGGAGGCATGATGCCGGTCGTCCGGCGCGTGCCGAAGCGCGGATTCAACAACCGCTTCGCCCTCGACGTCATCGCGGTCAACGTCGGCGACCTCGAGCTCTGGTTCGAGGCGGGGGCGGAGATCTGCCCGAAGGTGCTCAAGGAAAAGGGGCTCGTGAAGCGTCGCCATGACGTCTTCAAGGTCCTCGGCGACGGTGATCTGACCAAGAAGTTCAAGATCCACGCCCACCGCTTCAGCGCCTCGGCCAAGGAAAAGATCGAGGCGGTCGGAGGGGAGTGCGTGATCCTGCCGGGCAAGGCTCCGGTGGTCAAGAACCCGATGAAGCCGCCCCGCAAGAAGTGATTCCCGATCCGGTCCGAGAGCCCGCTCTCGGGCCGGATCACCCAGCGGTCGCCGATGGTGTACCGGAGCTTCAGCGTGTTGATCTGCTCCGTGAGGCTCACGCCGTAGCTGACGTACAGGCGCGGCGAGAGGAACTTGCCGATCACCACGGACGTGGCGTTGTTCGCGCCCTGTTCCACCGCGACGTCGTCGATGCCGACGTAGCGCCCGAGCTGCCCCGCGAGCAGCGCGCTGCCCTGCGCGACGAGCTGCTGGCGCGCCTGGTCGCCGCCCAGCGCGGCGCGATCCGTGTCCTGCACGTCGTCCAGCGTGCGCCCGACGATGATCATCGACGCGATCTGCGACTGCGACATCGACGGGTCGGAGTAGAAGGAGATCTGCGGCCGCAGCAGCGTGCCGCGCACGTTGATGCCGGCCGTGACCGTGCCGCCCGTCGTCGAGCTGACGATCTTCCGCTGCGCGCGGATGTCGAGGCCGGGGTTGCCGAGGTCCTGGCCCGCGAACAGCAGGCGACCTCGCTCGATGTCCAGCTCGCGCGTGTAGGCGGTGTACTTGCCGTCCTTCACGTTCAGCTCGCCGGTGCCGAACGGCACTTCGTTGGGCCGCGCGGTCACCCGCAGCGCGCCCCCGAGCGAGCCCGTGAGGCCGTACGCATCGATGTTCACCTTCTCGCCGAGCACGAGCCGCACGCTCGTCGTCACGACGAAGCCGCCGGTGTCCTCGGCCCCTTCCCGCGCGCCGACGATGCGCTCGTCGCCGGAG
>CAZZBI010000441.1:0-3670 GCA_964652385.1 uncultured Pirellulaceae bacterium | reverse complement strand
CATCCGCATGAAACCGAAGATCAGCGCATAGACGATGCAGACGAGCGTCGCGATTCCCTGGCCGACATGCTCGCGGAACGCGGCGATCATGATCCAGATGTTGCCGATCGACAGGAAGATCGAACCGACGACCGCCATCACCATGACCGTCGCGCCGGTCGAATTGGTCAGCTTGTCGAACAGGAAGATGGTGCCGACGATCGCCGCGACGACGAGTGCTCCGGCCAGCAGCGCCCCGCCCGCGATCAGGAACGACTCGGGGCCGTCACCGTAACCCTCGTCCTCCTGCGTGATCGGGTTGTCCTCGATCGCCGCCTCGGCCTTGAGCATGATCTTTTCGTTTTCGCTCAGCGGCTTGCCTCCGCCCGAGCCGTCGCTTTGCACGGTCGAGTGGATCCGCTCGCCGGTCTGCAGATTCAGACCGCACTCGATGCAGATCACCGCTCCCTCGGGCGTCTCGGCACCGCAGGCCGGGCAGACCGGTCCTTCGACCGCCGCCTTGACGCCGACTTCATCGAGCAGATCGTCCAGATGACTGCGGACCGGAGCCTGCCCCCAGCCCTTGGTCGTGATGTCCTGGCGACGCGACGGCGCCTCGTCGGCCAAGCGGAAATCGTCTTCGCCTTCGGCGGCGGCGGTCGGCATCGGGATGTCGACCATCGCGGTGCACTTCGGACACTTGCCGCGCTTGCCGCCGAACTTGTCGGCGACGTTCAGCTGATGACCGCACGAGGGGCAGGCGACGCGAATCGGCATGGAAGACGAGTCCTGAGAACCGGATGAGCGACGAAGACGAGCCGGATGAGTCGACGCGAGCGGAAGGAGTTCGGCGGCCCGTGAGGCCTGACGATCGCAGCGAGCCCGGACCGAAGCGAGCCGGATGCCCCGGTTCAGGGGCGACTCGCTCCGCTCGCGAATCAGGGACGAGGAGCGGCGTAATCGGCTGAGGCGAACGGTACCACGACCGGCGATCTCGACCGACCGGTCGTCGCAGGACCGCTCCCCGTTCCCGCAGCCTCAAGTCCCATGATCGCTGACGCTTCCGACTCGGGCAAGCATCCGCATTCGCTCGTCGCGGCTCAGGTGGCCGATCGGTCGTTCTTCCGGGAGGTCAGGCCTCGGCACCGGGAATGCAGCGGCCCCCGCACCGGGCAGCGAGCCGCGAGTACGACGCAGCCGGAGAATCCCGTCGAAACGTCCCGCGATCGAGAGTTCAGGGGCCGTCGGCCCGGCCGAGATGCCGGTGCTGCCAAGATGTCAGGAAGGCCGGTCGGCCATGCAACCGACGGCTCGGTGGGGCCCGCCGACGTCGCTCGGCGAGACGCGGCTGTTGGTCGAATCGCTGCGGAAAACAGGCGGAATCGACCTGGCCGAGAATCTCGTGACATTCGGCACGAGCCTTGCTCATAGTCGTAGCGGCGATGTCGTCGGGCGACCGAATTGTCAGGCGACGGAGCGCGAGCCAATCAACTCAACGGTGCCGAACCTGCCGCGGGCCCTCGTCGAGGACGGCGGTGCGATGCCCGAAAATGTCCGATCGACCGATCGGACGAGGGCAGGACTCGGAATCGGTCGGAACGTCAGTCTCGAGTCGAACTGGAGGACAGGAACGTATGGCGACGGCGACCAAGAACAAGAGCAAGGCGAAGGTCATGCTCCAGCCGATCGGTGATCGGATCGTGGTGGAGCGGGAGTCGGCCGAGGGACGCACCTCGGGCGGGATCTTCCTTCCCGATTCCGCGAAGGACAAGCCGAGCCGCGGGACGGTCGTCTGTGTCGGCACCGGTCGCCTGCTCGCCGACGGCACCCGGGCTCCGATGCAGCTCAAGGCCGGTGATCGCGTGATCTTCACCAGCTACGCCCCGGAAGAGATGAAGGTCGGCGACGAGTCCTACCTGCTGATGCGGGAAGAGGATGTCCTCGCCGTGATCGAAGGCTGATCGGGACGCTTCCCGAATCGCCGCTCGCCGTTCGCCGCTCGTGAAGCGGTGCGACGCCGCCGAGCGGGTCCGCATCGGCCTCCCCCCTCTGAATTCAAAGTGCTCTTAGGAGAATCTCCGTCATGCCCAAGATGATTGCCTTCGATCAGGAAGCCCGCGAAGCGATCCGCCGCGGCGTCTCGAAGCTCGCTCGCGCGGTCAAGGTCACGCTCGGTCCCAAGGGACGCAACGTCATCCTCCAGAAGAGCTTCGGCTCGCCCACCGTCACCAAGGACGGCGTCACCGTCGCCAAGGAGATCGAGCTGGAGGACGTGTACGAGAACATGGGGGCCCAGATGGTCCGCGAAGTCGCCAGCAAGACGAGCGACGTCGCGGGCGACGGGACCACGACCGCCACGGTGATGGCCGAGGCGATCTTCAACGAGGGGCTCAAGGCGGTCACCTCGGGCGTCAACCCGGTGCAGCTGAAGAGCGGTATCGAGGCGGCGGTGAAGGACATCACCGAGCGGCTCTCGAAGATGGCGGTCAAGATCCGCAGCACCGACGAGATGAGCAACGTCGCGACGATTGCCGCCAACAACGATCGCGAGATCGGCGATCTGCTCGCCAAGGCGATGGAGAAGGTCGGCAAGGACGGCGTCATCACCGTCGACGAAGGGCGCAGCCTGCACACCGAAGTCGAGTGGGTCGAGGGGATGCAGTTCGATCGCGGCTACCTGTCGCCGTACTTCGTCACCGATCCGTCGCTGATGCACGTCGTCCTCGAGGACCCGTACATCCTGGTCTTCGAGAAGAAGATCACCAACATCAAGGACCTCGTGCCGGTCCTCGAGCAGGTCGTGCAGCAGAACAAGCCGCTGCTGATCATCGCCGAGGACGTCGAAGGCGAGGCGCTCGCGACGCTGGTCATCAACCGGCTGCGCGGCACCTTCACCTGCTGTGCCGTCAAGGCTCCGGGCTACGGCGATCGTCGCAAGGCGATGCTCGAGGACATCGCGATCCTGACCAAGGGGACGGCGGTCTTCGAGGCGCTCGGCATCAAGCTCGACAACCTGACCCTCGCCGATCTCGGCCGCGCCAAGAAGGTGATCGTCGACAAGGACAACACGACGATCATCGAAGGGGCCGGCAAGAGCGACGAGATCAAGGCGCGGATCGATCAGATCCGTCGCGAGATCGAGAACACCACCAGCGACTACGATCGCGAGAAGCTCGAAGAGCGTCTCGCCAAGCTCTCCGGCGGCGTCGCCAAGGTGAACGTCGGTGCGGCCACCGAGAGCGAGATGAAGGAGAAGAAGGCGCGGGTCGAGGACGCGCTCCATGCGACTCGGGCAGCGGTCGAGGAGGGAATCCTCCCCGGCGGCGGCGTCGCCCTCCTCCGCGCCTCGGCGGCCGTCTCCCCCTCGGATTCGCTGACCGACGACCAGAAGGTCGGCTATCAGATCGTCGTCCGCGCCTGCCGCGCTCCTCTGACGATGATCGCGAACAACGCCGGCAAGGACGGCGGTATCGTCTGCGAGCGGGTCGTCGAGTCGAAGGGAAATCAGGGCTACAACGCGCTGACCGACGTCTACGAGGACCTGATCAAGGCGGGCGTCATCGATCCGGCCAAGGTCACCAAGACCGCGCTCGCCAACTCGGCCAGCGTCGCCACCCTGCTGCTGACCAGCGACGCTCTCGTCGCCGAGATGCCCAAGTCGGAAAAGAAGAAGGGGGGCGCCGGTCACGGC
>CAZZBI010000440.1:0-3682 GCA_964652385.1 uncultured Pirellulaceae bacterium | reverse complement strand
GGCCAGCAGCAGGACGTTTGCGTCGAACGTCAGATCCAAGGGGCTCCCGTCGTTCGCCGCGACGTCTCCTTCGATTCTTACGGCTCCGACCACGTTCTCGAAGGTCGCCGAAACGGCAAAGGACGTACCGGCTCCAGCATCCTGCAGCGTCAGGTCGTCTCCGGTCGCCAGGATCTCGTCGGCCGAACCGCCCGCGATGTCGACCAGCAGCTGCTGAGCACCGAGTCCGAGGCTGGCGAACGAGATCGTCGATGCGCCGTCGATCAACAGGCTCGTCAGCGTCGCTCCGTCGATCAGTCCCTTGTCGACGGTGAGCGTCTGGAGCCCGTTGCCGGCAATCCCGCCGCCGTCGACGCCGGTCCAGACCTCACCGGCCGCCAGCGTCAGACGGACGTCGGCGGCATCCGAGTCGACGGTCAGCGAGAAGTCGTTCGAGAAGTTGTCGAGTTGCAGCTGATTGCCGACGAGCGAAAAGTCGGCGTCGAGAACACGCCGCCGCTCCAGTTCCTGATACTCCAGTCGGGACCTCGCATCTCGCGATTCGAAACGACCGTTCGTGGTCGCCGTCGGCGTCGACAGGTCCTGCGGACCACGGAACAGGCGCAGTATCCGGCGGAACATGCAGGGACTCTCGCGATGGAGGGAACGACGGTCTCGGCCCGAACCGCGCTCGCTCGGCAAACGAACGTATCCGGCGATCACGGGAAGTGGGCAGCTTCTCGGGATGCCGTCGACTTGAACGCGCCACGACGATTCGTGACCGGTCAAGCGCCCGCGGGTCCGGTTTCGACCGTTCGAGTCGAATCCCCCCACAGATCCCTTCCGCCCCCCACCAGACCTCCATTCTTAATCGATTCGGCCCCCGACCGGCACCGTTTTCGAGGCACGATGCGGTTTTTTGAGCTAGGCGAGTCGCTCGTGAAAGGCGCCGAGCCGGCTCGATCGGGTCCGAGCCCGGTGAAAACGCGGGGCAAGCCGGACCGCACCGGACGTCATGACCGCTCCGATCGGCAGAGTCCGTTGCTGCGCAAGTCCCTCGACGTAGCCGAACCGACCGGAGCTCAAGCCGGTCAGGTTCGGCATCGGCGGGGCCGGGGAACGACAAGCGGCCCACAGGAGGAGCAGGGGAGTCAGCTCCTGAGGAACGCGATCGCCTTCTTCTCGTCGTCCGACGTCCAACCTTCGTCCATCACCTTGATCAACAGATCTCGAAGCGGAGGATCACGACGGACGGCGGTCGCCAGGGGCCCCGCATCTCCCGCGGCGCGGATCAGCCGGACGTACTCGAGCGCCACGTCGTCGGCATCGGAATTGTGATGCCGGTTCAGATGATCGAAGATCTTCCGGACTCGCTCGAAGTTCTGCCCCATCTCGAACAGACAGCGAGCCAGACCTTCCTCGTCCATCGACACGGTGACGCCGAGACTCCCCCAGCGAAACCGGTTGACGACGAAGGCGGGATCGTGACGAAGGTACTCGAGAAAGGAATGCGTGATCGGGTTGAGCGATCCCGACGGCATGCCGACCTTCGAGATGGTGAAGCTGGTGTCGAAACCGGCGAGCCAGGTGACCGGATCCCAGGTAAAGCCGCACTCGATCGTCCGCACGCCGGCCGGCCAGTTCATCGCCGGCGAGCCGAACGTGTAGACGTCGCGACCGATCATCGCGTCGGACCCGTCGACCGCAACGATCGCCGAGAGGGTGTTCGAGGTGATCAGGTTGCCTTGGCTATGAGCGAAGATCGGCGTGCGACGATGTTCGGGCTTGCGGAGCAGACGAAAGAGCGATGCCGCGGCCGGGTTCCGTTCGAGCACCCCGATCATCACGCTCTCGCGAGTCGCTGCCGCTCCCCCGGGACGCGACTTGGCGATTCCCATGGCTCGATCGAGTGCTGCACGAGGATCGCGGGCGGCGGGACCGTCGAACTGGTACTTGTCCGCGATGCACTGCCCGAGGTCGGCGAAGAAGCCGGCCGAGCGGTTGTAGACGCCGATGACCGGGCACATCTGCAACAGCGAAAGCGCCAGAGCCGACTCGCGATGATCGTTGGGAGAGTTCCCCATCCCGTTGACGAAGATCACGACCCGCGAACGATCGAATCGACTCGAGCTGGTCCCTTCACCCGAGAGATAGGTGTTGATCGATCCGTCGCCGCTCGGCGGATTCCCCTGATCCGGATTCGTCGGCATGCTCGCGTCTCCTGGTTCGTCTTGGGTCGCGAAAAGAGAAGGCGGGTTCGCCATATCGGTCGGTCACGAACCGACCGAAAGAGGAGTCGTCATGTCGGAAGCGCGGTTGCGCCGGCGTCGGGTCTCAGCCGAAAGGATTGCCGAGTTTCGCCAATTCGACTCCGAGCGGACGTGAGCGATCGTGAAGCAGCCAGGCGCCGACCCGATCCGGCGCCTCGACCACGATCCCGACGACGCCGGGAAGCGGCCCCCGCAGACCGGCTCGTTCCGGATCGGCCGCCTGATGGCGGATCATCGCGGGATCGACCAGGAACGGAATGCGGTCGGCGATCGTCTGGACGACGGTCGGAAAGGGAGCGTCGCAGAGGAACGCGCTGCAGCGGTTGCGGCCGAAGCTGCGGGTGAAGAGTTCGATCGGGTCGAGACGGTCATCCGGATCGAGCAGCAAGAGCGATTCGGTCGGCGAAGCCGCTCCGCCGCGCGTCCGCATCCGTTCCGCTTCACGCAGCTGTTCGGGGGCGAGATCGCGCAGCGGGAGCAGGATGCGGACATAGCATCCGAGGCCCCAGGCGCGCAGCTGTCGCGCGACGTCGGCGGCGTCGCGTCCGAATCGTCCGACGGCAAACGGAAATCGGAAGGGCCATCCCGAAGCGTCGAGCGTGACGTGCCCGATCGGCAGCGTCGCATCGTCGTCGCGCACCGAATCGCCGCGCGCCGCGGCGCCCCCTCCGGAACTGCCCGTTCCGGCGCTTCCCGTTCCGGCGCTTCCCGCTCCGCCGCCGACAAGCGTTCCGCGAGCCGGACCGTCCCGTCGATCGACCGGCATGACCCGAGTCGCCTCGTCGCCGACCGGGGCGCCGCGCGGCGCCAGCGTGCCGCGCGTCTCCTCCGACGGATCGCTTCGTCGCGGAATCACCGGCGGCGGGAGCGGGACCGGTTGCGAGGTCGCTCGCGTCGGAGAGGTCGAACCGGGAAACGTCGTACCGAGTGGGGTCGAACCGAGATGCGTCGCCCCGGGGGACGGAGGCGACGAACCGCCGATCGGAGACGGCGCGTCGGCCGCCTCGACCACCTCGATCAGCGTCTGGCCGACGACGATCCGATCGCCGCGGCGCAACGGGGCCGAGGCGATCAGCGTTCCGTTCAGGAACGTGCCGTTGGTGCTTCCGTCATCGCGCAGACGGAAACGCCCGTTGGTGTATTCGATCGTCGCGTGTCGGCGCGAAACCGAAGAATCGTGATCGAGTCGCACGTCGGCCGGTTCGACTCGACCGATCGAGACCGAGTGGTCCGAATCGACGAGGATCATCCGACCGGCGAAGGGACCCGATGCGATCTGCAGACGACATTCCGAAGCCATGAATGGTCGACTCGTTCCGCCCGGTGCGATCGGTGGACGGAGGTGAGGAGACCGAGCCCGTCGCCGCGGTGAGAAGCGTCGGGTCGGAGGGGATGATCGTTCCGACCGCGCCGGCCGGACGTCGTACCGCTCG
>CAZZBI010000439.1:0-3693 GCA_964652385.1 uncultured Pirellulaceae bacterium | reverse complement strand
CGATCCATGCGATCCGGCCATCCTCGTCGCCGACGATCAGATCCTGATCCCCGTCGCGATCCCAATCGAACGCCACCGGAACGATCATCTGCAGGTCCATCGTCAACGGACCCCCCTGATCGTCGTTCAGTCGTACGCCGTCGGCGAAGCTCGGATGCGTACGGTCGCCGTCGTTGCGGAAATAGGTGAAACCGTCCAGGAACTCGCCGCAGAGCAGATCGAGATCGCCGTCACCATCCCAATCGCGAGCGTTGGGCGAGGACATGCCGAACGTCTCGAGCGGACCCGACGGGGCGAGCAACCGCCGAGCGTCTCCCCAGATCGGTTCGACGTCGGACCCGAGATTCGGAACAAGGTAGATCCGACTGCGAAGCGGGCCGGCGAGCCAGTCCCCCTGTTCGTCGTAGCCGCCGTCCCAGCCGTAGTCGCTCCAATCCTCGACTGCGGCAATCAGGTCGTGGTCACCGTCACCATCCAGGTCGGCGAGCGCTCGCTGGTCATGACGCGGCCGAACGGCGCGAAGCGTCTCGCTCGACGGGCCGAACGCCTGACCGGCTCGCCAGCCGTCGGCGATCACGTCGCGATGGACGCGCTGCGGCTCGAGCACGATCGGCCGCTCGCCGTCGTAGCTGGGAAAGACGTTGGTTCGCCCCTCGTCCAGTCGAACCGGCGGTTCGAAGATCGGCATCGCCGGGTCGCGCGGATCGGTCGTCCCTCGATTCTCGAAGAACCAGAGACCGTTGAACGGCTTGTCGGGACAGCTGACCAGCAGATCGAGATCGCCGTCGCCATCCCGGTCGCACGGAATCGGCCAGCTCCACAGTCCGACTCCCGCATCGACAATCAGCGCCGAATCGCGATAGCCGAGCGGCTGGAGGTCCTCCTGGGCCGAAGCCGTTCCGACGACCGCCAGCAACAGCACGACGGCGTGACGAACCTTGACCGGAACGCTCGGTCGCCGATTTGCGAGGCGAGTCGTTCGAGGCAAGGGGGAGCGCATGGGCTGCTCGGGATCGACTCCCGCTCCGCGTTCGACCGAGGGGCTTCGGCCGAGGAAGGACGCTCGTTCCTCGGTCGCTGAGCCCGAACGCCGATTGTATCGCTCCCCCGACACGTCGTCGGGGTTCAGGGGGCGATCCGACCCGGTTTCGGCTTTACTTTGCCGGGGGATTCCGAGACAATGCCGTCGGCGAAGTGAGCAGGCGTCGTCGGTCCGCGCGCTGTCCGGTTCGGACATGGCGCCGGCATCCGATCGGTCCTCCGAATCGCCGTTCGAGTCCCCCCGAAATCCATCGCGTCGACCTGCCGGTTCCGGCAGGTCGATCGGTTTTTCGGACCGGTTCGGAACTCGACGTTCGCGAAAGTCGACCGGTTCCCGACTGCGGGATCGACGGTCTCGACCGACAGGTTCTTGCGGACGGATCGTCCCTCGCGGGGTGATGCGTCCCGATGCGGAGAGCGAGTCAGATGAGCGACTACATCCCGATGACGGCGTCCGGCTACGCGAAGATTCGCGCCGAGATCGAGCGGCTGGAGAACGAAGAGATGCCGATCGTGCGCGAGGCACTGGCGAACGCGCGATCCGAAGGGGATCTGCGCGAGAACGCCGAGTACCACGGCCAGCGCGAAACGCTCGGGATGCTGACCGCCAAGGTCAACGCGCTCAAGTCGAAACTGTCGCGAGCGACGATCGTCGACGAGACGAAACTGCCGCGCGATGAGGTCGCCTTCGGTGCCACGGTCCGCGTCCTGGATGTCGACCTGGACGACGAAGAGACGTTCACGCTGGTCGGCGCCGGCGACGAGGATTACGACCAAGGGAAGTACCTGGTCACCAGCCCGATCGGTCAGGGACTGCTGGGAAAGCGAGTCGGCGATCGAGCCGAGATCGCGGTCCCGAAGGGGAAGATCGTCTTCGAGATCCTCGAGATCACCTATCCCGACTGAGTCGTCGGCGCGCGAGGCGTCGTGGTTCCGGACGTTGCGACAAGTGACTTGCCGTTCGTTCCGCGCCGTGAGTGGCTCGGGCGCGTCTTGCCGCACGAAGGCGATCGACGATCGAGAGTGGCGGAGGCCGGAGCGATGTCGAACTCCGTGCCGCAGCCGATCGAACCGACCGGTATCGCCTCGGATCGGATCGACGCGACGATCGCCGCGGCGCTCGCGGCTCGCGAAGCGGCTTACGCGCCGTACTCGGGATTCCTGGTCGGCGCGGCGCTGCTGTCGGTCGACGGTCGAATCATCGGCGGCTGTAACGTCGAGAACGCTTCCTATTCGTTGACGCAGTGCGCCGAGCGGACCGCCGTGCAGCGAGCGGTCGTCGAACGGGTCGATTGCTGGGTTCTGCTGGCGATCGCCTCGCGCGGAGGGGTCTCGCCGTGCGGCGCCTGTCGCCAAGTGCTGGTCGAGTTCACCGAGCGCCTGCCGATCGTCCTGATCGACGTCGAGCACCCCGACCGACGCCGCTGGCTCGACCTCGATGCGCTCCTCCCCGAGCGATTCTCGAACCGTTCGCTGTCGTAGTGTGCTCGCCGTAGTGCGACCGCCCTCGGTCGCAGCCTCTGCCGTAGTGCGACCGCCCTCGGTCGCAGTCTCTGTCGTAGTGCGACCGTCCTCGGTCGCAGCTTCTGTCGTAGTGCGACCGTCCTCGGTCGCACCGTTTTCGCGAGGGCCCGGCCACTGCGTGGCCGAGGCAGGGTTTCGTCGCGCTGCCGAACGAGCATCGAAGCGTGAACGGAGTCCGAGCGAACCCGACCTCGGGCTTGGAGAGCCCGGAGCCACGTCGTGCGATGGTTCCCGGTCGAGTGGTTTCCGGGCTGGGGAGGACTCGGAGACCCCTTGCTGACGCTGCGGGCTGGGGAGGACTCGGAGACCCCTTGCTGACGCTGCGGGCTGGGGAGGACGCCGAGGCCGGTTCGAGCCGACCTACTCGATCAGGCTCGTCCCTGCGGTGCGGGCGATCTCTTCGAAGACCTGTCGCAGCTGAGTCAGGTCAGCGGCGTGGTGATGTCGCCCGTTACCGATCGCCGCGACGCGTCGCATCCGCCCCCGCTCTGCCGCGCTGCTGAAGGTGACGGTGTGGATCAGCAGATTCGGATGAGCGGCCATCGCTTCGCGCGCCGCCAACTCCGGATCGCGACTCTGATTGTGAATTCCGTCGGTCATCACCACGAGGATCGGGCGCGCGACGGTCCGATGACGAGTCGGATCGAACAGCAGCGCGACACCGTCATCGATCCCTCGGCCGATGTTCGTCATGCCGTCGGCATTCAGTCGTGAGACGAATCGTTCGGTCGGCCCGTAATCGAAGTCGAGCGGCACGTCGCGCGTCGATGAGGTCGAGTAGGAGGCGACGGCGAGCTTCTCGCGCCCGATCGTCTCGCGGAGCACTTCGACGAAGTCGCCGCAAGCGATCTTCAGCGCGGTCAGACGCGACACGTGACGCGTGCCGCCGACCGGAATCCCGCCGTCCATCGAGGCCATCGAGCCCGAGCGGTCGAGTACCAGACAGAAGTCGCGCTCCTGGATCCGAGCCGTGGCCGTGCGGGCCGACGTGAACTCTTCATCGTCCAAAAAGCCGCGGAAGAGCACGCCGACATTACCGCCTTGGGAACCGTCCATCCGTCGCCCGATGATCCGGACCGCATTGATCTCGTCGTTGCCGACGACGAACGTGGCGCGACCGGTGTCGGG
>CAZZBI010000438.1:0-3695 GCA_964652385.1 uncultured Pirellulaceae bacterium | reverse complement strand
CCTCGGAGTCCGCTATGGCCTGTCGGGGCGATTCGACGAGGGGGTCGAACTGCTCGAGAAGGGAGTCGCGACACTCGAACGCCTGGTCGAGACGCGGGGGACCTTCGCCTTGCGCGTCGATCTGATTCATGCCGAGTCGCAGGCGATCCTGTTCCGCAACCTGCGAGGCGAATCGCCGGCCGACTTCGCGGAGCGCGGCGAGCGACTCGAAGCGATGCTGGAACGAGCCGCGCCGGAACTGGTGGCCGCTCCCGAGGCCGTCGATCGGGTCATCACCGGTTTCTATATCGCCGGAGGGATTCGCCAAGCGGCCGGCGACGACGAGCGCGCCGTCGCGCTGTTCGATACCGCGCTCCGCTGGGGCGCCTTCCGCATGGCGCGCGTCAGCCCCGAGAATGCGAACCTGCCGCTGCTGATGGCGATCGACGGAATGCGACGGGGGTCGTTCGAGACGCTCGGGACGCCGCCGCAGGTCCCTCGGTTCGACGTCGACTCGTCCGACCCGCTCGCCTCGTCCGAGATCGGTTTCCTGCTCGCGTTCCTGGGAGATCGTGCCGGTCTCGATGCTTGGTCCGAGGGGTACCGCAAGCGATTTCCGAACGACGAGGCTCGCGCTCGTCTGGACCGGATCGAGGCGTTGGCGGAAGCGATGGCCGGGGAGCGAGGTGAGGGGACGCCGGACGAGTCGCCGGAGTGATTCGCCGCGAAAGTTCGCTGGGCGGCGAGCGAGTTCGTCCCCTTCCGCAAGAACGACGCGAGGCCCGATCGAGATCCGATCGGGCCTGGCGAGGCGATCGCTCGCGGTCGCGACGCGAGCATCAGACGTCGGTCGAACCGGCATCGAAACTCGAACCGGAGTCGTAGCTGGAGCCGGCGTCATAGCTCGAACCGGCATCGTACGAGGAAGCGCCGTAGGACCCGGCGTCGAAGGTCGAGCCGGTATCGTACGAGACGACATCGGCCGAGCCGGCATCCCAAGTGGTCGCATCGAAGTCGGCCGGCACGTCGCTCACGCTGCTGTACGCTTCGGTTTCGCTCATCGGATCGACCACCGACCCGGGAGCGCCGTGAGTCCCGTAGGCGCCATGTTCTTCGGCCGCGTCAAAGTGCTCCCCCGCCTCGGCCAAGTAGCTTTCGGCCGTATCGTATGCCCCCGCCTCGGCCCACTCGCCCGCCTGCTCGGCGTACCACTCCCCCTGCGCTTCGTGATCGAGCGCCTGAGTCATCTCGTACTGTTCGGCCTGCGCCTGTCCCGAGTGATCGTCGCCGCCGGCGTTGAGGTCGGCGGTCTGCATCGCATCGGCCGCTTCGGCGGCGGCATCGTGAGCGGTCTGCCAATCGCCGGCCGCTGCCGCTTCGGCCTGGACCTGCTCCCACTCCGCCGCCTCGGCCTGCGAGTCGGCAGCCGACTGAAGGTCGCTCGAATCGGCACCGGAGAGCATCGACGAATCGCCCGCTTCCCAGGCCTCGTTCTCGGCCGCTTCCTTCAGCTCGGCCGCCATCGCATAGTCGCCCACCTCGACCGCCTCGGTCGCCATCTGCTGCAGTTCGGCAGCCGCCGATGCGTGCGCTTCGGCGACGAGCGAGGCAGGATCGACCGAGGTCGGATCGACGATCTCGCTCTGCAGGGCATCGACGATCTCGGACAGGTTCGGAAGTTCGCCGCGGGACATGATTCGTTCTCCTGGGTCAGATGATGAAGGTCGTCAGCGTTTCGTAGGGTTCGGTTCAGATCGAGTCGGTCGGGAGGATCGCTCGCTTGTCGTTCGACAGGCGACCGAGGGCCGGAGGGGCCTTCGGCGGGTTCGTCCCGTTGCCGGCACCGCGACGTCGAAGGACATGGACCTTGCGACAGTCGGGGTTCGAGCAGCGGACGGCGAGCGAGTCGCCGGTCAGCAGTCGCTTCGGGACCTGCAGCGACGTGCCGCATTCGGGGCAGCGAGTCGTGTGCATCGGTTCGGCGGCCGGACGCGGCTTGGTGGAGGCAGGCCGCGAGGCCGGAGTCGCCGTCCCAGGCAGGTAGGCTCGCCAGTACTCGCGATGAGCGAGCGGAGCCGGGTCGCGGGCATAGTCGGCCAGCAGCGCCAGTCGACGAGCGATGTAGGGGGTCGACGAGGAGAGCATCTCGGAGAGCTGCATCCCTTCGTCGGTCGAATCCTCGGCCTGCTGTTCGAGCCAGGCGTCGATGTTGATCCGCCGCGGAATCTGCGGCGCCTTGAGCGACCAGGCGAGGAGCGTACGGCGAGCGATCCGTTCGTCGCCGACCGCCAGCAATCCGGCTCGATCGGCCGTGATCTCGGCTTGGCGAGCCCAGCCGAGCAGCGGCAACTCGATCGCTCCCTCGATCCACTTGCCCGGATCGAGCAGCCCCGCGATCCCGCCGCGAAGCATTCCGGCCCGCGGATTCATCTCGCCGACCAGCATCCGGATGACGGTCCGCCAGACCGTGTGACCGGCGACGATGCGTCCCATCTCGCGAGCCAGAATGAACTTCAGGTCATCGCCGCCGAAGCTTGCGGCCAGGGCCGATCCGAGCACGACGAACGACTGGTCCTCGCTGCCGTAGGTCATCGCGTCCCACGGACGTTCGCCTGACAGGTAGACCAGCGGCATCCGCCGCATGCCGAGCGTTCGAGCGGCGTCGACTGCCAGGCCATGAATCTCCGGGAGCTGCTTTCGTCCGAGGCGGATACCGTTGCAGGTGCTCTCGACCCACCGGCGACCGACCTTGTCCGAGACCTTGCGGGCGAGAGCGGTGAGAGGGGTGATCGAGCGGAGCGTCGCCATCGCCTGGGCATCCAGACTCCACTGGAACAGCTGCGGTTCGACTCGGTAGTTCGGAGCCAGCAGCTCCAGTTCCTCGAAGCGATCCTCGGCGGCTCGCCCCGAGGCGACCGGGGCTGCGGGAGTGACCGGGGCGTTGGCAATCGGTGCACTGCCGATCGGTGCGGCCTCGACCCGCGGAGTCATCGAGGGGAAGTAGTTGACGGCCGGAGCGGCGGGGATGGTCGTCGGGACTCCGGGCACGGTGATCGTCGGCACCTCGGCCCGCGGCGTCGCTTCGTTCGCCTCGATCAGCGGTCGCCCGCAGACGATGCAGAACTTGCCTTGGCCACAGTCGGCATGGCCTCCCGGGCAGCGTCGTCGGCCGGCAGTCAGAATCGCTTCGTTCATCGGAGCCGTTCCCGGAAGTTCGGAGGTCGATCGGTCAGGAGCGTCGTTCGGATCAGGCCGTTCAGGCGGTCGCCGCCATGCTCAGGATCATCAGCAGCAGCATCAGGCCGCCGCCGACCAGGACCAGCACGGTGACGACGGCGTTCGCGATCAGTCCGATCGTCGCCAGCGAAGTCGACTGTCCGGCCCCCTTGGCCGCCGAGTGGGCTCGCCACGCGACGACCAGCCCCGGAATCGTGGTGAACGGACCGCACAGCACCAGCCCGATCGCCGCGAGGACCAGCGAGATCATCGCTCCCGATCCGGTGGTGGTCCCGGCGGCCGGCCCCTTGGCCGCTCCGGCCGAGAAGGGAGCCGGGGTGGCGGTCGGGGCGGGCCCGGCCGGCTGAGGAGCAGGGCGGGCAGGAGCGACCTGAAGCGACGCACCGCATTCACCGCAGAAGCGGGCATCAGCACCGGTCGGGCGGAGGCAGCTGGGGCAGGTGGTCAGCGGGACGGAGCACATGGTCGGGGTCCTGAGT
>CAZZBI010000437.1:0-3698 GCA_964652385.1 uncultured Pirellulaceae bacterium | reverse complement strand
CGACCTCGGGCTCGGAGAGCCCGGGGCCACGTCTTGCGACCGGGGTCGGTCGCACTACGGCGACAGTTGCACTGCGTCAGGTGCACGACGATGAGCGCGGGTATCATGCCTGAGGCGCGGCGACCGGTCGTCGCCGCGCGCCTCGGTTCTCGGAGCGATCGTCATGCGCCTTGGCGTCTCCTGCGTGCTTGCCTGGATCGCGATCGGATTCGCCGGCGGTGCCGCGTCGCGAGCCGATGATGATGGCGCCATGCTCGAGGTCGTGTGGAGCCGTACGGCAGAGGTCGACAGGGCGATTCGGTCGCGCGTCTCGAACGAAGCGCTCGCCGCCGATTGGAGCCGCGACGGACTGTCGTTCCGGTTCGCCGAGAGCGCCGCGCCGACATCGCTGCGTCTCGAACGCTCCGAATTCACCGAGGTCGCTTGGATCGCGACGCAGGACGAGCGAGGTGCGTATCGCTGGCGTTACCATGCCGAGGATCCGGCAGCCGACGCCCTCGTTCGGCAACTTGCCGAAACGGCCGCTCCGCTCGTCGTCCGCTCTCGCGACGGCGATGCGATCGTGTCGATTCCCTGGAGCGACCTCGCATGGCTGGGCGGACGTCCCGATCCGGACTCGACCTGGCGTCTGACGATGACGCTCGACGATTCGGTGACTCGTCAACGCACGCTCCGCTTCCTCTCGCCGGCCGCCTCGCGAAACGCCTCGATCATCGCGCGCGGCGTCCGCACCCGAGTCGTCGGCTCGCCCGATCCCCCGCCTCCGTATCGCGTCGTCCCTGCGGCAACGCATCTGCAACCGCACTGGCCGATCCAGGCGATCGCGGAGCCGGGGGCAAGGCGACTGTGGATCATCGAAGAGGACGGTGCCTACGGGAAGACTCGGATCGTCACCGCTCCGGCCGATCCGCCGAACGAACCGAGCGACTCGGCGGACGGCTTGCCGGCGCTGCTCGAGGAGCAGATCGGCCAGCCCGACGGGGAATCCGAAGTCGCCTACTCGATGGCCTTTCACCCTCGCTTCGAAGAGAACGGACTGCTGCTGGTCGGCAGTAACGGAGGTCCTGCCGACCGTCCGAAGCGATCGCGTGTCGCGAGCTATCGGGTTCGGCGCGACGGCGATCGCGTCGCAGTCGATCCGGCGTCGCGCCGCGTGCTGATCGAATGGGACTCGGACGGGCATAACGGCGCGGCGATCGCGTTCGGCACCGACGGGATGCTGTACGTGACCAGCGGCGACGGAACCTCCGATTCGGATCGGAACGTCGTCGGGCAGGGGACCGATCACCTGCTCGCCAAGGTGCTCCGCATCGACATCGACTCTCGACTCGGGAGCGAAACGACCGAACCGGGGGCCGACTCGACCTACCTCATCCCATCCGACAATCCGTTCGTCGACGATCCGCGGTTCCGCGCCGAGACGTTCGCGTACGGTTTGCGCAATCCGTGGCGCATTGCCGTCGATCCGGAACTGGGGCACGTCTGGGTCGGCAACAACGGCCAGGACTTGTGGGAGCAGGTCTATCGGGTCGAAGCGGGAGCGAACTACGGCTGGAGCGTCGTCGAAGGGAGTCATCCGTTCCACGCTCAGCGGACTCCCGGACCGACGCCGATCTCGAAGCCGACCTTCGAGCATCACCATGCCGAAGCGAGGTCGCTGACCGGAGGAGTGGTGTATCGCGGGAAGCGTCTCCCCGAACTCCGCGGCGCTTATGTCTACGGCGACTATGCGACCGGTCGGATCTGGGGCGCGAAGGTCGATGCGGACGGAACGGTGCTTTGGCATCGCCTGCTGGCCGACGGCCCCGAGAAGATCACCTGTCTGGAACTGGATTGCGACGGCGAACTGCTGATCGCCGATCACGGACCGCGAGGCGTCGGCGGATTCCGGACGCTCGAACCGATGCCGACCGGCGATCCGAACGGGATACCGTTTCCGGAACGGCTGAGCGAGACCGGTCTGTTCGAGTCGGTCGCCGCTCATCGGCCGATCGCCGGCGCGATCCCGTATGACGTCAACTCGCCGCTCTGGTCCGACGGAGCGATCAAGGCGCGGTTCGTCGTCCTGCCGCCCGCCGTCGGTCGCGACGACGACCGCCCGGCGCGCATCGTCGCTCAGGGAGCGACGAGCTGGACCTTTCCCGAAGGGACGGTGCTGGTGAAGAGCTTCGGCTTTCCCGGCGACCGTGCCGGAACGATCCGCTGGCACGAAACTCGGATCATGGTCCTGCAGCAAGGAGAATGGGCCGGCTACTCGTATCGCTGGAACGAGGCGCAGGATGACGCGCAGCTGGTGTCCGGCGAAGGAGCAGATCTGCCGCGGACGGCGGCTGCGGATCGAGAGCGCTACGGACTTCATCACGGGTGGCGCTATCCGAGTCGGACCGAGTGCCTGGTCTGCCACAGTCGCGCCGCGAACTTCGTGCTCGGCCTCTCGTTTCCCCAACTCGATGGCCCGTTCGATCCGACCTTCGGCGGCTGGGTTCGAGGTGCTTCGGACGAGCCGTCGGTCGAGACAAGCCCCGGCAGCCGACTCGATTACTTCGCCGACCTCGGCATGCTCTCGACGTCGCTATCGAGGCACGTCGAGGCGGAACGCGAGCGGTGGCGCGCCGCCGGACTGAGCGACGACTCGATCGCCGCGCTCGAAGCTCTCCGGTCTCGGAGCGGTGCGGAGCCCGACCGCGGTTGGGAACCGGTCCTGCCGACGGCGCAGCGTCGCTTGGACGACGAGTCAGCCGATGAGCACTCGGAGACCGCCGACTGGACCGCTCTCGTTGCTCCGGACGATGACGGCGCGCCGCTCGACCTGCGCGTCCGTTCGTACCTGCAGGCGAACTGTGCGCATTGCCATGTCGAGGCGGGGGGCGGGAACGCGCGAATCGATCTCGCCGCCGTGACCGCTCGCGACCGGATGATGCTCGACGACCGGATCCCGGTCCACGCCGCGGACAGCCTGATCGAATCGCTCGACGGCGGCGAATCGATCGATCCGGCGACGCTTCGGTTGATCGCGCCGGGTGCTCCGGAGCGCAGCGTGCTTTGGCTGCGTACGGCGCGCCGCGGCCCCGGCCAGATGCCTCCGATCGCCTCGAACGTCCCCGACGAGTTGGGAGTCGAATTGCTGCGACGCTGGATTCTCGAGGAAGCGCCGCAGCCTCTCCCGCGATGAACGCCGTGAACGGGGAGGTCAGGAACGACGTTGCCTGACGTCAGCGAGGACCGAAGAGACCACCGCGTGATCGCGCTGGGCTCACCGATCGAGCTGAGTTCACCGATCGAGCGCGTCGAGGCGTGCTTCGATCTCGGCTCGCTCGTTCTCGTCCGCTTCGCGCAGGGCTCGCTCCAGGTTGTAGCGAGCGGCGCGGGGGAGCCTTTTGGCGAGCGCGTCATCGGCAGCCGCCAGATAGCCCGCGATCCGACTCCGCCGCTCCCGCTCGGTCCGCTCGACCGCCGCTTCGCGAGCGCGCTTCAGTTCGGCGACGCTCCGAGCGCCGCGTGTCGCGGAACTGTTCGAGTCGGAGTACGAGACCGGAGTGCCGCGCGAGCCGGTGTCGCGCGTCCCGTCGAGACTCAGATCGTCGTCGTCGTCGCGGCGGAGCGTCTCGAGTCGCCCTTCGGCGGCGAGCTGATCGAGCTGCGCCAATCGGTAGGCGATCGGGTTGATGCCGACGGTCGGCGGGGGAAGGGTGTAGTAC
>CAZZBI010000436.1:0-3714 GCA_964652385.1 uncultured Pirellulaceae bacterium | reverse complement strand
AGCGAGCAGCCACGCCGCGCCCGCGAGCGCCGCCTGCGCCGACGGACGCACCGGAACGCCTGGTCATCGTCAACGTGTCGTCGACCGCAGCGCCCCCGTCGTTCTCGCCGCGCGGCGGTCGAACCGACCTCGCGCTCACTCCCGAAACAGCTGCGGGGCGAACTGGTCCAGGTAGCGTTGCCAGTTGATCCAGGTGTGCCCTCCGTCGGTCTCGACGTAGGTCGGCTGGAACTCGTGACGCTCCAGCAACTCGACCGTTCCCTTGGCCTGACGGAGCAAAAAGTCTTCCTTGCCGATCCCGAACCAGAGCAGACGGATTCCGGACCGCACCTCAGGGTCGTCGAGCATCGCCTCGTTCTTCGCTTCCCACGTCGCCGGGTCGCCGAAGATCAGCCCCGAGCTGAAGACGCCGACGTACGCGTAGTCCTTCGGCTGACGCGCCAGGATCTCGAGCGTCTGAGCTCCCCCCATCGACAACCCGGCGATGGCGCGACGCTTCGGATCGTCGAGCACCCGGTACCGCCCCTCGATCATCGGGCGAATCTCCTCGACGAACTCCTGCTCGAAGCTCGCGTTGCCGACGTTGCCGCTCCGCTCGTCCCGAGCCACCGGCTGGATCCAGCTGAACGGACCGGTGTGGCCGTTGGGCATGACGACGATCATCGGTACGACCTTCCCGGCGGCGATCAGGTTGTCCAGGATGTCGTGCGCTCGTCCGACCGAGGTCCAGGCATCGTCGCTGTCCCCCGCTCCGTGCAGCAGATAGAAGACCGGATACTTCTCGCTCGACGTCTCGTATCCGGGAGGCGTGTAGACATGCAGTCGCCGATCGCGATCGAGCACGCGCGAGCGATAGTGGACTCGCGTCACCGAGCCGTGCGGGACGTCCGAGCGGTCCATGAACGCCGCGCCGGGAACCCGCACCAGACTCCACAGGTTGCCGTTCGACTCGCTCGTTTCGGTATGCCGCGGGTCGACCGTCCGAACGCCGTCGATCTCGAACAGATAGCGATACGCGCCGCCGGGAACGTGCTCGATCTTCAGGCTCCAGACCCCTTCGTCATTCTTCTCGAACGTGCCGGCGAGCAGCTCGCGAGGGAGATCGGACGAGAAGAGCTTCACCTCCTCGGCCTTCGGCGCGAGCACGCGAAAGGTGACGGCGCCGTCGGCGACTTCGGGCGAGACGACGACCGGACCGCGCTGCTGTGCGGTCACGGAAGCGACGGACAACAACGCCAGCGCAAATGCGACGCATCGGGAAACTCGAATCGGCGAAACGACGGACATCGGCGGACCTCATGACGAACAAGAGAAGAACGAACGGGACGAGAGAGGTTTGTTGTAGGCGATCACGCGGCGCGCGGCCATCGTCGCTTGCCGACGAACCCGTTTCTCGCCGCGGCCTTCGTGAACTTCCGGTTGAGGGATCTCGCCAGGGGACCCGCCGGACGAATCGTCCGAGCTCGAACGACGTCCCGCTTCGATCGCCCCTCGGCTCGACGTATAACGATCGAATGCCGGATCGCATCACTCGTCCCTCCGACTCAGACCGGATGCTCCCCATGCCCCTGCGCTTCGATCGGCTCGTCCTGTTCGCGTTGCTGCTTGCTGCCGCCGTCGGTTGCGATTCGACCGAACCGGCGACGTCCCTTCCGGCCGCCGCAGGCGATGATGCCGTGGAAGTCGATGCCGGAGCGACCGTCGCAGCCGCTCCGCCGCGCAGCGCCTCGTCGAGCGACCGGACGGCGACGCCGGTCACGCCGCCCCCGCTCGTCCGCGACGAGTCGTCCGACAGCTCCGTTGCCGAGCCGGCTCCGACCGAAGCGCCCTCGTCCGGTTCGACGATCACGTCCGCCGAACCTCTGCCGCCGGCCGACACGACCGACTGGCCTCCGATCCCTCGCAACTCGCAGCGGCTGTGGCTGAAATTCCCGACGGAGCCGAGCGAGTTCGATCCGCTCGAACTGCTCGGGCGGTCCGGAGCGGAAGAGGAACCGTCCGCGGCACGCAAGCTCGCTCAATCGTTCTTGGCAGCGCTCGAACCGATCGGCTATCGAGTCGATGATGGCGGGCGGCGGTATCAGCTGCTCGCGGCTCCGCTGGTCTTCGCAGGCTTCTCGGCCGAGAACTTCGTGAAGCGGATGGGGGAAGAGTCGTTGCGGCTGAACCCGGGCTTCGTTTCCGATCAGGTCCGATCGGTCCGACTGGAGGTCCCCGAGTCGGCGCGGCTTCCGGAGTCGGAACTGCCGGCCTTCGAAGCGCGCTTGGTCGGCGGCGGCAAGGCGCGCATCGTCCGGATCGTGCCGATCGGCAAGGTGATCGTCTCGCTGATGGTCGAAGGGGACGAGACGCTGGGGATCGACGATCCTCAGGTGCAGGGGTTCTTCGATTCGCTCGGGTTGGGCGAGACGAGTTTCGTTCGCGCGGCGACGGACGGAACGACTCGCTGATCCCCCCTTCGCTCCGACCAACCCGGAACGAACGACCGCCGATGCGGATCGGAGTCGTCAGAGAACGAGTCGCGGACAATAGTGCGACGTTCGAGCGGAGCTGTCGACGGCTCGCTCGTCGCCCCGCACTCGTCGCACGGACTCGTTCGATGCCCTCTCGCACTGTGCCTGCTGCTCCCGCCGTGACGTCGACTCGGCGCACCGACGCCCCTCCCCTCCCCCGCCTCGGCCTTTGCTGCTCGTTCCGCGACCTCCCGATCCGGTTCCGCAACACGACGGTTTCGGCGGCCCTGCGTCTCGAACCGCGCGAACGTCGCCGCAAGCTCGCGGAGCTTTGCCGAGCGAATGCCGAGGCGCTGCTCCAGGCGCTGAAGTGGTGTCGCGAGCAAGGGATCGGTTCGTTCCGAGTCGTCAGTCAGATCCTCCCGCTCGCCTCGCATCCGGAGTGCGGGTATCGCCTGGAAGAGCTGCCGGGCGGAGCGGAGATCGGCCAGCGTTTCCGCGCGTGCGGAGCGTTCGCCGCCGAAGCGGGGATCCGGACCGGATTCCATCCCGATCAGTTCGTCGTGCTCAACTCGCAGCGCCCCGAAGTGATCGAAGCGTCGATTCGCGAACTGGCGTACCAAGCGGAGATGGCGGAGCTGATCGGCGCGGACACGCTGAACATCCATGGCGGAGGAGTCTTCGGCGACAAGCAGCGTGCGCTCGACGATTTCTGCCGCACGGTCGATCGGCTCCCCGAACCGATCCGCTCGCGGCTGACGGTCGAGAACGACGATCATCACTTCACGCCCGCCGATCTGCTTCCGATCTGTCGCCGGCTCGCGATCCCGCTCGTCTACGACGTCCACCACCATCGCTGCTGCACCGACGAACTGACGATCGACCAGGCGATCGCCGCAGCGCGCGAGACATGGAATCGCGAACCGCTGTTTCATCTGTCGAGTCCGCTCGAAGGCTGGAGCGGACCGAAACCGGAACGGCATCACGACCTGATCGATCCGTCCGACTTCCCGAGCGCCTGGTTCGATGCGGAGATCACGGTCGAGATCGAAGCCAAGGCCAAGGAGGTCGCCGTGTTGAAGCTGCGCGACGACCTCCGCCGGACCGCACCTCACCCCAGCCCGTAGCGCCAATCGCAGGGGTCCTCGGTGTCCCCCCAGCCCGCCGCGTCAGCAAGGGGTCTCCGCGCCCTCCCTCCGCGTTCTCCCCAGCCCGTAGCGCCAAGCGCAGGGGCCCTTGTAGTTTGTCCCCTGACACCCGG
>CAZZBI010000435.1:0-3729 GCA_964652385.1 uncultured Pirellulaceae bacterium | reverse complement strand
GGGGTCCGCCGTGCCCTCACGGTCTTGACACTCGCAACGACGCGGGGCGAGTTCCCCGTCCGTCGCAGCGTCCCAGCGTAGGCCCGCGTCGTCCCCGACGCGCGGCAATGCGGTACCGCGAGCTGAAGACGCTCCGAGGCGTGAACTGGTTCTTCATTGCAAGCCCCGCGGCTCGGGACGAGCCGGGGCAACGCCGAACCGTTCCGCAGCTCGCCGCCGTGTCCTTTCCAGCCCGAAGCGCCAAGCGCAGGGATCCGCCGTGCCCTCACGGTCTTGACACTCGCAACGACACGGGGCGAGCTTCTCGTTTGTCGCAGCGCCTCGCCGGAGGCCTACGTCGTCCCCGACGCGCGGCAGTGCGGTACCGCGAGCTGAAGAAGTTCCGCTGCGTGAACCGATTCGTCATTGCAAGCCCCGCGGCTCGGGACGAGCCGAGGCAACGCCGAATCGCTCCGCAGCTCGCCGCCGTGTCCTTTCCAGCCCGAAGCGCCAAGCGCAGGGGTCCGCCGTGCCCTCACGGTCTTGACACTCGCAACGACGCGGGGCGAGTTCCTCGTCCGTCGCAGCGCCTCGCCGGAGGCCCGCGTCGTCCCCGACGCGCGGCAATGCGGTACCGCGAGCTGAAGAAGTTCCGAGGCGTGAACCGATTCGTCATCGCACGCCCCGCGGATCGGGACGGTCCGAGGCTACGCCGAATCGCTCCTCAGCGAGACGAAACCTGCCTTGGCCTCGGAGAGGCCGGGCTCACGCAGAACCCCTCCGAGCCCGTACGGCGCTTGCCGATCGCTTCGGACGACGACTCTAATGTCGAGTGCTTCGAGCAAGATCGTTGCTTGGCAATTCGGTGTTCCCTTGGGGCCCTCCGCTTACTGCCGCTTTTTGCGGCGCAGCGAGCGTCGTCGAACTACGATGGCGTCGATCGAAGGGAACGGTATCGCGCGAACGATTTCGAGCGTCGCTCGAACGCGCGGCATCTCGATTCGCTTCAGGAAGAGCGGAACGGGCGCCGACCCGGGACGGCGCTGACGAACGACGGGGGTTCGGCGGTGCGCAAGACCTATCTGATCACCTACGACATCTGCGATCCGAAACGACTTCGCAAGGTCCACGGACTGATGCGCGATTTCGGGGATCATCTGCAGTACTCGGTCTTCGAGTGTCAGCTCGATGCGGCCGATCTGGCTCGCTGCCGCCGTGCGTTGGCCGAGCTGATCCATCATGGCGAGGACCAGGTGCTGTTCGTCGACCTCGGTCCGAGCGAAGGGCGCGGGGAGCGAGTGATTTCGGCGCTCGGCCTCCCCTACGCGCCGCTCGATGCCCCCTGTTTCGTCGTCTGACGAGCGGTGCTCTCCGATGGCCGTCCGTCAGTGCAACGGAAGTCATCGAGAGTCGTTCGATCGGACATTTCTGATTCCTCTGACCTGCCGCTTGAGGTGCCGATGATCACGGCGCGCGAGTATGCGGACGGATCCTACCTGCCGGCTCGGATGCTGAACGAGTTCACGTATTGCCCGCGACTGTTCTGGTACGAACATGTCGAAGGGCTGTTCGTGGCGAATGCCGAGACGGTCGAAGGGGGAGCGATCCACGGCAAGGTCGACGGCAAGACCGACGACTTTCCCGACCCCGAATCGCTTCAGGACGAAGGGCATGTCGGCCGCTCGCGGAGCGTGCAATTGGCGAGCGATCGTCTGGGGGTGATCGCGAAGCTCGATCTGATCGAGTGCGACGGCGAGAGGGTGGTGCCGGTCGACTACAAGCGAGGTCGTCCGCGGACGGCGGAGGACGGATCGGTCGAGGCGTGGGAAGCCGATCGGATCCAGATGGGGGTCCAGGCTGCGATCCTGAGGGATCTCGGCTATCGCTGCGACGAGGCGATTCTCTGGTACCACGCGACTCGGCAGCGCGTCCGGCTGACGATCGACGACCGGCTGATGTCCGAGGTGCAACGAACGATCGATGCGGCTCGTGAGCTGGCTCGCGGTGGCGAGATCCCTCCGCCGCTCGACGACAGCCCGAAGTGTCCGCGCTGCTCGTTGGTCGGGATCTGTCTGCCGGACGAGACTCGGGCCTGCCGTGAGGCGCCTCGTCCGATCGAGCGCCAGGGGTGGCTGTTCGAGATCGAGCGGCCTCGCGTGGCGACGGTCGACGTGCCGGAATCGAACGAGCGGGTGCGGCGACTGGTCGCGGCTCGGGACGAGCGGCGATCGTTGTATCTGAACACGCCGGGGCTGCATGTCGGTCGGACCGGTGCGGTGCTGAAGGTGAAGCAGCGGGAGCAGGTGATCCAGGAGATTCGTCTGCATGAGGTGTCGCAGATCAACCTGTTCGGCAACATCCAGCTGACGACTCAGGCGATCCAGGCGGCTTGCGAGGCGGAGATTCCGATCGGCTACTTCTCGATGGGAGGTTGGTTCTACGGCATCACGACGGGGCTCGGTCTGACGAACATCTTCGTGAGGCGAGAGCAGTTTCGAGCGGCGGATGACGCGACGTTCGCGCTTCGGTTCTCGCGAGGGCTGCTGTCGGGGAAGCTGCGGAACCAGCGGACGCTGCTGCAGCGGAATCACGTCGAGCCGCCTCGCGAGGCACTGCGGCAGCTGAAGGCGATCCAGGGGGAAGCGGCGCGAGCGGAGTCGCTCGGCGAGCTGATGGGTCTCGAAGGAAACGGCGCGGCGATCTACTTTCGGCATTTCGGCGGAATGCTGAAGCGAACGGAGCGACACGACGAGGCGCCGTGGGGAGGGTTCGCGTCGGAGGCGCGAGAACCGGAGTCGCCGGCGGAAGCGGTCGAGGAAGGGACGCAGGTGCGAGCCGACGACGTGATGACGTTTCGGTTCGAGCATCGCAACCGTCGTCCCCCTCGCGATCCGGTGAATGCGCTGTTGAGTCTGGCGTATTCGTTGTTGGCGAAGGACCTGATGATCGCGTGCGGACTGGTGGGACTCGATCCGTACTTGGGGTTCCTGCATCAGCCCCGTTACGGGCGCGCATCATTGGCACTCGATCTGATGGAACCGTTCCGGCCACTGATCGCCGACTCGGCGGTCCTGTCGGCGATCAACACGCGGATGGTGACCGAGAAGGATTTCGTGCGAGCGGGCGAGGCGGTGTCGCTGAAGCCGGAGGGGCGGAAGAAGTTCTTCACGGCGTACGAGCAGCGGATGGACGCGCTGGTGACTCATCCGGTCTTCGGATATCGGCTGAGTTACCGGCGGTTGCTGGAGGTGCAGACTCGGTTGTTGTCGCGGATGCTGATCGGCGAGGTGCGGGAGTACCCGGTCTTCACGACGCGCTGATGACGCAACGACGAAGGCCCGAGTCACCTCGGCCCCCTCCCAGCCCGCCGCGTCCTCCAGCCCGCTGCGTCCTCCAGCCCGCTGCGTCAGCGAGGGGTCCCCCGCGTCCTCCAGCCCCCTGCATCAACAACGGGCCCCGTGCCTCGCATCGAACGACAACGTAGGCCCGCGTCGTCCCCGACGCGCGGCAGTGCGACGTCGGGCGCCGAGAGACTCCGACATGCGAGCGGTGTCGTCATCGCGAGACCTCAGCTCGGGACGAGCCGAGGCAACGCCGGGGCCGACCTCGATTCCGTGCGTCCTCCAGCCCCCCGCGTCCTCCAGCCCGCCGCGTCAGCAAGGGGTCCCTCCGCGCCTCGCGTCGAACGACAACGCAGGCCCGCGTCGTCCCCGACGCGCGGCAGTGCGACGTCGGGCGCCGAGAGACTCC
>CAZZBI010000434.1:0-3814 GCA_964652385.1 uncultured Pirellulaceae bacterium | reverse complement strand
ACACCGAACGCGCTGCGCAGCGTCTCGAACGATCCAAGTCGCTCGGCCGCGCGTCAGGGACGACGCGGGCCTACGGCACGGCTGCGTCGGTCGCAGCATTGTCGGGACCGAGGGCGCAGAGGGCCCCTGCGCTTGGCGCTACGGGCTGGAAGGCACGGAGTTCCCGAGGCCACTTCGCGGTCCGACCGACTCGTTCAGATCGGTTCGCCGGCGCCGAACTGCTGCGAGGCGGCGGCGTACTTGTCGGTCGCCTCGGGAAGCAGCGCACGGAGATCGGCGGCGCGGCGATCGTCCGACGGATGCGTGCTCATGAACTCGGGCGGCTTGTCTCCGCCGACTCCGCCGAACCGCTCCCAGAAGCCCGGCGCCTCGTTCGGGTCGTATCCCGCCTGAGACATCAGCATCAGGCCGATATGATCCGCCTCGGATTCCTGCTTGCGACTGTAGGGGAGCAGAACGCCGTATTCGGTCGAGATGCCGTAGGCCTGCATCAGCAGATCGCGTTTCGTCTGATCCTGCTTGCGCAGCACGAAGTTGATCGCCTGCTTGGTCTGATCGACCGCCATGTTCTGACTCATCCGCTCCCCGCCATGCCGCGCGAGCGCATGAGCCACTTCGTGACTCATCACCACCGCCAGACCCGCTTCGTTGGCGCAGATCGGCAGGATCCCCTCGTAGATCGCCACCTTGCCTCCCGGCAGACAGAAGGCGTTCTGAGTCGGGCTGGCGACCAGTCGGAACTCCCATTCGTAGTCGGAACGCTGCGCCTTGTCGGCGATCCGCTGGCCGACGCGTTGGACCATCTGAGTCCAGCGGGCATTGGACGACGGCGGCTCTTCGCCCATCATCTCGCCGTACGCTTCGGCTCCGAGCGACAGCTCCTGATCCTCGGGGACTAGCAGCAGTTGCTTTCGCCCGGTCATCGGCGCCGAACGGCACCCGCAAGCGGCGATTCCGCCCATCCAGGCCCACATCGCCTGGCGCAGCAACGTCCGACGATCGATGCTCATCCGATTCTTCCCTGAACGAATCCGTCGCTTCGGCACGCCGATCCTTGGCTGCCGTTTCGGTCGACGTTCCGACGACCGGCCGTACGCTCTCACGTTCGGTCATCGGCGCCGCACGCCACGCGACTGAATCCCGCTCGCGCGCTCGTCAGGGAAACCGACGAGCGAACGGCTCGAAAGCAGGAGTCGCGGCGTCAAAGGAGATAACCGAAGCGCGCGAACGAGGCCAGAGCAGTTCGCTGCACGGCGCGAACTCGGTGAAGCGCGCGAAGCTGGGTCGAGACGCCCCGGGCTCGACTCACCCCCTCCGCGATCCGGCTCGTTGCTCGACACCGGCTCGTCTCCCCGCACCGGCTGCTCAGCGCTCGCCGCTCGGCTCGTTCGCAGCCGGAGCTTGAGCGTCCAGCAACTCGCGCAGCGCCTCACGCAATACCGTCTCGACCCCCGGCGCCACGCGACTGGCCCGCGCACTCGTCTCGTAGCCCCCTTCGTCGTACGCGACCGCCGTGCCGATATAGCCGGGGCCGTAATCGCCATAGGCGGCGACCGCGACGAACCGATCGGGGAGCATCGCCTGAGCCTCCAACTGGTACTCGACGAAGAGCTCCCCCGGCAGGAACAGGATCCGTGCGTCGCCCAGCATCAGGCAACCGACGTCGATCGTCTCGCCGGCACGACAGCTCCGCAGCCAGGCGAGGTCGGCCGCAGCCGCTCCGCGCACCGCCGCCGTCGCGCTGTCGTCACCGAGCGTCGCCACGAGCGCCGTCTCGTCCAGATGTTCGGCCGGCGGCAGCGCGACCGCGACCGAGCGCCAGCCGACCTGCGCCGCCGTGATCGGAATCGTCCGTTCGGCATCGCGAGCCAGACGCATGCCGGCCGCCAGACGATCGGCGAGGATCCGACGATTCTCGGGACTTCCGTCGTTCCACTTGCCGGCGGTGATGTTCCCCCCCGCTCCGTCGAAGTGGACATGCAGCACGCCGGTCTCGGCCTGGCGACCATCGCGAGCCGATCCGGGAAAGTCGGAGTTGGCCAGACGCGTCCGGTAGTAGCTCTGCGGATGAGTCGCGTAGAAGGTGGTGGTGACCAGCGGTCGGTCGCCGTCGAGCAGCGTGATCGAACGCAGCAGCGGATCGATCAGGCCGACCGGCATCGCACGAACGTTCTCGTCCTTGGTCGCCGACCAGCGCGTGTACTGCACCTTGCCGTCCGGGCCGAGGATCCGTCGGTTCGACGCGACCTGCGCGACTTCGCCGGCCCCGAGAGCGACATGCGTCACGGTCGACGGTCGAGCGATCGCTTCGCGCACCGCCGCGGCCGCTCGATCGACCACGTCGCGAAACCACGGAACATCGAAGACCTGATGCTCGATCCCTTCGGCCGCCAGCAACTCGGCCGCGCTCAGGTCGGCCCAGGGCGCATCGTGCTGGTGCAGCGCATGGACCGCGACGCGATCGGCAGTCGTCCCCGCCGCCTCGGCCAATCGTTCGCGAAAATGACGATGGGCGCCGTTGGCGATGCCGATCCAATCGACGGCGCAGTAGACGACCGGACTCGGTTCGATCAGCAGCACCACACCGCGACAGGTCAACGGCGTCTCGATGCCGTCGCACGGATCGTAGGCGAGCGGACTGCCGATGCGCGGCGAGGCGTCGATGTCGAAGGTGGCGATTCGCAGAGCGCCTTCGACCTGCACGGCGGCCGGCTCGTCGGCTGCGACCGTCATCCGATGACCGACGAAGTTCGTCAGAGCGACCAGCAGAAACATCGCCGCCGACGCGACGATGCCTCGGACGCTCCGCCGTGACGACCACGAACCGAAGACTTCGCCGCGGTCCGGAGCCGCGAGACGCCGGTCGGGTTCGATGCGAGCACGAGAGGCGGCAGGAGGCATCGGAGGATCTCCGTGGCGAGGAAGGAGTGCCGAGCGGGAAGGGGGCCCACCGCGGCGCGCCGACTCGACGACGACGTCGGTATCGACGGCGCAGCGATCGGCGCTCGCGAGGATAGCGGGAGCGGCGCGGCGATCGCAAACCCGAAACGGGAATCGCGAGCCGACTCGATCGACCGATCGATCCGATCTTCGATGGACGTTCGACCGTTTCAGGCGTTCGGAAAGACGACCCATTCGCCGCGCATGACGGTGATCGCCTGTCCCCCCAGGTGCACGCGTTCCCCTTCGGTCCGCACGTGCACTTCGCCGCCGCGACGCGATGCCTGGAAGCCGACCAGCGCCTGTTTGGCCAATCGCTCGCCCCAGTAAGGCGCCAAGGTGCAGTGAGCCGAACCGGTGACCGGATCCTCGGGAATGCCGACGCACGGCCCGAAGAAGCGCGAGACGAAGTCATACGGCCCTTCGTCGGTCGGCGCCGAAACGATGATCCCTCGAGCCGGCACCTTCATCAGCCGCTTCTGATCGGGGTCGAGCGCCCGGACTTGGGACTCGCGAGGGACGATGACCAACCAGTCGAAGCCGTTGTTCCCGACCCATTGCGGCTCGATGCCGAGCCCGTCGAGCAGTTCGGCGGGAGGGGCTGCAGGGCGGGCCGGCGTGCTGGGAAAGTCGAGATCGATCACCGCTCCCTGACAGCGGGCGGTCAGCACCCCGCTCCGGGTCCGGAAGCGGAGCGGCTTGTCGTCGGCGCGATGCAGTTCGCGCCACAGGACGTGCGCGGTCGCCAAAGTGGCGTGTCCGCAGAGATCGACTTCTACCTCGGGCGTGAACCAGCGCAGCCGGTACTCGCCCTCCTCGGGCGAGACGAAGGCGGTTTCGGAGAGGTTCATCTCGTTGGCGACCGCCTGATACC
>CAZZBI010000433.1:0-3854 GCA_964652385.1 uncultured Pirellulaceae bacterium | reverse complement strand
AGGAAGGACAACCTCAGGAAGGACAACCTCAGGAAGGACAACCTCAGGAAGGACAACCTCAGGAAGGACAGCCGCCGTCGGGATCGTCACCTCCCGCTCAGCCGCAGGCTCCCCCTTACCCGGTCCAGCAGAAGCTGAAGCAGGCCGAGCAGAAGATGCGCGAGGCGCAGCAGAAGCTCGAGGAAGCGAAGCGAGACGACTCGGTCGAAGCGATGAAGCAGGCCGAGCAGCAGTTGGCCGAAGCGCGCAAGGAGCTCGAAGAGATCCTGCGTCAGCTGCGCGAAGAGGAGATCGGTCGGACGCTCGCTCAGCTCGAGGCCCGCTTTCGCGAGATGCTCGAGGCCGAGATCCGGATCTACGAATCGACCAAGCGTCTCGATCGGACCGTCCCCGAGCAGCGTAACGGCGAGTTCCTGATCCAGAACGGCAAGCTCTCGATGCAGCAGCGCGAGTTGGCGGTGCAGGCCGACAAGGCGCTGACGCTGTTGCTGGACGAAGGGAGTTCGGTCGCCTTTCCCGAAGTGGTCGAGCAGGTGCGCGACGACATGCTGCAGGTCGCCCAGCGACTGAATGCCGGCAATCCGACTCGCATCACCCAGGAAATCGAAGAGGACATCATCGACTCGCTCGACTACCTGATCGAAGCGTTGGTCAAGGCGCAGCAGGATCTGAAGCAACAGCAGCAACAGGCTCAGCAGATGCCTCCGGGCGAAGGGGCCGAACAGCCGCTGGTCGACGAGATCGCCGAGCTCAAGATGCTTCGCGGACTGCAGGTCCGGATCAACCGTCGCCACGAACGCTATTCTCGCCTGCTCGACGATCCCGACGATCCGGTCGGCACCACCGACGATCCCGAGATTCGCGAAGCGCTCGAGAAACTCTCTCAGCGGCAGCAGCAGTTGTTCGACATCACCCGCGACATCGTGCTCGAACGAGGGAACTGATCGAGCTGCCGGCGCGAACGCCCCTCGGAACTGGTCCCCTGGCCCCAGTCGGGAGAAGCGAAATGAACCGATCCTGTCGCCCCTTCGGGAGCCCGCGACACGCGACCGACCGTCGCTCGCGCGGGGCGCGCCTCGCGCTGGTCCTGTCGTTCGTCGGCGGTGTTTCGTTCGCTCCGGGGTTGACCGCTCAGGACTATCCCGCGCCGACGCCGCCGGGAGTCGGTCAATCGGCGGTCGAGGCCGGCTCGCTCGAGGCTTCCGCGACCTGGCGACAGCCGAGCGACCGGGAAATCGGCGATCGATTGGCGGCGGCGGCTCGCGACACGGGGTGGACCGAAGATCGGATCGCGGAACTCGTCGCCCCCTGGCTCGGCGGTTCGGAAGGGAGTGCGGGGAGCGACCCGCTCGGTCGAACGCTCGAGTCGATGGCGCTGCTGCGTCCCGAAGCGCGACCGGTCGCCGACGCGTACCTCGGTTCGGACCGTTTTGCGGCGATCGACGATTCGATTCTCGCCTCGTTCGAGACCGCTCCTTGGATGCAGACTCAGTTGCAGGCCGCTCTCGGCATCATCGCGGTTCGGAGCGATCTGCATGACGAGGGGCTCGCGCTGCTCGACCCGCTCGATCCGGCCCTGACGGTCGATCCGGCCGAGGTGCTGTTCCGGCGCGCGATCGCCCGGCAGCAGCTCGTGCGCGGCGGCGAGGCGATCGAGGATCTGAAGCGGCTGCTCGAACGCGAAGCGGAGCTGGCTCGGCGGCATCGCGAAGTAGGCAAGCTGATGCTCGCCGATCTCGAAGCGCTCGAGGCCGATTCGCTCGACGAGATCTCGCGACTGATGCGCGATGTCCGTCGGCGCCAATCGCTCTATCGCTCGGGGCGTCGCGTGCTGGAGCAGGAAGAGGAAGTGATCGAGAAGCTCGACAAGCTGATCGAGGAGCTCGAACAGCAGCAGCAGCAACAGGCGGCCGCTGCGACGCTGGCTCCGTCTTCGCCCGCACAGGACACCGTGCTCAAGGGAGCCCCGGCGCCGGGCGAAGTCGATCGACGACGGCAGGGGAGCGGCGAGGACTGGGGTAACTTGCCGGCGCGCGAACGAGCCGCCGCGATGGCCGAACTCTCGAAGCAGCTACCGAGTCACTATCGCGAACTGATCGAAGAGTACTTCCGCAAGCTGGCGGTCGATCCGGACGAGGAATCCGGCAACTGATCGCCGGTCCGCCGAACGTTCGCCTTCACGAATCCGGAACTGCCGATGCCCGACTTCCTCTCGCTTCTTCCCCGCTCTCTCGCGGTTCGACCTCGTCCGACGCTTGCTTTGATGTCCGTCCTGCTCGCGACGCTCGTCGGGATGAACGTCGCCGCTCAGGAATCGGCCGGTCTCTCGGCCAAGCTGACTCGCATGGACGGCAGCGAGTCGAACGTGACGTTGGTCGCGGTGGGAACCGACCGGATCGAGCTGCTCGATGCTTCGGGAACACCGAGCGTGCTGGCGATCGCCGAAGTGGCGCGGATCGACTTCGTCGAAGCGACGACGACGGCCGAACCGGGGCGGTCGGTCGAAGCGACGCTCGTCGACGGCACCTTGCTGCACGGCAGCGCCGCGACCTTGGCCGACGAGCGCTGGACGATCGTTTCGGGAATGCGTCGATCGAGCGTCGACCGTCGCGATCTCCTGCGACTTGCGGTGATCGATCCGGCGCGCCCGGCGATCGCGCCGTCGGCGTGGGAAGAAGTACTGGCCGAAACACCGACCGCCGACCGTGTCGTCGTGGCTCGGGTCGATGAAGGGAACGTCCGGCTGACGGTCGTCGAAGGAGTGATCGTCGGCCTGTCCGACGAAGGGGCGGCGTTTCGTTTCGACGATCGCGAAGTGACGGTCGGCTTCGATCGATTGGCGGGGCTCGTACCGTATCATCCACCCGGTCGGCGGCTGGGGAGTGTCGCCGCGTCGGTCGATCTGACCGACGGGAGTCGCATTCCGGTCCGTTCGTGGGAAGCGATGCCGGACGGGGTTCGCTGGCGCTCGGTCGGCGGAGTCGATCTCGAAGTGCCGCTGAAGGAACTCCGCTCGATCGACTTTCAGGCGGGACGTGTCCTGTCCCTGGTCGATCTGGAACCGACGACCAGCGAATGGACGCCGTTCATCAGCGGCGGTGACGTCTCGCCCGAGTCGCAGCAGAGTCTCTCGTCCCTGTTCGCGATGGAACGGAACCTGTCGTTTTCGGGCGAGGCGTTGACGCTCGAAAGCGCCTCGGGATTCGGCAGCGGCGAGGGGACGAGGAGCTTTTCGCGCGGACTGGCACTGCGAAGCCGCACACGACTGGTCTATCGCGTTCCGGAGGGCTATTCCCGTCTGGTCGGTTGGATGGGAATCGACCCCAAATCGCGACCGCGCGGCGACGTGCTGGTCGTGATCGAAGGGGACGGCCGGACGTTATGGGAAGGGCGGATCACCGGGGCCGACCCCGAACCGGTCCGCTTGGATGTCGAGATCGGCGACATCGCGCGACTGGCGGTACGGATCGATTTCTCGGAGGGAGGGGATCTGGGCGATCGTCTCCACTGGTGCGAACCGAGGCTGGTGAAATGAACGATCGCTCGCAAAGCTCTCCGTGTCGCTGGGCATCGCGCGGCTCCACTCGCGTCGCTTCCTCGGCAGCCATCCTGCTCGCGCTGGCGGCGACCATGTCGATCGCTCCATTGCCCTGCGCGGCCGACGAGGCGCTCGAGCGGGTCGTTGCCGAACAGACTCGGCGGATCGAGGTGATCGCTCGGGCTCGCGCCGCGACGGTCGCGATCTTCAGTCGCGACGGACGCGGCGGCGGTTCGGGCGTCCTGCTCACTCCGGACGGTTTCTGCGTGACCAACTATCACGTCGTGAAACCGTGCGGCCCGTTCATGAAATGCGG